>DAIUEP010000141.1:0-12809 GCA_036845065.1 Xanthobacteraceae bacterium | reverse complement strand
GCTCAGTCTCGCATTCGCTCGACTTCGCCACCCTCTCCCGAGATAAGGGCGTTCACGCCCGTATTCACGGGCTATGGGGAGAGGGTAGGGAGCCCGCGGCGCGGGCTAACAAAACCAGACCGTTCGTGGATGCGGCAGTTCGATGTCGCGCGTTTTGGCAAAACGAAACCAAATGCGCTCGCCCCACCAAGGGCGGCGCTGCGGCGCTACATCGCAATGCCCTGCCGGCGCAGGAGCGCGTCGAGGAACTCGATCGCTTCGCGCGGCGCGTCGGCGCCGGCCTGCACCAGCGAGCGGATGTCCGCGTCCGTCATCGGGGCGAACACCTCGCTGATGCGGCGGCCCTGCGCGAGGAACTCGGCATCGCGCGCCATCGCCCGATAGGCCTTGCGGTAGGCCTCGACGATGGCGGCCGGTGTCGCGGGCGGCAGGCCAAGCCATTTGTCGGCGAGCAGCACGCCGCGCCAATAGTCGAAAGATTTGCGGGCGATCGGATCGAGCTTGCCGGCCAAGAGGTCGGACAAAAGCGGCGCGTTGGGGAATTCCGGGCGCGGCGTGAGCTTGCCGTCCTGCAGCCCGCCGCTCTGCACCAGCACCTTGAACTTGCCGCTGTCGATCAGGTGCTGCAGCGAGAACGCGTTGCTGGTCGCCGTCATGTCGAGCTCGCCCTGCTGCAGCGCCAGCATCAGCGCGCTGGTGCCGCGATAGCCCAGCACCCATTTGGCGTTCCAGCCGAGAAAGCCGATCCCCCAGGCCGCGATCGCCTGCCCGGAGCGCGGCACCGCGCTGGCGACCCCGATCGTCACCGGCGCGGCCGACTTGTCGGCAAGCCGCTTCTCGGCGGCGCTGTCCATGACGATCATGGAGCCGCCGCGTCCGATCCCGCCCACGAACTCGAACCGGGTCGGATCGTAGCGCGACTGCGGGGCGCGATAGCGGATCGGATCGATCTGCGGACTGTCGCCGGCGGTGGCGGTGAGCCCGTCGGGCCTGACCTGCTGGACGAAATAGTTGAGCGCCACGATGCCGTCGGCGCCCGGCCGGTTCTCGACGATCACGTTGGGATTGCCGGGCAGGTACTTGGCGAGGAACGGCGCCATCAGGCGGCCTGTGGCGTCGGTGCCGCCGCCGGCCTGCGAGCCGACGATCAGGGTGATGGTCTTGCCCCGGAACGTGACGGGCTCCTGAGTCAGCGCCGGAGTCGCGCCGAGCGCGAGGAGGAGCCACGCTGCCGTCTGCAATACGCTGCGCATGCCCGTCTCCCGGTCACCAGGAGAGCGGATGCTACACCGCTTGAACGGCGGAGCGGAAGGACGGCAGAGCTTAGTGCAGCGGCTGGTCGCGCTCGTCATCGCGGGTGTCGCGGCCGAAGACGCCGGGGATGCGGTTCTCGAGCACATGCCGGTAGTGCGGGCGCGGCCGGAACGGAACGGTCTGCCGGTCGAGCGCGCGCAGCGCATCCACGATGTCGTCGTAGCAGACGGGGGTTGCGCCCACAGGCCGCGAGCGGGCGGCCAGCGCTTCGGCTGCGCAGGCGCGCTTCGCCCAGGAGGCCAGGATGGCGCGTTTTTCCGACGCCGTCAGATCGGGGTCGCCAACGACGTCGTTTGGATGCGCAAACGCACGCGCCGGATCAAGCAGCGTGTCGAGATCGATCGGACCGTCGTTGCGCGGTTTGCGCTGCATGGGAGCCCTCTGGCGCTCGGGTGTCGGCCGTCTCGGCGGTGCAATGCTTCGAGCGACGGCGCACGATTAGTCGGCGTGGCGCAGCCGATCAAGAGTTCACAGCAAAGAACTTCGCGTCGTGCTTAACCATTTGATCTCTTCAAGAACCTATAGCCATTGCGGGGCTGGACTGCCCGATCATCAGCCACGCGGCTGGCTCGCCCGCATGCCGAGCGCGCAGGCGGTCAGGCTGCCAGCCGTCAAGAGCAGGATGCCGGCCACGCCGGTGGCGGCGGCGATCAGGCCCGCGACCAGCGGCATCAGCACGAGGCCGAGCCGGTTGCCGGTGATGCGCATGGTCATCGCGGTCGCGCGCGCCTCGGGCGGAGCGACCGCGACGATGCCCGAGATGGTCAGCGTGGCCGCAATTCCAAGCCCGACCCCGATCGCGGCCGAGGCCGCGTACATGACTGGCAGCGAGGGCACCGCCATCAGGATGAATGCGGCGGCGCCGACGAGCGTGCTGATGAGGGTCAGCGGCAGGCGGCCGATGGCCTGGATCAGCCGCGCGTAGAAGACGCGCGCCACCAGCGCGGCGACCGCACGCACGGTCAGCAGGAGGCCGATGTGGCTGGCCTCGATGTTGCGCTCGGCGCCCAGCAGCGGGAGGTAGATCACCAGCAGGTCGCCGGCCGTCACCGTCACCACGCTGGCGATCAGCACGGCCGACATGCCGGGCCGCCGCAGCAGCTCGGCGAGCGGCACGGTGATCCCGTCGGTCGCCTGCGCCTGTCGCATTGCCGGCCGGACCGTGAGCGCCACGCCCATGCAGAGCACCGCCGTGATGACCCCGACCACGAACAGCGGCCCGGTGGCCGGCACCGCGACCCCACCGCCGATCCAGCCGACCAGGAAGGGTCCGAGCCCTTGCCCAATCGAGACCGCGACCATGTAGTGCCCGAAGGCGACCTCGCGTCCGCTCTCGCTGGCGCTGCGCACGCACAGCATCTGCTGCGCGGCCATCAGGAACATGTGGCCGGTTCCGAGCAGGATCGTGAAGGCAAGCAGATGGAGCGCCGATGCCGGCCACGCCCACAGGGCGACCGCGGACACGAGCATGAGCGCGCTGCCGATCCAGGCCGCGTGCGCGTCATGGCCGCGGTCGATGTAGCGGCCGATGCGCAGCGCGGTGAAAATCGGCAGGATGGCAAAACTGGCCGAGATGGCGCCGAGCCACAGCGCCGGGAGCCCGAGCTCAATGGTGCGGTAGGAAATGGTGACGCGCACCACCAGCACCACCACGTGGGTCACGATCACGTGGGCCAAGAGCGGCGCGAGCAGCGCCCAGTCGATGTCACGGCGGGCGATATTACGGAGGCCGGTGGGGCGGAACTCTTCGGTCATCGATCGACTTGCACGCCCCAGGTCGCGGTGGTGATCAGGTCCCTGCTTACTGGCTGGCGTCTCCCGTGCAAAGCCTAGTGCCCCGCTTCCGAAGTTCGTAAGTCGTCGCAGCACCCACTGACACGAACTTCGGAAGCAAAGGGGCACTAGCAAGTCAATGATTCTAGTGCCGCCTTTTCGATTTGAAGTTCCTAACCGAGTTTGCCGCAGTGTTAAAGGAACTTCAAATCGGCGGCACTAGGGAACGCACAAGCGGCATTCCGCCAGCGCGTGGGGTTCCAACAGGCTATCGCCGCAGTAGGTTGCGTCCGCGCTTGGCGATAGTGATGGCGCCGCGGCGGGTGGTCTCGAGCGCGCGGGTGAGCGCAAAGGCTGCGCCGCCAGTGGGCCCCGGGCGCACCAGCCGGTCGGCGAGGGCAAGGCGATCGCGCCAGATGTGATCGATCATCGGATGGTCGGGCGCCGCACACGAATCGACGCAGGCGAGGCCGGGCTCGGCGAGGAGAGCCGTGGTGGCATGCAGGATGAGCTGGACGCCGGGCGACGCGCGGGCGTGGTGCTCGTCGTAGGCGATCTTCCAGCACCAGGCAGCGTCGCCGCTGCGCAGCACGATCAGCGCCGCGATGGCGCGCCCCGCGAGCGAGAGCCGCACGATCTCGGCCTTGCCGTCGCGGGCGAGCGCCGGGATCGCGGCCTCCATGAAGGCGCGGATCGCGGGATCGCGCTCCGCGGCGGTGCCGGCGCGGCCTTTCCAGCCGGCTGCCTCGAGGGTGAGGAAGTCGCCGAGCGCCGCCGCGATCGCCGAGGGATCGCGCGCAATGTCCCACGCGACGGTGCCGTCGTCGGCGAGCCGCCGCAGCTGTCGGCCGAGCTCCTTGAGCTTCTTGCCTGGCAGCGCGCGCTCGAGGTAGTCGGCGTGCTCGCCGGTGGGCGCCAGCAGCGCGCGCTGGTGCGGCGCCAACGCGATGCTTGCGCCGCCGCGGCGGGCCAGCACGGTGTCGAAAGTGGTCGCGAGCGCGCCCGTCTGTGGAAACATCGGCAGCAGCATCAGGCTCGGCCTACGGCGCGCGAGGTGGTCAAGCCAAGCGCCGATCACGCTCTCCGCGGCCTCGCGGTCGACGAGCGGCACGCCGAGCGGAGCATAGGGATTGATCCAGCCGACCATGACCGGCCATGGCAGGCCATAGCGATGCCGCTCGATCCGCGCCGGGAACAGGCCAACAAGACGCGGCGCGGTGCCGCGCGACCAGATCAGGCCGGCGCCGACGTCGCGTCCGAACACGGGGGCGGCGGCGAGCGCGAAGGCGGGCTCGTAGAAGATGTTCGGCGCGAGCGCGCGATCGGCGAGCGTGCGCCATTCCGGGGTGATCGAAGCCAGCTCCGCCAACGGCCGCCACTCGATCGCGAGCGTGGATGAAATGGTCCCGTGCACGGATGCCTTCTCCGGCTAAGGGCGTCGAGCCCAGATGAAGACGTTGAAGCCGAGCTTGCGCTTGGCCACCAGCGCCAGCGTGAGCGTCTCGACGATCAGGGCGGTGGCGATCGAGAGTGCCGCGCCGGTCGCGCCGAAGCGCGGAATCAACAGCAGGCACAGGGCGATATTGATGCCGAAGGCCGACGCATAGACCAGCGCGCAGGCGCGCTGCTGCCCCAGCATGTTGAGAAAGCGTTCCATCGGCCCGACCGCGGCGCGCGCGACCAGCCCGACCGCAAGGATGAACATGAGATGGTGGCCGTCGCCAAAGCTCGGCCCGAACAGGCTGAGCAGCGGGCGCCCGAGTGCCAGGAGCAGCACGGTGACAGCGAGCGATGGCCAGAAGGTCCAGCGGATGACCTGAGCGAGAAAGTCATGGAGGCCCTGGTGATCGCCGGCCGCCTGATAGGCGGCGCAGCGGTGCGCGGTGGTGGCGGCGATCGAGAAGCCGATGAAGCTCACGAACGCCAGCGTCTTGGCAGCCGCGTAGTAGACCGCGACTTCGTCCGGCGGCCGGAACTGCTGCAGCATCAGCACGTCGGTATGCGCGAGCAACAGATAGAAGCTTTCCGCCATCAGGATCGGCAGCGCGGTTCCGATCCAGAGCTTGAAGTCGTAGGACCGCGGTCCCGCCGCGATGTGCGCGGCGAGCCTGCGCTTGAGGATGACGAGCTGCCCGAGCGGCGGCAGCCACAGCGCCAGACAGGCCAGCACCATGGCGGTCACGGCATCGAGCGGCAGGCCCGCGAAATAGGCCGCCGCCATGAAACCGGTGAGCACAAGCTGGCGCACGATGTAAGTCGGAACGATCCCGAGCGCGACCCAGTCGTAGGAGCGGGAAATGCCGTCCTGCACGTTCGACAACGCGTAGGCCGGGAGCGCCGCACAGGCGAGATAGAGCGGGATGACCGTATAGTCGTCGAGCCATGGCTGCAGCAGGCGCACCAGGCCGGCGCAGAATGCCGCGACCAGGATGGCGATGCCGACCGCGACCAAGCGGCTGCCGATGAGATAACCGCGCAGGTGGTCGAAGCGCTTGTGCTCGCGATATTCCGGAATGAAGCGCTGCGCCGCGGTGGCGAGGCCGAGATCGAGCGACTGTCCGATCAGCAGCACCCAGGTCCAGACATAGACGTAGATGCCGAACTCGAAGCTGCCCATCCAACGCGCGAACAGCACCTGCGAGCCATAGGCCAGGATTGCGCTTGCAACCCGGATCAGAAAGACGGTGCCGGCGAGGCGCTGGATCAGCATCAGCTCGCTGCCGCCAAGCCAAGTGCCGAGCCACGCCGACAGGCGCCGCCATGCGAGCGTCAGCCAGGGCCGTGCTTGTTGGGAGTCGGTCAGCGCCAAGACAGCCTCCGCGTGCCCGTTCCGGCGGAAGGGCGCTGGAGGCCTAGCAAGGAACCGTTAAGAATCGGTTGGGCGGTACCGTTCCATCGGCCGGATCAGGCCTCAGAACACCCAGAACGCGTCGGGCGGAAACTCCACGTGGTAGGATTCGTGGCGCAGCGGCGCGGAGGTGAAGGCCTGCACGGTGAGCGCGTCGCGCGTGAACACGACCTCCCAGCGTTCACCCACATACATCTGGGTCGTCACCGTCATCGGCACTCGGTTAGGGCCCGGGCCGCCGCCGATGCGGGTGCGCTCGACGCGAATGAGGCCGAGCGCTTGCGATCCGATCGACGCGCGCGTCTGCGTGATGCCGCAGATCTGGCAACCCATCACGTCGATCGACGCGCGCGTGCCGGCGTTCTCGATCAGCGTGCCGGGAAGGCGGTTGCTCCGGGCCATGTACTCCGCGGTGAAGACGGTTGCGGGCTCGTTGTAGACCTCGGCCGGCGGGCCTTCCTGCTCGATCGCGCCATCGTTCATCACGACGACGTGGTCGGCGATCGCCATCGCCTCGATCGGATCGCGCGTCGCGACCAGCGTACAGCTATCCAGGCTGGCGATGAGCTGCCGGAGCCAGGCGCGGGCCTCGGCGCGTGCGGTACCCTCGAGCGTCGCCAGCGGATCATCGAGCAGCAGCACCGGCGGGTCCCGCAGCAGCGCGCGCGCGATTGCAACGCGCCCGCGCTCGGCGGCCGACAGCTGCGGCGGCAGCCGGCTGCCAAGCTCGGGTCCACCGACCTGGTCGAGCGCCGTGTGAACACAGGACCGAATGTCCTCCGCGCCGGAGGCGCCGAAGCGGGCAGAGAAGGAGAGATTGTCGAACACGGTCCGCTGCTGCAGCATGGAGTCGGTCGGAAAGGCGTATCCGATGCCGCGCTTCTGGGTCGGCACCGCGACGCCGGCGGCTGCGTCAAAGACCGATCGCTGGCCGATGCGGATCGCGCCCGCCTGCGGCTCGACCAGCCCGGCCACGGCGCGCAGCAGCGCGCTCTTGCCGCTGGCAGCCGGTCCGACCAGCGCCACCGCCGACCCGGGCAGAACGGTCAGCGTCACACCTTTGAGAATTTCGCGTTCACCGGCGTTGAGCCGAACATCATGAAGCACTAGCTCGGCCATGCGACTGCCGACCACTACCGACTGGGACGCGGGCACCACTCTTGCGCTGCTGGCATCCATGGGTCAACTCCTCGTGCGAATGCGCTTAACCTGCAAATCCACCGGCGTCGAGGAAGGCCTGCTCCTCAGGCGTGCTCACGCGGCCGAGCACCGAATTGCGATGCGGGAACCGGCCGAAGCGCCGGATGATGTCGGCGTGCAACTCGGCCCAGCGGGCCAGCTCGGCATTGCCGAGCGTGCCAATGAGCGCGACGGCGCGTTCCTGGTCGGCCAGGGTTTCGGAGTGCTCGAAGGGAAGATAGAAGAACAGCCGCTCCGACGTCGGGATCGTCTGGTCGAGCCCGCGCGCGATCGCGCGCTCGGCCGCGCCGCGCGCCAGCGCGTCGGTCGCGAAGGCATCCGCCTGGTCGCGGAACATGTTGCGCGGAAATTGATCGAGCACGATGATGAGCGCCAGCGCGGAGTCCGGCGCCGCTTCCCAGTCCGCCAGCCGACCGGCTGCCGCGTCGCGCCACAGCGCGGAGAATCGCGACGCGATCTCGGCATCGAGCGCCGCATCCTTCTTGAACCATTTGGCCGGCCCGGCCGCGCGCCAGAAGGCGAGCACGTCTGCCGCGCCGACATTGCCGCCGCCCGTGCTCACAGCCGCACCTTTCCGGTCGCGATCTGCTCGTAGAGCGCTGCGTCGATGCGCACGAAGGCCTTGGCGGCGGGGTCGTTGACATAGATCGGATCCTCGATCACGCGCGGATCGAAGCCCTGCTGCACGAGGTCGACCTTGCGGGTCTTGAACGTCGAGGTCATCTCGATATTGGTGCGCAGGCGCAGGAACACCGGCCGGGCGTATTCGGGCAGCCGTTGCGTCAGGTGCTCGCGAAAGGCCGCGAGGTTGAACGACGGCTCGGTCACGATCGCGGCCATGCCGGCGCGGCCGTCGCGACCGGGCACGTGGACGCCATAGACATTGGCCGCAAGCGCGCCCGCGAATGCGCCGATCGCCTCCTCGACCTCGGTGGTCGATACGTTCTCGCCCTTCCAGCGGAACGTGTCGCCGATGCGGTCGACGAAATAGAAATAACCGTTGGCGTCCTTGCGCATGAGGTCGCCGGTTCGGAACCAGACATCGCCCTTGGCAAACACGTCGCGCAGAACCTTCTTCTCGGTCTCGGCGTTCGTCGCATAGCCCTCGAACCGCTGACCAGGCTTCGATGAGTCCTTGAGAATCTTGCCGATGACCTCGCCCGGCTCCTCGGGATCGCACTCGATGCAGAAGCCTTGCTCGTTGCGCACCGGCTGCTGGCGCTCCACGTCGAAGCGCACGACCTTGGTCGGGAACCGATGGGCCAGGAACCAGGGGATGCGGCCGACGGCGCCTTCCTTGCCCTCGAAGTTGAACATCGTGACGTTGCCTTCGGTGGCGGCGTAGAACTCGATGATCTGGGGAATCCGAAATCGCTCCTTGAATTCGCGCCAGATGTCGGGCCGCAGGCCGTTGCCGCAGACGAGGCGCAGCCGGTGCGAACGCTCTTTCGGATGCGGCGGTGAATTGACCAGGTACCTGCAAAACTCGCCGATGTATTGCACGAGCGTGCAGTCCCAACGCGTGATGTCGTCCCAGAACTCGCGCGCGGAAAACTTCTCGCGCAGCACCACCGCGCCGCCCTTGACCAGCACGGCGCCGGTCGCCAACAGGCCGCCGGCGGTGTGATACATCGGCAGGCAGTCGTACATGCAATCGTCGGCGCGTGTGTCCATCACACCTGCGAAGGCGTGGCTCGCCAGCATCACGCGGTAGTGGTTCATGTTGGCGGCCTTGGGCAGACCGGTGGTGCCGGAGGTGTAGATGAACAGCGCCTTGTCTTCGATCGTGAGCGCACGCTGCTCGTGGCCGGTCAGCATGTCGCCGGAAAATCCCTCGATCGCTTGGTCGAGCCGAGCGAGATTCGCGCTCGCCTCGCCATGCAGCCACCAGGTCGCTTTGCCGGTCAGGTAAGTTTGCGCGGTCTGCAGTGCGGGGAGGAGCTCGGCCGCCACGATGATGTGCTTGGGCGTGACGACGTTGATGCAGTGGGCGAGCGCCGGTCCCGTCAGGTTGGTGTTGAGCAGCGCCACCACACCGCCGACCCGGGTGACGCCGAGCCAGAGCGCCAGGAATTCCGGCCGGTTCGGCATCAGCAGGCAGACGGTGTCGCCCTTGGCGAGGTCCTGGGCTAGCGCCCAGCGCGCATAGCGGTTCGAGCGTGCCGCGAGCTCGCGATAGCTGAAGCGCTCGCGGTCGGAGAGGAGCGCCGGCGCATCGCCGTGCCGGTCGGCAAGCTCGTCGACCACCTTGGGAAAGGTGCGGGCCGGGTTGCGGGCGATGTGCGTGGTCATCCGCAGGGTGCGCAAGGCACCGCGCGCGCAAATCAGGTCAGCCGAGAGCCGGTCGATCATTTCCATGCCGCTTTCCATCAGCACGCAGGACGCGACTCACAGCCCGTTCAGCATCGGGCAGTCGGCCTTTGGTGGCAAGAGCCGGTCCCGGGCTTCTCCTGCGTCAGCGGTCGACACCGCCGAACGGGATGAGTGGGTTGTCGAACAGTGCCGCCCGGTCGGGCGTGTCGGGGGCGCGGCGCTCCAGGAAGGCGTCGAACAGCCGCGTGACCGCCTCCGGGGCGAGGTCGCGGGTGATCAACACCAGCCGGGTGCGCTCGTCGGCGTCGGGCCAGGACTCCAGCCGGGCCGGTGGATGCATCACGTGCTGGACGCCGTGGATGACCAGCGGGCGATCCGGCTCCTCGGCGATCTTGACGATGCCTTTGAGGCGCAGGAGCTTGGGGCCGTGCAACGAGCGCACGAGATCGATGAACATCTCGAAGGTTGCGGCCGGGATCGGCGTGTCGGTCGCCATCGTGAAGGCGCGGATGCGCTCGTCATGCCGGTTGGGATCGTGGTGGTGCTCGTGATGGTGCGCCGCCGCCGCCGCATAGGCCTCCTCGGCCAGCCAGCGTTTCACGTCCGGAATCTTCTGGTCGGGATTGTAGAGGCCGCAATCGAGGAGCCGTGATGCCGTGGCCTCGCCGGCGGCGGCATCGAGGATCGGGGCGGCCGGATTGAGCGCGGCCAGCCGTGCGAGCAGCGCGTCCTTGGCGCGGCGGCGCTCGGGCGCGTCGGCAAGGTCGCCCTTGGTCAGCACGATGCGGTCGGCGACCGCGACCTGCTTGAGCGATTCGATATTGTCGTCGAGCGTAGCCGCACCGTTGACGGCGTCGACGACCGTGACCACGCCGTCGATGCGGAAACGCATCACCAGATAGGGGTGCGCCATCGCGGTCTGCAGCACCGGCGCCGGATCGGCAAGCCCGGTGGTCTCCAGGATTACGCGGCGGAACGAGAGCCGGCCGTTGTCGAGGTCGCGCACTAGTGTTTCGAGCGCGGATACGAGATCGCCGCGCAACGTGCAGCACAGGCAGCCGCTCTGCAGCAGCACCATGTTGTCGTCGATGGCTCGCACCAGCAGATGATCGAGCCCGATCTCGCCGAACTCGTTGATGATGACGACGGTGCCGGCGAGCGCGGGATCCTGCAGCAGGCGGTTGAGGAGTGTGGTCTTGCCGGCGCCAAGGAAGCCGGTCAGCACGGTGAGGGGAATCGGCTCGGCGGGTCTCCGCGGGTCGTCGGCGTCGCCAAAGCTCATTAGCTCATTTCTTCTTGGCGTCTGTCTTCGTGTCTGTCTTCGGCGCGGCAGGCCTTGGTGCCGGCTGTGCCGCGGTCGACTGGGTTGCGGTCGCATGCGTTGCCGCCGCCGGGGCTGCCGGCGCGCGCACGATCTTCGGCCGCGGCCGCGGTAGCGGCACCAAAGAGCCGTCATCCGATCTGGCCGCAAGCTGGGGGCCGTTGCCGGCCGTTGCGGCGTTGGCGATCACGCCTTTCGCCTTGCTGCTCGTCGTGCTGCCCTTGGGCTCGACGGCATTGGGCTGCTTCTTGGCGGGCCCGGTGTGCACCGGCACCGGCTCGCCCAGGCGAGCCTCCTGCTGCAACAGGGCCTGCTTGCCGTCGGGCGCCCGCAGCGCCGACAGGAACACCGAATAGGCTGAACCCGATGCTGACGACAGGCTCGCGATGGCGGCCGAATCGTCCTCGTCCTCGCTTGCCTGCCGCTTGCGGTGCTTGCCACACATGTCGTCGCGCAGATTGGGCGGCTCGGCGTTGACTGGAGTGAGCCCCTCGACTGTGCCGAGCGCGGGCGTCAGCCACCCCAACCCGTTGGAGCTGAAACCGCGCTCCAGGAGCTGCGCAGCCTTGATGGCGCGTCCGGCCGATGACGGGGCCCCCAGCACGACCGCGATCAGGCGCTTGCCGTCGCGCGTGGCGGTCGCCACCAGATTGAAGCCGGAGGCGCAGATGAAGCCCGTCTTCATGCCGTCGGCGCCCGGATAGCGGCCGATCAGCGTGTTGTAGTTGCGCAGCACCTTCTTGCCCATCCGGATGCCGGGAAGGTGCCAGTAGTAGTCGTACTCCGGAAACTCCTTGATCGCGGCCCGCGCCAGGATCGCCATGTCGCGCGCGGACGTGACCTGCTCGTCGGCGGGCAGGCCGTTGGGATTGACGAAGTGCGACTGCGTCATGCCGAGACGCTGGGCGTGGCGGTTCATGAGCTCGGCGAAGTTCTCGATCGAGCCGCCGACGCCTTCCGCCAGCACGACCGCCATGTCATTCGCGGACTTCACCATCAGCATCTTGAGCGCGTTATCGACCGTGATCGTCGTGCCGACAGGAAACCCCATCTTGACGGGTGATTGCGCCGCCGCGTTGTGCGACACGGTGAGCAGCTTGTCGAGCGACAGCCGCTGCTCCTTCACGGCGCGCAGCGTCGCGTAGGTAGTCATGATCTTGGTGATAGAGGCCGGATACCACGGCTGGGTGGCGTTCTCGGCGTGCAACACCTTGCCGCTTTCGACGTCGATCAGAATCTGCGCCTCGGCCGCTGCGCGCGAGGATGCCAAGCTCGCCGCCACGCAGGTGGCGAGCGCGAGGATCAGCGTCCGGGTCGTGGTCGACTCATGCAAAATCATCAAATGCGCGGTCCGATCTCTGGGCGGCCTCGGGAATCACGCGGCTCCCACGGGACTAGTGCCCCGTTTCCGAAGCTCGTGATACGTCGCAGCACCCTCTAACACGAACTTCGGAAACTAAGAACTTCGGAAACTAAAGGGCATTCGCAAGTCCATGCTTCCAGTGCCGCTTTTCGAATTGAAGTTCCTAGCCGAGTTTGCTGCATCCGTTGTAGGAACTTCAATGGGCGGCACCGGCTGGCTATCTAAACCGAAGCCGGATCAAAAGCAAAATGGAACTCGTTTGGCGCGGTCGATTGGCGGGTCATGGTCACCAAAAACGCCCAAAATTCGACGGCGTCGACCTGTTTTATCACTTGACTGTGTTCGTGAAGCCATATCACCGATCCATCGAGCCGATCGATCGCAACACGCGAACGGGACGCAATTCCAGGACGCAATACCTCCGCCGCAATATTGTCGCGCGCGCCGGGGGCGAACTCGGAGTATCATGCGGGAACTTGGCCAGTGCCGCCGATTTGAAGTTCCGCACCACCTCCAGCAAACTCTGTCAGGGCACTAGGAGCCGGATGTCATGACCGCCTGCATCATCGGATGGGCTCATACCCGCTTCGGCAAGCTCGAGGGCGAGACCGTCGAGAGCCTCATTGTCCGGGTCGCGGGCGAGGCGTTGGCGGATGCTGGCGTCGCGCCGGCCGAGG
>DAIUEP010000140.1:0-12862 GCA_036845065.1 Xanthobacteraceae bacterium | reverse complement strand
ACGCACCTCCCAGGCCTCGACGTCCGGATGCCAGCCGGCGATATCGCTCCGGCGCTCGAACGAGAGCCCGAACAGCTTGTAGGCGGTGTAGAACGCGGCCTCCACGATATGGTGAAGCTGGAAGTAGGGCTTGATCTCGCTCTCGTCGATGTCGCACTGACGCTTGCGCAGCTTCTCGGCGTAGTAGCGCCAGTCCCAGCCCGCCAGCTTGAAATTGCCACCCTCTTCTTGAATGAGCGCCTGCATGGCGTCGCGGTCAGCAAGCGCGCGCGAACGTGCGGGCTTCCACACCCGCTCGAGCAGGTCACGCACCGCCTGTGGCGTCTTTGCCATCGCGTCGTCGAGCCGATAATGCGAGAAGCTGTCATAGCCGAGGAGGCGCGCGCGCTCGGCGCGCAGCGCGAGAATCTCGGCGATGATCGCCTTGTTGTCGGTCTTGCCGCCGCCGTCACCGCGGGCGATCCAGGCGCGGAAGATCTTTTCGCGCAGCTCGCGGCGACCTGAGAACTGCAGGAACGGCTCCACGCTGGAGCGCGAGAGCGTGATCGCGTGCTTGCCGGCAAGCCCGCGCTCCGTCGCCGCCGCGCGCGCCGCCTGGCGCACGAAATCGGGCAACCCTGCAAGGTCGTCCTCGCTCTCAAGCACCAGCGCATAGGCCTGCTCGTCGGCGAGCACGTTCTGGCTGAACGTGGTGCCGAGCGTAGCGAGCCGTTCGCCGATCTCGGCGAGGCGTTTGCGCGCATTGGCATCGAGAGCGGCGCCCGCGCGCTTGAACATCAGATAGTAGCGCTCGAGCACGCGCGCCTGCTCGGCGTTAAGGTCAAGCGTGTCGCGGCGCTGCCAGAGCGCGTCGATGCGACGGAACAGCGGCTCGTTGAGCAGGATGCCATTCCAGTGGCGGGCGCGGCGCGGCGAGATCTCGCGCTCGACCGCGAGCAGCGCATCGTTGGTATGGGCGCCGGCCAGAACCCCGAACACGCTGCCGACCCGATCGAGCGTGCGGCCCGCGCGTTCCATGGCCTCGATGGTGTTCTGGAAAGTGGGCGCCGCGGCCGCGCCCGCGATCGCGGCGATCTCGGCGTCATGCTCCGCGAAGGCACGGTCATAGGCCGGCATGAAATGCTCAGCCGTGACGCGGCCGAATGGCGGCACCCCGAAGGGGCCACGCCAGTCTTCCAGCAGGGGATTATCGGTCGTCGTGGGCTGATCGTTCATCGGCGTTATCTGGGGTGGCGGGCGGATGGGCGCAACCTACAGCGAATTCCGCTCAATTTGAAGCACTCGCAGTCTCTCCCGGCCTCATGGTGAGGAGCCGCAATTTTGGACCTACTCAGATTCCGCAGCTTTGTGCGCGGCGTCTCGAACCATGGGCCGCCCCATCCTTCGAGACGGGCGCCACGCGATGATTTGCGTCTCCTGGCAGCGCATGTGCTTGCGCCCTCCTCAGGATGAGGCGGATCAACGGGCGGCTTATGTTCTCCTGATTCATTTCCAGCGAGATACGCTGTAGCGGCAAATCACACGGAGTGCCATTCGAGCGATCCCGAGTGCCTTCGCGGGTTCGCAAGACTCGTACGAAAGAAACCCCTCACCCGTCTCGCTCACTTCGCTCGCTCGGCACCCTCTCCCACAAGGGGGAGAGGGTAACGGAGTTTGCCGCACGCCAGCGCCAGCAAGACGCGTCTTCACACCTTCAGTCGATATACTCTCCGCGCATTGTCGGCGAAGATTTTCTGCCGATCGGTCTCGCTCAGGAACGTCATGGCGTCGATGTAACGCTTGGTGTCGTCGTAGTGATAGCCGCTCTCGGGGTCGATGCCGCGCACCGCGCCGACCACCTCGGACGCAAACATGATGTTGTCGATCGGCACGGTCTTGAGCAGGAGCTCGATGCCCTGCCGGTGATAGACGCAGGTGTCGAAATAGACATTCTTGAGCAACTCGGTGAGCGGCGGCCGCTTCATGTCCTGCGCGAGGCCGCGGTAGCGGCCCCAGTGAAACGGAATCGCGCCGCCGCCATGCGGAATGATCACCCGCAGCGCCGGGAAATCCTTGAACAGATCAGACATCAGGAGCTGCATGAAAACCGTGGTGTCACCTGCGATGTAGTGGCCGCCGGTGCCCTGGAAGTTCGGATTGGCCGAGGCGCTCACGTGCAGCATCGCCGGCACGTCGAGCTCAACCAGCTTCTCGTAGAGCGGATACCAATAACGATCTGTTATCGGCGGATCACGCCAATGCGCGCCCGAGGGATCGGGGTTGACGTTGACGCCGACGAAGCCGAGCTGATTGACGATGCGCTCGAGCTCGGCCGCGCAGTTTGCCGGCGACACGCCCGGCGATTGCGGCAGCTGCCCGACGCCGATGAAGTTATTGGGATAAAGCGTGCAGACGCGGTGGATCAGATCGTTGCAGACCTGCGACCATTCGAGGCTCGTCGCTGCGTTGCCGAGATGGTGGCCCATAGCGCCGGCCGTCGGCGAGAACAGCGTGATATCGGTGCCGCGCTCGCGCTGGAAATCGAGCTGCTGCTGCACGCTCGCGCGTATCTGATCGTCGCTGAAATTGAGCATGGCGCGGGCCGGCGCCTGCGACGGGTCAGCGACGGCGGCGAGCTGTTTCTGGCGGAACTCGCGCAGCGCGTCCGGCGCCGTGGTGTAGTGCCCGTGGATGTCGATCACCCTGACACGCCCGCCGCCCGGAAACTGCGCGCGGACCGGAACGCCGGTCATCGCCAGGGCCGCGCTGGCGCCGATGCCCGCGATGACTTCTCGTCGCGACGGGGTCATGGCTTCTCCCTCAGATGTCCCGCGGAGCGGGCGTTGCGGTAGACATTAACAATCCCGCGTGCTCATTGCACCGCATTGTTGCGCGTGCCGCAAGCCGGAGACATCCCATGAGCGCCATCACGCTGGATCAAGCCAATCGCATTATTGCCGCCATCCTCGCGCGCGGCGCCGAGATCGACTGCCGGCCGCTGTCGGTGATCGTGGTCGAGCCGGGCTGCGTCGTTAAGGCATTCCAGAAGGAGGACGGCTCCTCGATGATCCGCTTCGAGATGGCCTACGGCAAAGCCTATGCGGCGCTGGCGATGGGCCGGTCCTCCAAGCTCGTGAAGGTCCGCGCCGAGGAAAAGCCGATCTTCATGCGCTACCTCAACAGCGCCACCGGGGACCAGATCTTCCCGGAAGGCGGCGGACTGCAGATTCGCAACGAGACCGGCGAGGTGATCGGCGCGGTCGGGGTCACGGGCGATACCGAGGACTGCGACGAGGAGCTCGCCGCCCATGGCATCCGCGCAGCCGGCCTCAAGACCGACGATGACTGCAAGGCGCTCGGCCGCAACGCGGGTATCAGGCTGACCAACAAGTAGGATTTCGCCGCGCCACACACCGGTCTTGCCGATAGGCCCGACCCGGCGCAAACTGCCGCCAAATTAGGGAGGATGATCACCATGACGATATCCACGCAAGCAAGAGCAGCCGGCTTTGCCGCGGCCCTGACCGCCCTCATGCTGAGCAGCGCAGCGCCAGCGCAGACGATCCTGCAGGCCACGATCGGCGAGCCGAACCAGAAGACCGCCGAGGTCAGCACCGCCGAGGTGCGGCGCATCCTGGCGGACGGCAGCGCCATCCTGCTCGACACCCGCAAGAGCGCCGAATACGTCGCCGGCCACATCGCGGGCGCCAAGAATGTCGCGCCGCCAACGGGCGCTCCCGCATCCGAATACACCACCGCGGTCGAAAAGCTCGTCGGCGGCGACAAGAGCAAGGCGCTGGTGCTCTATTGCAACGGCCCCAACTGCCAGGCCAGCAAGCAGCTCAGCGAGCAACTTGTCGCAGCAGGCTTCACCAATGTGCGGCGCTACCAGCTCGGCCTGCCGATGTGGCGCACGATGAGCGGACCGATCGAGATCGAGCTCGAAGGCGTCTTACGCGTCTACAAGGTCGATCAGACCGCCGTGTTCTTCGACGCCCGCTCGGCCGATGAGTTCTCGAAGAAGAATCTGCCCGGCACCCACAACGTCCCGGCCGACAAGGTTGCGGCCGAGGGGCTGCGTGGCGCGCCGACGCCGAGCAACGACTTCAACACCCGCATCGTGCTGTTCGGCCGCGACGGCGCGCAGGCGCGCGTCCTGGCCGACGCGCTCGGCAAGACAGCGATGCAGAACGTCTCGTATTTTCCCGGCACGTTCGAGGCGCTGGCGGCGGCCGTGAAGGCGCCATAAGCTACGGCTCGGACATCAGCAGCGAGGAGACCGCGATGCCCCGTCATGCCGCTTTCGTTCCGCACGGCGTCATCCCGGCAGTGCTGCTGCCGTTCCATGATGATCTCGCAATCGACGAGAAGAGCTACCGCAGCCACCTGCGCGACGTAGCGGCAACGCCAGGCCTCTCGGCGATCACGCTGAACGCGCATTCGACCGAGGTCGCCTCCTGCACGTTCGAGGAGCAGCGCCGCGTGCTCGAGATCGCGCAGGATGAGATCGGCGGCAAGCTGCCGATCGTCAACGGAGTATGGGCCGACGGCAGCCTTGAAGCGGCACGGATCGCCCGCATGGCGGCCGACGGCGGCGCGTCCGCGCTCCTGGTGTTCCCGCCGGCGCCGTTCACGCTGCAGCAGTCACCCGAGATGGCGCTCGCGCATTTCAAGCGCATCGCGGATGCGAGCGACCTGCCGATCATTGTGTTCCAGTATCCGCTCGCGACCGGCCAAGGCTATCCGCGCGACACGCTGCTCAAGATGTGCGAGGCGGTCCCCGCGATCCGCGCCATCAAGGACTGGGCCGGCAACGTGCCGCAGCACGAGATGCACATCCGCACGCTGCAGAGCCTGCCGCGGCCGGTGAACGTGCTCACCACCCACTCAGCGTGGCTGTTCTCCTCGCTGGTGCTTGGCTGCAACGGGCTGCTCTCCGGCTCAGGCAGCGTCATCGCCGACCTGCAGGCGCAATTGTTCCGCGCCGTGCAAGGCAACGACCTCGCCGCGGCCAAGCGGCTCAACGACCGCATCTATCCGACCGCGCGCGTGTTCTACGCCGAGCCCTGGGCCGACATGCATAACCGCATGAAGGAAGCGCTCGTTCTGCTCGGACGGCTGCCGCGCGCCGTGGTGCGCCCGCCGCTGGTGAAGCTCGCGCACGCCGAGATCGGCCGCATTCGTGCAGCGCTGGTCGAGGCCGGCTTGCTCGGCGAGAAGGCAAGCCGCGACGCGGCGTGAGCGCTTTGGCGTTGTAGGGTGGGCAAAGGCGGAGGCAGTGCCTGTTCGCCACGCAAAACCTATCGTACGCCGTGCCCACCATTACGGTGCGAAAGCAATCACGCGCAAACGCGGTGGGCACGGCGTACGACAGGCTTGCGATTGTTGAAATGCAGTGCCAACGCCTTTGCCCACCCTACAATTTTGAGTTTGTTGCAACGTCATCGACCATTTCCGCATGCACGACATAGCGCAGCGGGCCCAGCGTGCGCGCATTGAGCGGCCAGCAGGTCGTGAGCACCAGCCGGCGGCCCGCCGAATAGGGATCGATGCCGGAGCGATCGAAGCGCACCACCGAGGCGCCGGTGACGCGAAAGCGCAAGACCTTGCCGTCCCGGCGCGTGACCTCGATCTCGTCGCCGACGCGCACGTCGGCCAGGAACGCGAAGTGCGTGTCGCGGTGCGCGGAATAGACCGCGGTGCCTTCCTCGCCGACCTCCGGCGTGCGCTCGAGCTGGCCCGGCCCGAACGCCAGCGCCTGACCGCTCGCGCCGGCAAGCACGATCGCGCTCTTGCGAAGCCGCGGCACCGCGACGCGCGCGACCGGCCAGGTGTCGGCCCAGGACCACGGCTTAACCGGCTCGCCGGTCGCAAGCGCCTGCGCAAACGCGCGCTCGAGCAGGGTCTGCGCCAGCGCGGCTTTGACGTGGACATAGATGCCCTGCCCGATCAGGATCAGGCCGCCGAGCGCGAGCGCCACCACCGCCGCCATGGCAGCTGCGGAGCACCAGCGCGCCACCCGCGCGAGCTGCGGGACCAGGACTTCAACGGCTTCGGCGATCGGGGATCGGACGGTTGCGGTTCGCATCGGCGGCAGGCCTTTCGACCTTGAAGAGAGTGGCGCGCACGCAGCCAGGGGTTGGGGAAGCTGCGTGCGCGCTTGGGAGGAGCCATCGGGGGGTTTGGCCCCTTCCCCACCTCCCCGGGGGGACGACGGGGAGGTTGAAAGCGTTATCGCGATCGTGCGCGCCAGACGGCGGGCACGAGGTGGCGTCGACGGATCATCAGCAGGAACACACTCACGAGGCAGAGCAGGATCCCGAGGAAGATACGGATCTCGGCATCGGTCGCGGTCTTCGGCAACGTCGCGCCGGACTGTGGAGCAGCGGGCTGCGCGACGCGGCCTTGTGCGATCGCCGCATAGGCGGTGCGCTGCGTCTTCTCGGCATCGGCGAGATCGGCGCGACGCTCGATCGGAACAAGCGTGGGATCGGTCGGACCACGACGTTGCGGCCCGAACACCTTGTCGAACTCCCAGCCGGCCGGAAGATTGAGCGGAATCTCGGCCCGCGTGAGCCGCGCGCCGTCCGGGCGGCTCGGCGTCTTGTCGACCGCCACGAGGCTCGTGAGCCGCGTCACCAGGTGATGGTCGAGCGCGAGCGCGAGGATGCGCTTATCGGCCTCTTCCGGGGTGATCGTGCGCAAAGTCCGCGCCACCTCGGCATCGGTGATCTTGCGCCGGGCCCACAGCTTGGACAGGCCTGAGCCCTGGGCGGCATTTTCGAGCGGCAGCGTCACCACCCAAGGGCGGTCGCCGATCATGCCCTTGATCTCGAGCGTGCCGGCGAGCGCGCCGACGCGAGCGGTCAGCGCCACCGGCTCGCCACGATAGAGATCCGGCAACACGATCGGGGTCACGTCGGCGCCGCCGACCGAGAAGCTCGCGGTCAGATTGGTGACGGCCGGGCTCTCGAGCTTGTCGAACAGCCCGCGCATGCGCTCCTCGACCTGCTCGGCTGCGCCGATATGGGTGAAGGTGCCGCGCCCGAGCTCGGCCGCACGCGTCATCAGGAAGCTGTTGGGAGCGGAGCCGATCCCGACCATGAAGACGCGCGAGCGGCCGCGCATCGCGCTGATGGTGTCGAACAGCTGCTGCTCGTTGCCGATCTCGCCGTCGGTGAGGAAAACCACCTGCCGCACCGTGTTGGAGTCTTTGCCGCCGCGATCGGTCAGCGCCGCCTTCATGGGCGGCACCATCTCGGTGCCGCCGCGGGCTTGCAGCGCATCCACGAAGGCCTTGGCATGAGCGACATTGCGGGCATTCGCCGGCACGCTGTCGCCAAACAGCACGTCGTAAGTGTTGTCGAAGCGGATCACGTTGAAGCGGTCGGACGGCTTGAGGCGGCCGAGCGCGTAGATCAGGCTCGCCTTGGCCTGCACCATCGAGGTGCCACCCATCGAACCGGAATTGTCGATCACGAACACGACCTCGCGCGGACGCTTCTCCTCGGCCTGCGGCACCGGCGGCGGCGTCACGAAGGCGAGCAGGTAATCGGCGTCGCCCATGCGCTCGCGAAACAGCCCAACCGACGGGGCAGCGGCAGACGCGGCCGTCCAGGTCAGCTCGAAGTCGCGATCCGCCGGCACCGACCCTTCGGCGAGCTTGATGACGCGGGCATCCTGCGCGACCTCCTCGATCGCCACGCTGTGATGGTGGCTCTTGATCATGCCGAGCGGAAAGCCGGCGTTGAGGCGCACCGTGACGCTGACCGGGTTGACCGGCGCGTGTACGCGCGGGTCGAGCACCGGCGGCTCGATGCGGTCGCGATCGGTGACGGGATCGACCACGTTGCCGAAGCCGCTGCCGTTGAGATCGACGGTCTGCACCAGCGGCGCAGGGTTGTAGCGTGGCGCCACGACCAGCGGCAGACGCAGCGAGAACACGCCGCCCGACTGGTGCACCGGCTCCTGGTATTCGATCTGCACCACGACGGTCTCGCCCGGGCCGATATTGGCGACCGAGTTGGTGAAGATGTTCGGGCGCTCCTGTTCCATCAGCGCGGTCTTCTGGCCAGCAGCCTTCGCCTGCTCATAGAGCTCGCGCGCCCTCTTGCGGTCTTCGATGTCGCCGACCACGATGCGCTCGCCGATCACCATCTTGAGCGTATCGACCGCGCTGCTCTCGGACAGCGGATAGACGTAGATACCCTCGACCCATCCATCCGTCGGGTTATGGAAAAACTGAGTGACTCGACCGCGCGCGGTCGGGCCGGACACCGCAATGTCGGCGTCCGTGGCGACGAGCGGCGCTTCGACGAAACGACCGTCCTCGCTCTTGAGCAGGAGCGAGCCGGAGCGCATGTCGGCAGGCGTGACAAACTTGGAGACGTTAACCGACGCGCCCGCGTAAAGCCGCGGCGCAGCCGCAAAAAATGCCGCAATTGCGGCCACAATCATCAACAGATGGTATGGTCGTCTTGTCGTCGGCCATGTCACCCGCTGTAGCCAACCAAGATGCTGCAGCCAACCAACGACGATGTGTTGCTTGCTTCGCCGGACCTTCCAAACCGCCATGGTCATGGCTTCCCGCTCCCACACTGCAACAACCCCGTTCCCGCATCGTTTTTGCGCCCGTTCGGCGCGATACGGTGAGCGTCATGTTCGCGATTGTTCAGCACGAAACAGCCAGGATGCGCATAAGCGGGTGGCCCCCAGTGCGGAAATGTGATGATTTGTGCGGACGGGGCCCGTGAATCTCATGACTGTCATGAACGACGATCCATCACAGCTGTCCGACGACCAGAGCCGCGCGGTCGCCGCACTGATTCGCGAAGAGCTGGCGCGCCGGCGGATATCACGGCAGCGGCTTGCCGATCAGGCCAAGATCAGCATCTCGACGCTGGAGAAGGCGCTCGCGGGCCGGCGACCGTTCACGCTCACGACCACGATCCGGCTCGAAGAGGCGCTCGGCGTGTCGCTGCGTGCGCAACGCCACGACACTCCCACACCGCCGTCACACAATAATGGAGTCGCGCGCGGCGACCTCGGTTCCTACGCGCGCGCCTCGGTGTCCTGGATCGAAGGCCGCTACCTGACGGTACGCCCATCGTTCGGTGACAAGGACGCAATCTACGCCTACCAGACCGAGATCGCCTGGGACGAGCAGCGCTCGAGCCTGATCTTCCGCGAGTCGCAGCGTCTCGACGCGGAGTTCACGCATCACGGCGACGTCTCGGTGCCCAATCAGTCGGGTCACATCTATCTCGTCACCAACTCGAACGGCCAATACCGTCTGATCATCCTCACCCGCCCAACCCGGAGCGGGCAGATGCACGGCATTCTCACCACGCTGCAGGCCGGCCGCGGCGCGCAGCTCACGCCGGTGGCAGCACCGATCGCGCTCATCCCGGCGAACGCCATGAAGCCGATGGAGTTCGGCCGCATCGCGGCCGGCCACGCGTGCTACGACGCCTATCGCAAGGTACTCCGGCGCACCATCGAAGAGCCGTTCGCGCTGTTTTTACCGGTCTAGTCTCACTGCGTTAGAGGGAGCTGCGGCGTTTATTGTCGCGCCCTCTCCCGCAAGGGGACGCAGCTCGCGGCGGCGCTACCGTAGTATGCGCTGCGCTACCGTAGTATGATGAGCGTAGCGCTACGACCCGCGCCGCGGCATGCCGTGGTTCTCGGTGCTGCGCCTCGGCAGGCGGCTTTCCATCTCTCGATAGGCGCTCTGCGCGATGTCGATCAGCCGGTCGCGCTCGGCCGGGCCGCTCACCACATAGCCCATCTCGCTCTCGACCCAGAGCACGGCGGCAGCATCGCCGGCGGCGTTGTAGCGCAGCGCCGTGCGCGGCGTGTTGGCGCGCGAACAATAGAACGTGTAGCGCTCGCCCGCGGGCGTCTCGTACATGAACAATGCCGCCGGTCCGTTCGGGCCGGGCAGAAGCCGCCCGCCCAGGAGCTTGAGCGAATAAGCCTCGAGGTTCGGCGCGCGCAAGCTCGCGCCGACGCGCCGCGACAGCCACGGCAGCAAGTGGTCCTCGCCAGCGCCGACCTCGATCGGATGACGCACCTCGGTGATGTAGAGCCGGTGCGCATTGAGCGCCTCGGCGCTGAACTGCTCGAATCCCGACGGCGCCGCTGCCGAAACGCCATGCGCGATCCAGCCCGTCACCGCGCCGATGACGGCCGCGGCAAGCGTCGCCGCCGCAATCGCACGCCAGTTGCGGCGCGGCCGCGTCACGCGATCGAGGTCGAAACGCTCCGGCACCGGCTCGCTCGCGATCGCACCGTAGTGCGCGCGAATGGAGTCCGCTTGCGCGCGCCATTCGGCGACATGCGCGGCGTCGGTCGGATGCACGGCGAGCCAGGCCTCGACGGCGGCGCGGCGGTCGGCTGGAAGCGCGCCGTCCACATAGGCGTGAAGCTCGTCGGCCGTCACAGGCAGATCCATCATGGTCTTTTTGTCCAGCTCTTGTCGTCCCAGTTCATTTGACGCGGCGCAGCGCAGGGCGCTTGCCGTCGAGAAAATCCTTGATCTGCATACGCGCACGCGCCAGCCGCGACATCACCGTTCCGATCGGCACGCCCTGCACCTCGGCCACCTCGCGGTAGCTCAGGCCTTCGAGCACGACCAGAAGGAGCACGCTGCGCTGGTCGTCCGCGAGCGCCGCCAGCGCCCGCTCGATGTCGCGCCCGCCGGCCTCGGGCCCGGCCAGATCTGGCGCATCGTTGTCGTCGATCGCCGCCATCGCGGGTCGGCGCGCCAGCGCCCGCAGGCGGTTGCGGTTGAGATTGGTCAGGATGGTGTAAAGCCAGCTGCGCAGCTCGCCGCCATGGAACAGATGCTCCGAACGCAGCGCGCGCACAAGCGTATCCTGGACCAGGTCGTCGGCAAGCTCCGCATCCCGGGTGAGCGCGCGCGCATAACGGCGCAAAGCCGGGACCGATGCCGCTACGCCTTGCCGGAATCCGCCCACATGCTGCTCCGTCCGCCCCCAAGCTTCGCGGGGGGGCATTCTGCCTCGTTGCATGCCATCAGGACAAACACGGGACCTCGCTCCCTATTCCGGCCGGAAGCCGGGGGCAGCCATGCGGGGCGGCAGCTTCTTGAAGGGGGGAGGCCCCTATGCCATAGGAGGCGTCCGGGGCGGCGGCCGGACGGCGACCGGGACCAGCGGGGGGCGAATGGCGGAAGCCTCGGGTCTGATGCGCGGGAAGCGCGGCCTGATCATGGGGGTCGCCAATAACCGGTCGATCGCGTGGGGCATCGCCAGGGCGTGCCACGCGCACGGCGCGGAGCTCGCCTTCACCTATCAGGGCGATGCCCTCAAAAAGCGGGTCGAGCCGCTGGCTGCCGAGGTCGGCGGCCTCGTCGTCGGCCATTGCGACGTTGGCGAGCCCGCCACCATCGACGTTGCCTTCGCCAGGGTTGCCGAGCAATGGGGCTCGCTCGACTTCCTGGTGCATGCCATCGCGTTCTCCGACAAAGACCAGCTGATGGGGCGCTACGTCGACACGACGGAGGACAACTTCACGCGCACGATGCTGATCAGCTGCTATTCGTTCACGGCGGTTGCCCAGCGCGCCGAGAAGCTGATGACGCAAGGCGGCTCATTGCTCACGCTCACCTATTACGGCGCCGAGAAGTGGATGCCGCACTACAACGTCATGGGCGTCGCCAAGGCCGCGCTCGAGGCATCGGTGCGTTATCTCGCCGCCGATCTCGGGCAGAAGGCCATCCGCGTGAACGCGATCTCGGCCGGCCCGATCAAGACGCTGGCGGCCGCCGGCATCAGCGATTTCCGTTATATCCTGAAGTGGTGCGAGTTCAACACGCCACTGCGCCGCAACGTCGCCGTCGAGGAGATCGGCAGCGCGGGAGTCTACCTGCTCTCCGAGCTCTCGCGCGGCGTCACCGGTGAGGTCCACCATGTCGACGCCGGCTACCATATCCTGGGCATGAAACATCCCGACGCGCCCGACATCTCGGTCGCCAAGGATTGATGTCTCCTGACGCGACGATGCCGCGCCCCACTCTCTATTACGTCCGCCACGGCCTGACCGACTGGAACATGCAGGGCCGGCTGCAGGGCAGGCACGACATCCCGCTCAACACGCGGGGGCAGGAGCAGGCCAAGCGGTGTGGCGAGATCCTGCGTGATCTGTTGGCGCGCGATGGCCGCGCAGCCAGCGATTTCGGCTATGCCTCGTCGCCACTGATGCGCGCGCGCGTGACGATGGATATTTTGCGCACGACGCTCGGATTAGCGCCGGAAGGCTACGCGCTCGACGAGCGGCTTGCCGAAATCGCGTTCGGCACGTGGGAGGGGCTGACCTATGACGACGTGATCGCGCGCGACCGCGAGATCGTCGACACGCGCGAGCACAACAAGTGGCTGTTCCGGCCGCCCGGCGGCGAAACCTACGAAGAGGTCGCGCGGCGGGTCGGCGCCTGGTACGCCACGCTCGACCGCGACACCGTGGTTACCGCCCACGGCGGCACCGCGCGCGCCTTGGTCGCCGTCCTCAGGGTCGCGGCGCCCGACGAGGCTGTCCACCATTCGATCGACCAAGGTGTGGTCTATGTGCTCTCAGAAGGCCGCGTGACGCGGTACGAGTGATCCGAAGAGCCGCGTAGCTATGCTGCTTTGACTGGCTGAATACGCTTGATCTCAGCCGATACCTCGTCCTCCGTGCGCTCAAGATCGTATTGGGCCTGCATTCCCATCCAGAATGCTGCGGTGGTGCCAAAATATTTTGCAAGCCGCAATGCGGTGTCGGCCGTGACCGGTGTTTCCTCGCGGACAAGGCGCTCGATCCTGGTGCGTGGCACACCGCAGGCGCGGGCCACCATATAGGCGGAAAGATTCATCGGCCCGAG
>DAIUEP010000139.1:0-13297 GCA_036845065.1 Xanthobacteraceae bacterium | reverse complement strand
GCCTTCTTGAGGTTCTCGTCGATCTTGTCGAGGAAGCCGGTGGTCGAGAGCCACTTCTGATCGGAGCCGACGAGCAGCGCCAGATCCTTGGTCATGAAGCCCGACTCCACCGTCGCGATGGTGACAGTCTCGAGCGTCGCCGCGAATTTCGCCAGCGCCGCGTTGTTGTCGAGCTTGGCGCGGTGGGCAAGCCCGCGCGACCAGGCGAAGATCGACGCCACGGAGTTGGTCGAGGTCTCCCGGCCCTTCTGGTGCTCGCGATAATGGCGCGTCACCGTGCCGTGGGCGGCTTCGGCCTCGACCGTCTTGCCATCCGGCGTGGTCAGCACCGAGGTCATCAGGCCGAGCGAGCCGTAGCCCTGCGCCACGGTGTCGGACTGGACGTCGCCGTCGTAGTTCTTGCAGGCCCACACGTAGCCGCCCGACCATTTGAGCGAGGCCGCCACCATGTCGTCGATCAGGCGGTGCTCGTAGGTGATCTTCTTCTCGGCGAACTTGTCCTTGAACTCCTTGTCGAACACCTCCTGGAAGATGTCCGCGAAGCGGCCGTCGTAGACCTTGACGATCGTGTTCTTGGTCGAGAGATAGAGCGGATAGCCGCGATTATAGGCGAAGTTCATCGAGGCGAGCGCGAAGTCGCGGATCGAATCGTCGAGGTTGTACATCGCCATCGCGACGCCGGCGCCCGGGAACTCGAACACCTCGCGCTCGATCTTCTTGCCGTCATCGCCGACGAAGGTGAGGTACAGCTTGCCCTTGCCGGGCACCTTGAAGTCGGTCGCGCGGTACTGGTCGCCGTAGGCATGGCGGCCGATGATGATCGGCTTGGTCCAGCCCGGCACCAGGCGCGGCACGTTCTTGCAGATGATCGGCTCGCGGAAGATCACGCCGCCGAGGATGTTGCGGATGGTGCCGTTCGGCGAGCGCCACATCTCCTTGAGATTGAATTCCTTGACGCGCCCGGCGTCGGGCGTGATGGTCGCGCACTTGACCGCGACGCCGACCTTCTTGGTCATCTCGGCCGCGTCGATGGTGATCTGGTCGTTGGTCTCGTCGCGCTTCTCCATGCCGAGGTCGTAATAGAGCAGTTGGATGTCGAGGTATGGATGGATCAGCTTGTCCTTGATGAACTTCCAGATGATGCGGGTCATCTCGTCGCCGTCCATCTCGACGACCGGATTAGCAACCTTGATTTTCGCCATTTTAAGGAGCCACCTTTTGAGAGCCGGCATTGGTAACGGCCGTCGGACTGACGGAAAAATTCGGCGCGCGCTCATTGAAAGAGCCGCCGCCGTAGCCGCGGTGGGCTCTATAGCATCGACTTTCTTGCCGTGAAAGGCGCGTCAGCTCGTGGACTTAAGCCGTATCCAGAGGCGCGTGGCTGCGAGCAGAACGCGGCGAGGACTTTGCCGCCCGGACTAAAGACCCGCTCGATGAGTTCGTCATCGAGCGAGTGTCATCGAGCGAATCATGGCCTCGGAAACGCCCGCCGCCGCTGGACTCCGCGTCAGAGCGCGGCGAGCACGGCGTTCAGCGTGGCGCTCGGCCGCATCGCGGCCGACGTCTTGGTGGAATCGGGCAGGTAGTAACCGCCGATGTCGACCGGCTTGCCTTGTGCGCCAATGAGTTCGCCATTGATCTTGGCCTCGTTTCTGGTGAGCGTCTCGGCCAGCGGTTTGAAGCGGGCTTGCAGCTCCGCGTCCTTGGTCTGCGCGGCCAGCGCCTGAGCCCAGTAGAGGGCGAGATAGAAATGACTGCCGCGATTGTCGAGTTCGCCGACCTTGCGCGCCGGAGAGCGGTTGAACTCGAGGATTTTGCCGATGGCCAAGTCGAGGGTGTCGGCGAGAACCTGGGCCTTGGCGTTCTTGTAGGTTTGCGCCAGATGTTCCAGTGACGCGCCGAGGGCAAGGAACTCGCCGAGCGAATCCCAGCGCAGATAGCCCTCTTCCTGGAACTGTTGCACGTGCTTGGGCGCCGAGCCGCCGGCACCGGTCTCGAACATACCGCCGCCCTCCATGAGCGGAACGATCGACAGCATCTTGGCCGAGGTGCCGAGTTCCATGATCGGGAACAGGTCAGTCAGATAGTCGCGCAGCACGTTGCCGGTGACGGAGATCGTGTCCTGCCCCTTGCGGATGCGCTCAAGTGAAAACTTCATCGCTTCGACCGGCGCTAGAATGCGGATGTCGAGTCCCGCGGTGTCTTGATCCTTCAGGTGCTTCTCGACTTTGGCGATTACCTGGGCGTCGTGCGCGCGATTCTTGTCGAGCCAGAACACCGCCGGGGTGCCGGTGAGGCGCGCGCGGCGCACTCCGAGCTTGACCCAGTCCTGGATCGGCGCGCTCCTGACCTGGCACATGCGGAAGATGTCGCCGCTCTCGACCGGACGCTCCAGCAGCACCTTGCCGTCATCGGCCACGACGCGGACCGTTCCGGCCGTGGGAACTTCGAACGTCTTGTCGTGCGAGCCGTACTCCTCGGCCGCCTGCGCCATCAACCCCACGTTGGGAACCGAGCCCATGGTTTTGGGATCGAATGCGCCGTGGGCTTTGCAGTCGTCGATGACCGCCTGATACAGGCTCGCATAGCTGCGGTCCGGGATCGCGGCCATGGCGTCGTGCAGCTTGCCGTCGGGTCCCCACATACGGCCGGACTCGCGGATCATCGCCGGCATCGTAGCGTCGATGATGAAGTCGCTGGGCACATGCAGGTTGGTGATCCCCTTGTCGGAATTGACCATGGCGAGGCCCGGTCGTTTCGCGTATTCGGCGGCGATGTCGGTCTTGATCGCTTCTTTTTCGGGTGCCGGCAGCGTCTCGATCTTCGTCAGCAGATCGCCGAAGCCGTTGTTGAGATTGACCCCGAGACGCTTCAGCGTAGCGGCGTGCTTCTTGATCACATCGGCGAAGAAGACGGAAACGGCGTGGCCGAATATGATGGGATCGGAGATCTTCATCATGGTCGCCTTCACGTGCAGTGAGAACAGCACGCCCTCCTTCTTTGCGGCTTCGATCTGCTCGGCAAAGAAGGCGCGCAGCGCCTTGCGGCTCATCACCGCCGCGTCGATGATCTCGCCGGCCTGAAGCGGTGTCTTCTCCTTCAGCACAGTGACGGCGCCGTCGGCGCCGACCAGCTCGATGCGGGCGTTGGTCGCCGATGTGACGGTGGTCGAGATTTCCGAGCCGTAGTAATCGCCGCCCGACATGTACGCCACGTGCGATTTGGAGTTAGAGCTCCAGGCACCCATCTTGTGTGGATTGTTGCGGGCGTATTGCTTGACGGCGCCGGCCGCGCGGCGGTCGGAATTGCCCTCGCGCAATACCGGGTTGACGACGCTGCCGAACACCTTGGCATAGCGAGACTTGATCTCCTTCTCGGCTTCCGTCGTAGGATTGTCCGGATAGTCCGGGACGTCGTAGCCCTTGCCTTGCAGCTCCTTGATCGCAGCCTTAAGCTGCGGGATCGAGGCGGAGATGTTGGGCAGCTTGATGATGTTGGCCTCGGGCCTCGTCGCGAGCTCGCCGAGCTCGGTGAGTTCGTCGTTGATCCGTTGCGAAGGGGTGAGCTTCTCGGGGAAGGTGGCGAGGATGCGACCGGCCAACGAGATGTCCTTCAGCTTCATGGACACACCTGCCGCGCCCGCGAAGGCTTCGACGATCGGTAGCAGGGAATAGGTCGCGAGCGCCGGGGCCTCATCGACTTTTGTCCATATGATTTCGGGATTTGGCATGCTGCACCTCTGCTCGCCGTGCTTGTTTGGGCCGACCGGAAACTTACCATTGGTGGACCGGGGGGAAGGCGTCTCCCTCGGGGCCTTGATGAATTGTTCTCGGCGCGGAGACCGCCAACCGGGAATCCGACTGACGGGAATTCGGCGCGCGCCCTATAGCATCCGCACTCCGTTGGTAAAAGAGCCGCCAGGCGTTTCGGCCGGATGCAGTGCTGCCGCTTGACGCAAGCGGCCGGTTTGGGCAGGGGCTGCGCCTTCAGGGCCCTTGCCCGCCGAGGAGCACCGCATGCCCGGATCGGGAACCGACAAGACCAAGACCTGGGTCGCCGCACCGGGCCCGATCGTGATCCTGGTCGAGCCGCAGCTCGGTGAGAACATCGGGACGACGGCGCGCGCGATGGCCAATTTCGGGCTGTCGCGGCTGCGGCTGATCAAGCCGCGCGACGGGTGGCCGAACCCGCGCGCCTATGTGGCGGCCTCCGGCGCCGACCGCATCCTCGACGAGGCGGTGCTCTACGACACGGTCGAGGCCGCGATCGCGGACTGCACCTATGTGCTGGCGACGACCGCGCGGGCGCATGACCAGGCCAAGCCGGTGATCGGCCCGGAGGAGGCGGCGCGCGTGATGGCGCCGCGGATTGCGGCTGGCGAAACGGTCGGCGTGGTGTTCGGACGCGAGCGCTATGGGCTCGAGAACACGGAAGTCGCGCTCACCGACGGCATCGTCACCTTTCCGGTCAATCCGGCGTTCGCATCTCTCAATCTGGCGCAGGCGGTGCTGGTCATCGCCTACGAATGGTTCAAGCTCACGACTGGCGGCGCGCTGCCGTTTTCGATGCCGCAGAAGTCCGACCCCGCCACCAAGGAGCAGCTGTTCGCGTTCTTCGAGAACGTCGAGCGCGAGCTCGACAGGGTCGAGTTCTTCCGGCCGGCCGAGAAGCACGAGACCATGATGGTCAACTTGCGCAACATCTTCCATCGCATGCAGCCGACACGGCAGGACATCCAGACGCTCTCAGGCGTGATCATGTCGATCGCGGAAGGCCGCAAGGGACCGGCGCGCGGTGGCGTGCTCGACGGTGCGGAGGCGGAGGTGCTGCGGTCGCTCATCGCCGAGCGCGAGCAGGGCAAGGACACGCAGTCGCCGGTGCGCGGCCTGGCGCGGCTCCTGCGCCGCAATCCGACCGAGGCCGAGCGCCTGCTCTGGCACGCGCTCACCAACGACCGCCGCTTCGCCAGCCATGGCTTCAAGCGGCAGACGCCGGTCGGACGGCACGTCACTGATGTCGTTTCGTTTCCGCTGCGGCTGGTGATTGACCTGGCGCCAAGTGATGAAAGCAATGAAGCCGCGAAGGCGCGGGGCGAGCGGCGCGCCTGGCTCACGCAGCGGGGCTATCGGGTGGTGGTCGTGCAGGCCGCCGAGGTCGAGGCCGACGTCGGCGCAGTCCTCGAGCGCATCATGGCGGACATTGATCAGATAAGATCTATCCGCCCTTGAGCACCTTCATCTGCGCAGCGGCGCCCGCGCGCAGGAAGCCCATGTCGCTCGACACCGCGATGAAGCGCATGCCGCGCTTGGCGAGCGCTGCGGCGCGCTCGGCGCTGTGGCAATAGGCGCCCGGAATCTTGCCGGCCTTGTTGGCGGCCGCGATGATGCGGTCGATCTCGGCGTCCACGTCCTTCGACAAGGGATCGAGCGAGCGCCCGTTCGACAGCGCGATCGAGAGATCGGAGGGCCCGAGGAACAGTCCGTCGACACCCGGCGTCGCCGCGATGGCTTCGACGTTGCTGAGCGCGGTGCGGGTCTCGATCATGGCGAGCGTCACCGTGAGGCTGTTGGCCTCGGCGAGATAGACCTGCTGATCCGTGAAGCCGCCGAGCATCATGGCGCGATGCGGCCCCCAGCTGCGCTCGCCGACCGGCGGAAACTTGGCGTAGGCCGCGAGCGCGCGCGCGTCCTCCTCCGTGTTGATCATCGGCGCGATGATGCCTTCGGCGCCGAAGTCGAGCGCGCGGCTGATGCTCGCGAAGGCGCCGACCGGCACGCGCACGATGGGTGCCGCGCCGCCCTGGCGCACGGCCGCGACCGCCGCGACGATCGCCGCCGTGTCCCACAGGCCGTGCTGGCCGTCGAGCGTGATCGCCGGAAAGCCCTCGCGGGCGATGATCTCGGCGACCAGCGGATACGGCAGGCCGCACCAGCCGGTGTAGACGGTTTCGCCGGCCTTGAGCCGGCGCGCGAGCGTGAACGTATCAGCCATAAAAGCGCCCCCGCGCGGTCAGGTGCCGGCCTTGATCTGGGCCACAGCTTTTTCCATCAGCTCCTGCATGGCGCGGCGGATCTGATGGTCGGACTGCTCGACGCCCTTGGCGTCAAAATCCTTGCGCAGCTTGCGGAACACGTCCTCGTCGCCGGCTTCCTCGAAATCGGCGGCGATCACCTCCTTGGCGTAGGCATCGACCGCGGCGCCGGTCAGACCGAGCTTCTCGGCCGCCCACTGCCCCAGGAGCTTGTTGCGCCGGGCGCTTGCCTTGAACTTCAGCTCCTCGTCATGCGCGAACTTCTTTTCGAAGCCGTCTTCGCGCTTGTCGAATGTGGTCATAGTCGACCTCTCGGATCATTTGGCTTGGTAAGGACATAGAGTGTGGATGACGAAAGTTCAACGCACGTGTGCTGCCCTGTCGAGCGAGCGGCGCGTGCGGGCAAAGTGATAAGGAGTGCGCGCGCACGAATCAATGGGGCGGCAGCACGAGCCGCCTGACGAGCCCGTTGATGCAAGTCAAGGCTTCGAAAGCCGCCGCGATGTCTTTGATTGTGCTGACCGGCTCGATCGGCTAGGTTGCCGCCATGGACGCGACCGCAAATGTTCCCGACTGCGTCGCCGCGTTTGTCAGCCGCGGATAAGGCACTCAACGTTCAACACCACAACCACGGCAGCAGATGGACATTCACAAACCACGGTACACTCCCATGAACCGCCGTCGCCGCATCTACGAAGGCAAGGCCAAGGTCCTCTACGAGGGGCCCGAGCCGGGAACGCTGATCCAGCACTTCAAGGACGACGCGACCGCACACAATGCCAAGAAGCACGAGGTGATCGAGGGCAAGGGCGTCCTCAACAACCGGATCTCCGAATACGTCTTTCAGCACCTCAACGACATCGGCGTGCCGACCCATTTCATCCGCCGGCTCAATATGCGCGAGCAGCTCATTCGCGAGGTGGAGATCATTCCGCTCCAAGTGGTGGTGCGCAACGTCGCCGCCGGCTCGCTCTCGCAGCGCCTCGGTATCGAGGAGGGCACGCAGCTGCCGCGCTCGATCATCGAGTTCTACTACAAGAACGAACAGCTCAACGACCCGATGGTGTCGGAGGAGCACATCACCGCCTTCGGCTGGGCGACCCCGCAAGAGATCGACGACATCATGGCGCTCGCGATCCGCGTCAACGATTTCCTATCCGGCGTTTTTCTCGGTGTCGGCATCCGTCTCGTCGACTTCAAGATGGAGACCGGGCGGCTGTGGGAGAACGAGCTGATGCGGATCGTGGTCGCCGACGAGATCTCGCCCGACTCCTGCCGGCTGTGGGACATCAAGTCGAATGAGAAGCTCGACAAGGACCGCTTCCGCCGCGACATGGGTGGGCTCTTGGAGGCCTATACCGAGGTCGCCAAGCGCCTCGGCATCCTGAACGAGGGCGAGCGCCCGCAGGGCTCGGGACCGGTGCTGGTGAAGGGCTGATCTGATTCAGGAGTATCATGGTCCCATGGGCGTTCCCTTCATCAAGACCGGCCCCATGACGGTCGATGAATTCTATGAATTCACCGACCGGCGTCCTGATGACGAGAAATGGGAGTTGATCGACGGGGAGCCAATCTTGAATGCCGCGCCGAGCCCACTACACCAGTGGATTGTCAAGAACGTGCTCGTCGCTCTGACCTTGCTGGAGCGTGAGCGGTCGGCACCTTGGGCAGTTCTGCCTGGTCTTGGTGTCCGGGTCTCCGAAACTAACCGTCCCGAGCCCGACCTTGTCATCTTTCCCAGGTCCGGTGTCCCGTTTGACTTCGCGGGCCGCGACTGCAGCGACGCGCTCGTGGCGTTCGAGGTGCTCTCACCATCCACCGAGGATCGCGACCTCCGCTGGAAGCGCGTCGCGTACACCAGTTTAGCGTCGCTCACGCATTACGTCGTCATCGCCCAGGATGCCGTCGAGGTTGTCGTCTTTGCCCGTGGCGACGGGTTCGCGGAAAAGCGGCTGCGATCGCTCAACGATTCAATCGAGGTGCCGGCACTTGGCATCTCGCTGTCGCTCGCAGAGATCTATAGTGGCACAGGTCTTGCCGGCATCGCCGGAAAGTGAAAGTGCCCGCATAGCAAAAAGCTCGACAAGGACCGCTTCCGCCGCGACACGGGCGGGCTGTTCGAGGCCTATACCGAAGTCGCCAAGCGGCTCGGCATCCTGAACGAGGGCGAGCGCCCGCAGGGCTCGGGACCGGTGCTGGTGAAGAGTTAGGGCTGCGCATCGCTGCCTGTGACCGTGTGGCCGGCTTGTGCCGGCAACTGGCGTCTCTAGACTATCCTCCAAGCACGCAACGCGGGAGGACTAGCTTTGCTCCGGCTCACGATCGCAGGCTTGACGGCGGCAGGCTTGGCGGCACTTGCATGCGTCAGCACTGCCGCCCATGCCCAGGACTACCCGACCCAGCCGGTGCGGTTCGTCGTGCCCTATGCCGCGGGCGGCGGCACCGACGCCATGGCGCGCTTCCTCGCCAAGGGGCTGGAGGCGCGGCTTGGCCAGCCGTTCATCGTCGAGAACCGCGCCGGCTCGGGCACGACGCTCGGCGCTGGCTTCGTCGCCAAGGCGCCGCCCGACGGCTACACCATCCTGCTCGGCACCAGCTCGACCTACGCGATCGCGGTGAGCCTGTACAAGACCATCCCCTACGACCCGACCAGGGACTTCGCGCCGATCGCGCTCGTCGCGCAGGTGCCGTTCGTGCTGGTGGTGCATCCCTCGCTGCCGGTGCACTCCGTCGCCGATCTCGTGCGCTACGCCAAGGCCAATCCGGGCCTGAACTATGCGTCGGCCGGGGTCGGCTCCCAGCATCACGTCAATGCCGAGTTGTTTCGCACGCTCGCCGGCATCGACATCCGTAATGTCAGCTATCGCGGCGGCGGGCCGGCGGTGCAGGACGTCGTCGCGGGCCACGTCAAGATGATGTTTGCCGACGTCGGCGGCTCTGCGCATGGGCTTATGCGCGAGGGCAGGCTGCGCCCGCTTGCGGTGACAACCGCGATGCGCATCGCCACCATGCCGGACATGCCGACCATGCAGGAGGCGGGCATCAAGGACTACGAGGCAAACGCGTGGATTGCCGCCGCCGCGCCCGCCCATACGCCGGCGCCGATCGTGGCCAAGCTCAACCGCACGTTCAACGAGATTATGACCGCGGCCGACACCGGGGCGCACTTCACGCGGCTGGGCTGGGAGCCCGTGGTCAGCACGCCGCAGCGGCTCGGCGACTACATCAAGAGCGAGGTCGTGCGCTGGGGCAAGGTGATACAGGCCGCGGGCGCTACCGGCCTCGAGTGACGCACACGCGGGGATCTGACATGAGCAAGGACGTGACGATCGGGCTGGTGGTGCCGTTCGCGGAGGACAAGGTCCCGCCCGAAGGCCATCAGATGTATCCCGGCATGACGTTCCTGCCGCGCGGCGTGGGCGTGCGCTCGCTCACCCCGGAAGGCTACGCGGCCGCGTTCGACGCCATTCCGGCCGCCGCCGATCATCTCGTGCAGAAGGGCGTCGACGCCATCATGGTGATCGGCACGTCGCTTACCTTCTTCCGCGGGCCGGATGCGCACGACCGCCTGCTGGAAGACCTGCGCGCGCGCACCGGGCTTCCGGTCTCCACCATGAGCCAGGCGATCGTCGATGGGCTACGCGAGGTGGGGGCGCGGCGCGTGGCGGTCGCCACCGCTTATAGCGACCTGGTGAACGAGCGCCTGAAGGAACTGCTGGCCGCGGCCGGGATCGACACGGCTGCGCTCGAATGCTTCAACATCCTTGAATTTGGGGGCCCAAGCCGCAAGAGCGAGGCCGACATTATCGCGCTCAGCTCCGAGGCGGTCGCCAAGGCGCCCGCCGCCGAGGGCATCCTGATCTCTTGCGGTGGCCTGCGCACGCTCGGCGTGGCTAAGCCGCTCGAAGACCGCCACGGCCTGCCGGTCGTCTCCAGCACGCCGGCGGCGTTCTGGGCCGCCATGCGGCTGGTCGGCGAGAGCGGGCGGGTGGCCGGGTGCGGCAGGCTGTTGGAACAGGCGACAGCCCCTGTCCAATAGGGCGCGTGGCGCGTAGAATTGGCTTTGATCCGCATGGATTCGTGAACACCCGAGGACCATATTCACATGAAGGCCCGCGTGACCGTGACGCTCAAATCCGGCATTCTCGACCCCCAGGGCAAGGCGATCGAGGGCGCGTTGAAGTCGCTGGGGGTCGCGGGTGTCGCCAGCGTGCGCCAGGGCAAGGTGTTCGACATCGAGCTCAAGGGCAAGGACCGCAAGAAGGCCGAGGCCGCCCTCAAGCAGGCCGCCGACAAGCTCCTCGCCAACACGGTGATCGAGAATTATGATGTGGAAGTGCTGAGCTGAGGTTTTGTGTCCATGGCGGAAGTGACCAACGCAATGCTCTATCAGGCTGCGCTCAAGCTTAAGGCGCAGACCGAATCCCTGCTTGAGGATTGCGACGATTGCAGTGCGCAGATTCGGGCCATTGAAACTTGCCTGAGTGCCGCGCGCTGCGACACCCGCAATATTTATGCCATTCTGCTTCGCCAGGACGCTACGCTTACGCGAATTGAGCGGCGGCTCGGAATTGGCGAGATGACCGCATGACGACTGCGCGTACCGCACTGTTGGTTGTCGCGCTCGGCGCGGGCCTTGCGGGCCTGCTCGCGGGCGATGCGGCGACCGTCGGCGCACCGCGTCCGGTGTGGGCCGAGGTCAAGTGGCCGTTCCCGCTCGACCAATGGGGCACCGGCAAGGCCTACCGCTGCGCCGCTGCCGATTGCGGCACCGAGATCACCGTCTACCTGCGCGCCAAGATCGGCTTCTGCAATTGCGCGACTGGCGTCGCCGACGATGCCGAGCTCGACCGCGTCGGCGATCTCGAGCTCTACAGCGACAAGTGGGTCGGACTTGCCGACGGCAATGAGATCAAGGTCGGCTGGATGAGCGGGCGCAGCCGGCCCTATCGGGTGGAGCTGCGCTACGCTGCGCCGGTCTACGCGCACGCCATCGGCTTCAACGACAAGTGTGACGTCGCGGTCGCGACCGTGGTCTCCGAGCAGGCGCAGCTGAAGGCTGCCGAACGCCTGGCGCTCGATTTCCTCAACACCGAGCGCGTGCTGCGCTGGGCCGAGAAGGAACTCGGCATCTGATGAAGGCGGCCGTCCTCGTCTTTCCGGGCATCAATCGCGAGCGCGACATGGCGCGCACGCTGCGGCTTGTCTCCGGCCGCGAGCCCGCGATGGTCTGGCACGCGGAGCGCGCGTTGCCGGCGGGCACCGACCTCGTGGTCATTCCGGGCGGCTTCTCCTATGGCGATTATCTGCGCTGCGGCGCGATCGCGGCGCGCGCGCCGGTGATGGACGCGGTACGCGCGCATGCGAGGAAGGGCGGCCTCGTGCTCGGGGTCTGCAACGGCTTCCAGATCCTCTGCGAGTCTGGGCTGCTGCCGGGCGTGCTGATGCGCAACGCCGCGCTCAAGTTCATCTGCCGCGACGTCCACTTGCGGGTCGAGCGCTCCGACACGCCGTTCACGCGCGGCTACAACGCGGGCCAGGTGATCCGGGTGCCGGTCGCGCACGGCGAGGGCAACTACATCGCCGACAAGAAGACCATCGCGCGGCTCGAAGGCGAGGGCAGGGTGCTGTTCCGTTACAGTGCGCCCGATGGCAGCCTCGATCCGCAAGCGAACGTCAACGGCGCGATCAACGCCATCGCGGGCATCCTCAACGACGCCGGCAACGTGCTCGGTATGATGCCGCATCCCGAGAACCACGTGGAAGTCTCCATGGGATGCACCGACGGCCGCGGCCTGTTCGCGGGTCTCGTCCAGCATCTCGCACGGGCGGCCTGAAATGGCGCGGCGACCCGGCATGCCGGCTTTCCGCGGCGGCCCTGTCCAAAATATCGTGTGAATTAGGCCTTTCCGCCGCCCTCTGGTCTCGCCTAAAAGGGGGGCGTAAGGCCCTCATCCGACATGGCAAGCAAGCAAACCGTCAAGCAACCGACAGTGACCCCGGCGCTGGTCGAGGCCCATGGCCTCAAGCCCGACGAGTACGAGCGCATCCGCGCGCTGATCGCGCGCACGCCGAGCTTCACCGAGCTCGGTATCTTCTCGGCGATGTGGAACGAGCATTGCTCGTACAAATCCTCCAAGATCCATCTGCGCACGCTGCCCACCAAGGCGCCGTGGGTGATCCAGGGCCCGGGCGAGAACGCCGGCGTGATCGACATCGGCGACGGGCTTGCCTGCGTATTCAAGATGGAGAGCCACAACCACCCGAGCTACATCGAGCCCTATCAGGGCGCGGCGACCGGGGTCGGCGGCATCCTGCGCGACGTCTTCACCATGGGGGCGCGGCCGATCGCCTGCCTCAACGCGCTGTCCTTCGGAGCGCCGGCGCATCCGCGCACCCGCCATATCGTCTCCGGCGTGGTCGCCGGGATCGGCGGCTATGGCAATTCCTTCGGCGTGCCCACGGTCGGCGGCTCGGTCCGTTTCCACACCCGCTATGACGGCAATTGCCTGGTCAACGCCATGGCGGTCGGCATCGCGCAGACCGACAAGATCTTCTACGCGGCGGCCTCCGGCGTCGGCATGCCGATCGTCTATCTCGGCTCCAAGACCGGCCGCGACGGCATCCACGGCGCCACCATGGCGTCGGCCGAGTTCGGCGCCGATGCCGAGGAGAAGCGCCCGACCGTGCAGGTCGGCGATCCGTTCTCCGAGAAGCTGCTGCTGGAAGCCTGCCTCGAGATCATGGCGAAGGACTGCGTGATCGCCATCCAGGACATGGGCGCGGCGGGGCTTACGTGCTCTGCGGTCGAGATGGGCGCCAAGGGCGATCTCGGCGTCACGCTCGATCTCGACAGCGTGCCATGCCGCGAGACCGGCATGAGCGCCTACGAGATGATGCTCTCGGAAAGCCAGGAGCGCATGCTCATGGTGCTCAAGCCCGAGAAGGAGAAGGAGGCCGAAGCGATCTTCCGCAAATGGGGGCTCGACTTCGCGGTGGTGGGCAAGACCACGCCGACCAAACGCTTCATCGTGCAGCATGGCGGCAAGACCATGGCCGATCTGCCGATCAAGGAGCTGGGCGACGAGGCACCGGTCTACGATCGGCCGCACGTTGCCTCGCCCAAGCTGCCGGTGATGCAGATTGCCGACGTGACGCCGCCACTCTCGACCGCCGATGCGCTGGTGAAGCTCATCGGCTCGCCCGACCTCTGCTCCAAGCGCTGGGTGTGGGAGCAGTACGACCATGTCATCCTCGGCAACACCG
>DAIUEP010000138.1:9165-13343 GCA_036845065.1 Xanthobacteraceae bacterium | reverse complement strand
GCGGCGGACTGCGCGACCTGGTTGAAGACGGCGTGAGCATAATGAAGCATGACGGTGCGCATCGACGCGCTGCGCGCCATTTCTCTATTGAATACATTCGCCGCCATTCTCAGGCCGGCGCCGGGAACCTGGACGTAAACCCCGGTGGGCGCCCGGTCGTCACCGAATAAAAGCGGCAGACCCACGACACCCTCGTTGCCGATTGTTCCGACTTCGGCCGCGTCGCCGTTCGCCATGGTGTTCACCAGGGAGCCAACGCCGCTCTCGATGAAATAGACAAATCCGATGGGCTTGTCGGCACGATAGAGAGACTGCCTGTACCCAAGTGGAATACGTTGAAGATGCGGACGAAGCCGCGCGTAGTCCTTGGGCGGCAGCAAACCGAGCAATCGGTTGGCGTGCGGACTTGCAGTCTTGCGGCCTAGCACCACCTCGCGGCTCCTCTCGCTCGCGCCTGACGATGTGACGCGGCGTGTCTGACGGATGTCTGGCCTTGTCCTCGGCAAGTACTTTTCCCGTTTTTTCTGCATTTCTGCTTTCTGTCGCTGAGCGTCGTTCGACGCAGGCCACCGGCGTCGTGCGTGAAGGCTGCGCTTCTTCGGCCGCCAGGGCAAGGCGAATGTCTCGTATCGGACATTTGTCTGGAGATTATATTCCCTATGGAGCTCCTGTTGCCCTAAACGTGATGTCCGGTATCGGACATATCACTGGACTCGCCTCGGAGAAAGGCGCAGCGTCCGCGTACGGCACGGTCGTAAATGCTAAAGAACCGCTGATGTGCTGCAGCTAGCCTCGTGCTCCCCCAACACCCCGGAAGCGGGCTGCTCTGGCGCATAGCTACTCCAGCGGTCGCGCGACCGGCCGTCTTTTTTTGTTTTTCCCTGTGTAGGAGCTCGGCTCATGGATCAATCCATGAAAGCATTCGTCGGGCGCCAAAACATCGCGCATTTTGCCAACTTGCTGAAAACAGAAATCGATCCTGTCAAGCGCGCGATGGTCTCCGGACTGTTGGCCGATGCGGAGGCGAAGCAGGAAAAATCAATCGAGAAAGAATAGCAGCGCGCCTGGATTGGTGTCGCAGCATATTCCGCCACGCTTCAGCTTCTGTCGACAGCTCTTGTCGGCGCAATGCGCTTCGCTGTTGCGCCCTGCACCCCCTCGACTTCCCCTCCCCGCTTTGCCAAGCTTTGCCAAAAGCATTGACCCGAGGGAGGACATCCATGACGCCCATCCGCATCGCCGTTGCGGCCGCAGTGCTGGCATTCATCGCACACCCCGCGCAGGCGGAGATGAAGAAGGAGTGGGTCGACTACAGCCACGGCGACGTGAAGCTCAAAGGCTATCTCGCCTACGACGACAAGATCACTGGCAAGCGTCCCGCCATTCTCCTGATCCATGACCGCGCCGGCATGCAGCCCTATACGCTCACGCACACCGAGACCTGGGCCAAGCTCGGCTACGTCTCGTTCGCGGCCGACTTCTTCGGCTACGGCCAGGGCGTGCTGCCCAAGGACGTGCCGGAGGCGCAGGCGCAGATGGGGATCTACACCAAGGACCGCGCGCTGATGAAGGCGCGCGCCAAGGCGGGCTACGACACGCTCCTCAAGAACCCGATGGTCGACGCGAGCAAAGTGGCGCTGATCGGCTACTGCTTTGGCGGCATGGTCGGCGTCGAGTTCGGCTCGACCGGCGCGCCGCTCGCCGGCAACATCGCGATCCACGGCTCGTTCGCCGAGCATCCGGCCGGCTGGGCGCAGAACGCCAAGGGCAAGTTCCTGATCCTGCACGGCGCCGAGGACGTGCCCTATCCGCTCGAGAAGGTCGCCGAGGTCTACAACGAGCTGCGCAAGTCCAAGGTCGAATTCCAGATGGAGTTCTACAGCGGCGCCGGCCACGGCTTCTCGGTGCCGAAGAACAAGGACGAGGAGCGCGCCAACGAGCTCTCGATCGGCACCGCGACGCGCTTCCTCAAGGACGTGTTCGGGATCTGAGCAGCGCATGGAAATCGGGGTCTGTCCCCGATTTCCATCGCGCCAAACCGGTTCCCGTTGCGTTGCGCGCAGCGGCTCGTCTACTCCACGACGCCTTCCGTGACGGCAATCGTCGCTCTGATCGCGGCGACGATGTCGCGCGTTATCGTGATCCCGTCGCTCTGCAGCTGGCTCACCACTTCCAGGATCGTCTCCCGGTCGCCGCCACGCTCGATCTCACGGCGGATGTCCTCTGGCAGTTCCATGTGCACCTCTCCATCCGACGAGCCCGCGAACGCGTCGTCTATAGCTGTTACGGCTCCTGTGACGCCACGAACGCCGAGATCGCCACGATGTCGTCATTCGTGAGCTTCTCGACCACGCCCTTCATCAGCGGCGCCCAGGCGCCCGCGCGCTCGCCGGTCGCAAACAGATAGAGCTGGCGTGCGATCGTCACCGGCGACTGGCCGGCGATGCCCGGCACGTCACCGATGCCCTTGAGCGTCGCGCCGTGGCAGATGGTGCAGGCCACGGTCTTGCCGCCGCCGCCGGTCGCCACCAGGTTCAGGCCCTTGGCGAGGCTGCCGGGCGGCGCATAGGTGATGAAACCGGACTTCGGATCGCGCAGCTCGACCCGCTCGGCGTCTTCCGGGACCTCGATCAGGCGCATGCCGATCGGCTCGGTGCCGCCTTCCGGCAGCGGCATGCGCCGCGTGCCGAGAAAGTGCGTCTTCGGCACGGTGTCAGTCTCGACCACGCGCGTCCAGCGCTTGACCGGCAGCGCGGCGAAGTATTCCGCCGCGGCCTTGACCTCCTCGTCGGTCATCGCCTTCGAGAACGTGAGCATGTTGGCCGCGCCCTTGCGCGCGCCGCTCTTGAAGTCGGCGAGCTGGCGCGCGATGTAGCCTGCGCTCGCGCCCGGCAGCCGCGAATTCTCCGGGTGGCCGTGGCCGGTCGAGAGATGGCAGCTGATACAGGCGCGCACCGCCGATCCGCGGCCGTGCGCCACGATCGCGGGCATCGGCGGATGCTCGTCCGGAAACCAATCCGGCGGGTCGTTGATGGAGTCGATCTGCGACTGGGTGTAGGTTTTGTTGCTGCCCGGCACGCGCTTGAGCTCGCCGGTCTCGGGCTTGCGCGGCGCCCCGCCCGCGCCAGGCGGCGGAAAGGCCCAGTCCGGCCGCTCGGCGGCAGCCGCCACGGCGGGCAGCACGGCAACCATCAGGGCGCATGCAAGTGTCTTCATCGTCTTCATCGATGTCCTCCCACCGCGGCGCCGCTCTTCGGGGCGGCGCCCGTCAGCAAACCCTACAATAGGTCCGCAGGGCAGAATAGCTCACGCAGGACAAGCATCGGCCGACACGGATATCTCTACAGGCCCCGGGTTACGCTGCGGATACTTCATGCCCAAGACCGAAGCATCGCGGCGCGAGCGGCCCTGCAGTGCAAGAAGTCCGCAATCGGCGTGCTTTTCTTGCACCGGGGAGCCGTCTTTACATCGTAGTCACCAGGACCTCCGGCTGATTTACCGCGCGCACGCATCGCACCAGGATCGCAGCATGCACCAGCACGGTGCGAACAGGAAACGGGAGATCAGCCATGTTCAAGACAACCGTGATCGCGCTTGGCGCCGCCGCCGTTCTCGTCACCGCGCTCGGCTCCGCAAGCTTCGCCGCCCAGGACAACCCGCAGGACTGGTGGCGCGCCTACCAGGCGAAGTCCAAGTCCGGCAAGGGCTGCGTCGCCGGCGAGGAAAGCGCCGCGAGCGCCTATCCGGCCTGGATGCTCTGCCGCTAGAGCCGCGAACGGCAACAAGCGTGAGGTGCCATGCCCACTCACGCTTGTTCGCCCGCGCGCACGGGCGCAGCGGTCACAACGGTGAGTGAGTGACGGACGCGATCGCCTTCCCTGCTCACTCCTCCGGCTCGGTGGTGAAGAACAACGGATAGCCCTGGCTCTTGCCGAGCTCGGTCGCCTCCTTCGCCTTGGTCTCGGCGACATCCTTGGCGTAGACCGCGATCACGCAGGCGCCGCGCCGATGCGCCGTCATCATCACGCGGTAGGCCTCGTCCTCGTTCATGCGGAACACCGCCTTGAGCACCAGCACGACGAACTCGCGCGGCGTGTAGTCGTCGTTGAGCAGGACGACCTTGTAGAGCGGCGGCCGTTTGGTCTTCGGCCGAAGCTTGGTGCGCGGGGTGACGAGGG
>DAIUEP010000138.1:6068-9065 GCA_036845065.1 Xanthobacteraceae bacterium | reverse complement strand
CCTTGGCGCCAGCCAGCCCTTCGCCGCTTTTGTGACCGCGGTCACAGCGCCAGTTCTCCATCCGCCTAGATTGCGCAACGACGGCGATGCCGTCGAGGCCCAGCGGCGCACGCGCGTCAAACCGATGGAGCAAGTTGATGTCGTCACGCAGCCAATGGATTGTCGCCTCGATCGTCGCAGCCGCCGCCATCCTGGCATTGGGAGCTCCGACGACAGCCAACATCGTCGTCCACGCGCTGGCGGGCGCCATTGTCGGCTTTGTGTCCTATGGCGGCATGCGGCTGTGGAGCGCTTGCGGCCCACAGCAGTGACCGCTGACCGCCGCTATCAAGCACACGCGGCACCGACGCCGCAATTTTGTCGCGAGGCTGAACCGATCTTCAGCAAACTTTTCCAGTGCGCGCTGCAACCGCAGCCGTGGGCCTCCGTATCAATCAATGGATGTCGAGCAGGACATCCGTGATGAAAGGAGTGATCCGCATGTTCCGCAAGCTCTCCGTCGCGCTCGCCGCCACCGCGGTGATCGGCACTGCTGCGCTCGCTCCGAGCGCCGCCAACGCCACTTGGCTCGGCTACGGCTGGTACGGCCACAGCCATCCCTACTACAGCTACCCGGGCTACGTTTATGAGCCCGGCTACTTCGCCTACAGGCCGCACTACGTCTACCCCTACCACTTCAAGCGCTACAAGCACGCCGGTTGGTGGAAATACCGGTACAGCCACTACTGAGCTCGCCTCACTGAGCTCGTCTCTTGCGGCCGCAATGCCGCGCCCCACGGCCACCCCGGTCTTGCGAGGCCGGGGTCGGCCGCGTGTGCACCTTCACCGTCTCTTGTTGGCGTCCTTGCCGAGGTCCTTGGGACTATCCTTGGCCTGCGCGGCGCGCTCGGGCGGTGACGGTGGCAGCGAATCGAAGCCGCCCATCACGGGCAAGATCACGCCCGCCAGGAAGCTTCCGACCACAAGCAGCGGGATCACCCCGTTGACTAGGCCCACCAGCGGCGCGATCAGCCTTGGAGCACTCCTGCGCAACCACCAGAGCCGAACCGTATAGCCGAGCGTCGCCACCGCGACACCCGCGGCGAAGGCGACGATTCCCCACAGCACGCCCTTCTTGAGCAACAGCGCGCCGGGGCTCGACCAGATCGCCTGCAGAAACACCATCAGCACGATGGCGCCGACCGCATTGATGATGATGTAAGCCTTCTGGCCTTCGAACATCACGCGCTCCTCCACGTCGCTCAGGGAACTGTCCATTGCGGAGTCCCTCCGCGGGCTCTGCTGCTGGCCTGTCTGATTAAGCTGCGCCAACGCCATGTGCTCTTGCCTCCGTGTCTGTCGCTAAACGTCTGTCGCCCGGTGTCTGTCGCCCAGCCGAATCATAGTGTGACTCGCGCCACAACGCTGCTTGCAATTCCACTTGCACACAACGCTTCTTCGGCTTTTTCAGCTTACTTGGCCGCGACGGAGTAGATTGCTACCCTTTGCGCGTGCCCAATTGATTCGCTCAATTCCAGTATTCCGGACGTGGCGCCGGTGCGACGGCCAAGTATCACGCGCCGTGGGCACTTGCGCGATCCCGTCCCGCCCGGTTCAGCGCCGCCTACCCGAATCTCGGACCTGCGCCGATTGCGAATTCGGCAGCGAATCATAGCCGCCAAGGACCGGCAAGATCACGCCCGTCAGAAAGCACACAGCCACGACAGCCGGGATCCAGATGTGCACCGCCTGGAAGAACATCCCCGACTTCAATTGATTCCGCCGCAAGGCCCAGTCGCGCGCCGCATAGCCGGCAGTCGCCACCACGACCCCAAGCGCGAAGGCAAGAATCCCGGCTAATACACCCTTCTTGAGCGACATCGTGCCGGCGTGTGGCCAGATCGCCGGCAGAAACGCCAACAGCGCCAAAGCACCGACCGCATTGACGACGATATAAGCCTTCTGTCCTTCGAACAGCAGGCGCTCCTTCACATCGCGCAGAGAATCGTCCATCGCGGAATCCCTCCTCTGGCTCTGCTGCTGGCCCGGCTGCTGGATCTGCTGCACCGCCATGTCCCCACTGCCTCCCATGCCTGTCGCAAGCCAAATCCAAATGATGTCGAATCGTACACCCAGCTGCCACATTAGTCATGAATTCTTGCCCAGTCTCTGTGCTCAACCCGGACTACAGGCCTTGAGCGCCAGCACGACGAGCTGGCGTGTCGTCATCGCTGAGCAGGGCGACCTTGTGCAGCGCGGCCGCTGTGACTTCGGCCGAACCTTGGTGCGCGGCTTGACGACGGCTCACGGCGATCCGATCACCGCCAGACCGCAGGCAGAGCGTATCGCCTCGGCGAGGGCAGCCCGCAGGGCGCAATAGCGCAAGCCTAATCCACCACGCAGTTGTCGGCAGGCTACGCTATGCTGCCCTACGCGAATGCGCGGCCCGAGCAGATTCCAGCGCGCTATCGCTTCTTGGCGGGATCGGGCGGCGGCGGCGCGCCTTTGACTTGCCCCGGAGGTGTGACCTGCGCCGAGCGCTCAGTTGGGAGCGAGTCAAATCCACCCAAGACCGGCAACACCACGCCGGCGACAAAGCACGCAATCGCGGTGACCGGAATCCACACATGCGCCACCTGAAAGATGAGACCCGACCTGATCTGGTTCCGTCGCAGGGCCCAATGATGAGTGACGTAGCCAAGCGTTGCAACGCCGACCCCGGCCGCGAATACGGCGATTCCGTAGAGCACGCCCCGCTTCAGCGGCATCGCGCCCGCGTTCGACCAGATCGCCTGCAGGAAGATCAAGAGCGCGGCGGCGCCGGCCGCATTGATGACGATATAGGCTTTCTGACCTTCGAGCAGCACGCGCTCCTTCAAAACCTCGCGCAGCGAATCGTCCATCGCGGTATCCCTCCTCTGGCTCTGCTGCTGGCCCGGCTGCTGGATCTGCTGCAATGCCATCGCCCACCGCCTCCCTATTGCAACTCGCGTCACAATGCTGCTTGGACTTGGACTT
>DAIUEP010000138.1:0-5968 GCA_036845065.1 Xanthobacteraceae bacterium | reverse complement strand
CGAAGCGCCCATGTGGAAGCGCCCATGGCGTAAGCTAGATGACATTGTACCCGGCATGGCAACGCCAGCGGAGGTAGCGCGGCCGTATTCTCCCCTGCAAAAAATTTGTGGATGCTGCCGGCACGTCGGGTTCGTCCAGGCTGCGCCTATTTCCAATGCGGCGGCCAAGTCGTCTGCACAATAGGCAGCGCCTGCATGCGCCACATCCAGGCGGCGATTTTGGGGCCTGCAAGGTCGGCGGGAATCAGTGTGGGATTGCGGCTCGCCATGCGCGCGACCAGCGCGGTCAAGGGATAGAGCGCAAGATCGGCAGCCGAGAGCGCGCCGGACAGATAGTCGCCCGCGATCATCGTCTCCCAGAGCGCGTATTCGGCCCTGAGATCGGAACAAATTGCGGCAATGCGCGCTCCGTCACGTTCCGCTTCCGGAGTGAACAGCACCGCCTCGACCAGCCGCTCCATGCGCTCGGCGAAATACGCATCCGCCTCGCGAATGAGGCGGCGCTCAATCGCGCGCCGGCGCAGGTCCGCGGAAAACAGCGATGGTTCCGGCCAGCGCTCCTCGACGTAATCGACGATGGCGGCGCTCTCATACAGCACGAAGTCGTCGTCGATCAGCACCGGCACGCGCTTGCGCGGCGTGAGCGCCAGGAACTCGGAACTTTTGAAGTCGCCGGCGTCGTAGGACACCGTCCGCCGCGTGAACGGGATGCCCTTGTATGCCAGCGCGAGCCAGGCGCGCCAAGCATAAGGCGAGCCGGACATATAATAGAGCGTGACCGCCATCGTTGGATCCCCCCAACTTAACTATAGCGCAGCGCATGAAACGCTCGTAGCCCCACACGGATGGGCCTATACTTTAGGGAGTGACCGTCATGAGAGGCTGGGCAAGGGCCCCGAACCGCCGTCTTATCGCCTTGATCTGGCGCGAGGCAGGGTCACAGAAACCGCTTAAATCCGGTGTTGACTTGGGCGTAGCATGATCAGGCAGAGGCCATCCGCAGTTCTGGCATCACGGCGTTCGGTTTTGCGCGCGCTCGGCGCGTCCACCGCCGCGGCGGCGCTTGGCGGCTGCGCCAGCCTGGGGGCCAGCGAGACCGCACAATTCTATTCCTCGCGGATTGCCGCCAACCCGACGCTCCTGGCGGCCACCACCCGCAAGCCGGTCAGCGGCGGCCGCACCAAGCCCTGGTACGGCGCGGAGCGGGGCGCGCTCAGCCTCGCGCGCGTGCGGCTCACGGCTCCGAGCACGGAAGGCTTTTCATTCTCGTCAATCGGGCAAGGCGACTGGTCGATCCAGCGAGTCGAGCCGGTGCGCGGGCAGCTTGGCGACCTGATCGCTGAGGCGCAGGAGCGCAGCATCCTCGTCTACATCCACGGCTTCCGGAATACATTCGAGGAGGCGGCGCTCGATGCCGCGCAGCTCTCTGACGGCGTCGGCTTCTCTGGCGACACGATGGTGTTCTCCTGGCCGTCGAAGGCCGGACTGTTCGACTATGTCTCCGACCGCGAAAGTGCGATGTGGTCGCGCGACGCCTTCGAGCGCGTGCTCGATGCGGTGATGCTGTCGCCGACACGCAGCCGCATGCATCTGGTCGCCCACAGCATGGGCACGATGATCACGCTGGAAGGGCTGCGCCAGCTCTATGCCCGCTACGGCGATGCAGCCGCCGACAAGATCGGCGCGATTGTGTTCGCCTCGCCCGACATCGACATCGACATCTTCAGCTCCTCGATCGAGCGGCTCGGCCCGCTGGCGCGCAGGATCACGATCGTGACCGCCACCAACGACCGCGCGCTTGCCCTTTCGCGCAGGCTCGCGGGCGGCATCACCCGCGTCGGCGCCGCCGAGAAGGCGCAGCTCGAGCGGCTCGGCCTCAATGTGATCGATGCCAGCGACGGCTGGGGCATCGTCAATCACGATTCCTTCCTCACCAATGCGGGCGTGCGCAAAGTGATCCGCCGCGCGATCGAGGGAGGCGGGATCAGCCTTTAGCCGCCGCACAGGCCCGGGGTGCCTGAATTGGAATAGCGAGAGCGGTTGCTCGGCCCGCTCAGCCGAGCGGACGATAGCTTCCGGGACGAACGCCGAACCGGCGCGTCACCTTGCGCTCGACCACGACGGAACGCTCGGTGTTCCCGCGCTTCGTGAAGGTCACGCGATTGACGTCCTTGCGCTGCGAGGCCTTGAGCACAGCCACCTTCACCTTATCGACCGGCATGCCCATCAGACTAGCGGCGATCTCGGCCTGCTCGTTGGGATCATCGGTCAGCCCGCGCGCGGCAAAGACCGCTTCATCGAGCGTTGGCGGCTCGACCCGGACCTTGCGGGACCCATACTTGGTCTTCCAGACCTTGCTCATGGCGCTCGTCCTTCCGCGGGCACAGGGGCCGAATCTGTACTGCAGCGCACAATATATTGGTGCGGCGCACCATGCGCAAGCGGCGCTGGCCGTTCTTTTAGGGCGACAGGGCTTCCATGCCTAGATGCCAATTGCCGCGGCTGCCGGACCGCGTCCTTTTGGCAACACCCTTCCTGGGCGAGATACAGCGGGCCATGGTAAGGCTAAGCACACACTCCCGCAGAGTCCTTCCCGCGCATGACCACGCCCCCCGATGACCTCGCTGCCGCCTCTGCTGCCAGCGATTTCGCCCGGACGCTGAGCGCTCAATGGCAGTCACAACTTTCGGGCGAGATCATCGGTCTCTACCTGCTTGGCAGCCTTGCCCACGGGGGTTTCAGCCGCCGCTACAGCGATATCGACATTGCGGTCGTCACCGAGCGCGGGCTCGAGCCGGCGGCGCTCGATGGTCTGCGGGCCCAGGCGGCCAGTCTTTCGGCCGAGCTCGGACCCAAGGTCTCGATCTTCTGGACCGACCGCGACTTCCGGAACGGCCGCTTCCCGCCGCTCGACCGCGCCGACTATCTCGATCACGCGGTGCCGCTGTTCGAGCGCGAGCGCGCTACACCACCGCGTCCATCACTCGAGGAGGTCCGCGGCTATCTCGCCGGGGCGCCGTTCACCAATTGGGTCCATGGAGCTGAAGCCTTTGCGGCAAGCGGCGCGCTCGCGCCCCACGACCGCAAATCCTACCTGCGAGCCCTGCTCTATCCGGCCCGCTTCGTGGCAAGCTTCATGACCGGCAAGATGATGTCGAACGATGACGCGGTCATCCGGCTTGGCGAGTTCTGCCCGCCCGGCCTCGACACCGGTCTCATTCAGCGCGCGCTCGATTGCCGCCGCGCCGCGGCCGACCCGGACGCGCTGTTTCCAGCCCGCACGCACCTGCCCGCTCAGGTCGCGGCGATCGAGCGTTTCGTGATCAATACCGTGGCGGACTGGCGTTAGTTAGTGTTGCGAGCGCTTTACAGGAGCCTCGCTTCAATCAAGGCTGCGCGACCATGTCTGCCATCGCGGCTTGTCCATCGCTACGCGCCAGGCGCTCCCGCGCAGGCTTAATCACGGCTGCTCTGGCAACCGTGATCCTCGCGCCCGTCGTCGCAAACGCCCAGAGCGCGCCGCCAACGGACGCCTTCGCGGGCAAGCCGCTCACCGTCGTCATCGGCTTCGGCGCCGGCGGCGGCTACGATCTCTGGGGCCGCACGCTCGCGCGCCATATCGGGCGGCATCTGCCGGGACGGCCCGCGGTGGTGCCGCAGAATATTCTCGGCGCCGGCAGCCTCAACGCCGCCAACCATCTCTATGCGGTCGCGCCGCGGGACGGCACGACGATCGGCATCATCGCGCGCGACGCCGTGCTCGCACCGCTGTTCGGACAGCGCGGCGCCCGCTTCGATGCGGCGAAGTTCTCGTGGATCGGCTCGCCCGCCATGGAAATCAACGTCTGCGTGGTCCACCATACCGCGCGCGTGCAGAGCCTCGACGCACTGTTCCAGAACGAACTGATTGTCGGCGCCACCGGCTTCGGATCGGGCGGCTCGCTCTACCCGCGCGGGCTCAATGCGCTCCTCGGCACGAGGTTCAAGCTGATCACGGGCTTTGCGTCGAGCTCTGACGTCTTTCTCGCCATGGAGCGCGGCGAGATCGAAGGCAGCTGCGACAGCCTCGACAGCATCATCGGCAAGCGGCCGCAATGGCTCGCCTCCGGCCAGGCAAAAATTCTTCTGCACGGCGGCACCGAGCGCCTCATCAAGGATGCGCCCTTCGTGCTCGATCGTGCCCGCAACGACGAGGAGCGCCAGTCGCTGCAGCTGCTGTATGCCGGCCAGGGCTTCGGCCGCCCGTTCCTGGCGCCGCCCGATCTGCCGCCCGAGCGGCTCACGATGCTGCGCGACGCCTTCGACGCGACCATGAAAGACCCGCAGTTCGTCGAGGACGTGCACCGCCAGAAGCTCGACATTGAGCCGCGAACCGGTGACGCGCTCGCCGCACTGGTGCGCACGATCTATGGGACGCCAAGAGCTGTCGTCGACAAGGTTGCAAAGCTGATCCAATAGCGCGCCGTGCAAGGCGCCGGGATGACCCTGGCGATCGCCAGGAGAGCGTGCGGATCAAAGTACCAGCGGGCACGCCGCGGCGAGCGTTGGCCACAGACCCCCTTCCCCATCATCACGAGAGCGGAGTAGCCTAGGCGTGGAGCTGCCATGGGATGTGCCGAGGTCCCGCGTCTTTGACGGCAGCGAGCATGCCGTCGGCAGGCATCAGCGCTGGCGCAGCCAAATACTCTTTTTGCGGCCAGACCTGCAGCAGACATTTGCTTCGCTTGATCGCTACCGCCGGGAGGACAGCGATGCTTGGCCGGAATTCAATCGCTTCAATCGCCTACGTCGTTACGCTGCTGACAACGATCAGCAGCGCGCAGGCCTTCGATGGCTCAGTCTATCCCGACCTCAAAGGCCAATGGACGCGCGCCACCCCTGAGACGTCGTTCGACCCCAGCAAGCCGCCGGGGCGCGGGCAACAGGCGCCGCTGACGCCGGAGTATCAGGCCATCTTCGAGGCGAACCTGCGCGAACGCGAGGCCGGCGTCCCGCCCACCTGGCCGGGACGAACCTGTCTGCCGCCCGGCATGCCGGCGACCATGACGGCCTATGAGCCGATGGAAATCATCGTGCTGCCGCGCGCGACCTTTATCCGGATCGACTACATCCGCGAGACCCGTCGACGCATCTTCACCGACGGCCGTACGTGGCCGCGGGAGGTCGAGACCGGCTTCGACGGCTATTCCATCGGCAAATGGATCGACACCGACGGCGACGGCAAGTTCGACGTGCTCGAAGCCGAGACCCGCAACTTCAGCGGTCCGCGCGCCTTCGATCTCAGCGGCATTCCCCTGCACGAGGACAATCAAACGGTCATCAAGGAGCGGCTCTACCTCGACAAGTCGGACAAGAATCTCCTGCACAACGAGATGACCGTCATTGACAACGCATTGACGCGGCCCTGGACGGTGACGAAGAGCTATCGGCGTTCGGCGCAGGCGCAGCCCGAGTGGCCGGAATATCTGTGCGTCGAGCGCAGCGAGACCATGCGCATCGGCAATGAAATCTATCTGGTGAATAAGGACGGCTACCTGATGCCCGCCAAGAAGGGCCAGAAGGCACCCAGTCTGCAGTATTTCCCAACCGCACAGAGATGACGTCACCGACCACAAGATACAGAACATCAGAATACAGAATATGGAGGGACTCCCATGCCTCACCGCGCTCTGATCGCTACGGTCGCGCTGGCAGCGGCACTCACGCTGCCCTTTGCCGCCGCGCAGGCTTTCGATGAAAGCAAGTATCCCGACTGGAGCGGCGCCTGGCGTCGCATCGCGGTCCCCGGCGTCACCGGACAACCCGGCTATGACCAGACCAAGCGTCTGGGCAGGGCGCAGCAGGCGCCATTGACGCCGGAGGCCACCGCCATCATGGAGGCCAGCATGGCGGACCAGGCCAAGGGCGGACAGGGCAATTATCCGACCTATACGTGCCTGTCGCCCGGCATGCCGCGCATCATGACGCC
>DAIUEP010000137.1:5684-13356 GCA_036845065.1 Xanthobacteraceae bacterium | reverse complement strand
CACAGCTTGTGCGCCTCCTCCATCAGCGCGGCGTCTTCATAAGTCTTCCAGATCATGCCCCAGGCCTCCGCGGTCTCGGCCGGCAGGGGCTCGCCGAGCAGCGCCAACGCCCGCGCGCGGGCGGGACCGACGAGGCGCGGCAGCATCCAGGTGCCGCCGGAATCGGGTACGAGGCCGATCCGGGCGAACGACTGGATGAAGCTCGCCGAGCGCGCCGCAATGACGATGTCGCAAGCGAGCGCGATGTTGCAGCCGGCGCCGGCGGCGACGCCGTTGACGGCGGCGACGACCGGGAAGGGGAGCGCCCGCAGCTTGCGCACGAGCGGGTTATAGTAGGCTTCGAGTGCGCCGCCGAGCACCGGCGTCTCGCCCGCCTGCGAGAGCCGGTCGTTGAGGTCCTGGCCCGCGCAGAAGCCGCGGCCTGAGCCGGTGAGGAGCAGCGCGCGGCAGTCGGTGTCGGTCTCGGCCGCGATGAGCGCGTCGCGCAACGCTTCGTGCATCGGCTCGGTGAAGGCATTGAGGCGCTGCGGCCGGTTGAGCGTAATGGCGCGGTAGCCGTTATGCTGTTGCACCAGAATGGGGCTCTCATCCATGCTCCGCCTCGCTCCGTATCTATGCCGGCGCCGCTCCCCGGGGGCGCTTGCGCCATGGCCATCGAGACTCCTACCATCATTGCAACCGTTCGCGAGGCACGAACCATGACCAAAAGGATCAACCGCCGCCGGCTTCTCGCCGGTGCCACCGCCACCACGGCATTGCTGGCGGCGCCGCCGCTTGTCCGCGCGCAGCCGCAGGCGCTCAAGATCGCTGTCCTCTTGCCGCGCTCGGGTTACCTGGCGCAGGCCGGGCAGAGTTGCCACCGCGGCGCGCAGGTCGCCGGCAAGGTGCTGGCCGACCACGGCTACCGGGTCGAGCTTGTCCACATCGACATCGAATCGAGCCCCGACGTCTCGCGCACCCAGGCCGAGAAGGCGATCAACGAGGGTGCGCACTGCATCGTCGGCGCCTTCGATTCCGGCTGCACGCTCGCGATCGCGCAGGTTTGCGAGCAGCGTCAGGTGCCGCTCTCGGTCAATATCGCGGCGGCGCCGCCGATCACCGAGCAGGGCTACAAGTTCCTGGTGCGCAACTTCCCGACCGGCGGCATGCTGGTGACCAACGGGCTGAAGCTGATCAAGGACGTGCTCGACGCCACCAAGCTCGCGGCCAAGAGCGCGGTCTTCCTGCACGCCAACGACACCTTCGGCGCGGCGCAGCGCACCGCGATGGACGCGCTGTTCCCGCGCGCCGGCCTGCCGTTCCAGCTCGCGGAATCGATCGCATATGATCCGCGCGCGCAGGATCTCTCGGTCGAGGTCACCAAGATCCGCGCGCTCAATCCCGATCTCGTGCTCACGGTGACGCGGGCGGCCGACGCCATCAAGCTGGTGCGCGACATGGTGCGCCAGCGCTTCGAGCCGAAGGGGATCATCTCGCCCGGCTCACCGGGGCTCTACGACGAGGAGTTCTATCAGGCGCTCGGCCCGCTCGCCGATTATCCGATCTACAATCTGCCGTGGGCCGATCCCAAGGCTCAGATGAGCCAGGCGCTGGAAGCTGCCTTCAAGCCCGCCCATCCCAATTTCCGCTTCGCGGTCGAGTGCTTCAACGTCGGCTTCACCTTCGAGGCGCTGCTGGTCGCGGCCGACGGCTTCAAGCGCGCCGGCACCACCAACGGCGTCGAGCTGATGCGGGCGATCCGTGCAACCGACATCGCCAACCACGTCATGATCGGCCCGCCGATCAAGTTCGACGACAAGGGTCAGAATGTCGGCATTCCGTCGGCTGCAGTGCAGAGCCGCAACCGCACGCCGACGGTCGTGCTGCCTGCCACGGTCGCCACCATGACGCCGGTGCTGCCGATGCCCGGCTGGCAGGGGCGCAGCTGACGGGCTGAATGAACCCCTCCATCTATCTCGAAGTCGTGGTCCAGGGCGTGCTTACCGGGCTCGTCTACGGGCTGATGGCGCTCGGGCTCTCGGTGATCTTCGGTGTCGTGCGGGTCGTCAACTTCGCGCATGGTGAGTTCACGGTCGCGGCGATGTACGCGGCGTACCTGCTGTTCAGCGTGTTCGGCGTCGACCCGCTCGTCGCCATGGTGCCGATCGCGGTTGCTTTCTTCGGCATCGGCTATGGCCTGCAGCGCGCGCTGGTCAACCGTTTCGTCGGACGGGCCGAGCATGAGCAGTTCATCTTGCTGGTCGGGCTTGCCATCATCATCGTCAACGGCACGCTCCTGATCTTCGGCGCCGACGCACGGCCGGTCCGGCTGCCCTATGGCTTCGACAGCTTTGTCATCGGCCCGGTGATCGTCGACAAGGTGCGGCTCTACGCGGCGGGTGCCGCGCTTGCGGTTGCGGCGGCACTGTTTCTGTTCTTCCGTTTCACGCGCACCGGCACCGCGATCCGCGCCTGCGCCGACAATCTTGTCGGCGCGGCGGTGGTCGGCCTCGATGTGCGGCGGCTCTACGCGCTCACCTTCGGGCTCGGGTTGGCTTGCGTCGGCGCGGCCGGCGCGCTGATGGAGACGATCGCCGACGCCAAGCCGGAGCTCGGTCCGGTCTATACGCTCATCGCGTTCATTATCGTCATCGTGGGCGGGCTCGGCTCGATGACGGGGGCGCTCATCGGCGGCGTGTTGATCGGCGTATCGGAGGGGCTCGCCGGCCTCATCATCGCGCCGTCGATGAAAAGCATGATGTCGTTCGCGCTTCTGATCGTTGTGCTTGCGCTGCGGCCGCAGGGCATCATGGGACGGCGGCGATGATGGGCGCGCTCAATCCGCGCGGCCGCGCGCTGCTGCTGGGCGTGCTGGCGGCGCTGATCGCCGCACCGCTTGTCGCCGACCGTTATCTCATGTCGGTGCTGATCCTGATCTTCTATTTCGCCTTCGTGGGGCAGGCCTGGAACCTGATGATGGGCTTTGCCGGGCAGCTCTCGCTCGGGCATGCGCTCTATGTTGGGCTCGGCGGCTATGTCAGCGCGCTCCTTTGGCTCAAGTTTGGGATCGGGCCGTGGCTTGGCGTATTCGCGGCGATTGCGGTCGCCACCGCGTTCGGCGCCGTGATCGGCTGGCTCGGCTTTCGCTTTGGCATCGAGGGCGTCTATTTCGCGCTGCTGACGATCGCGTTCGCGGAGTTCACCCGCGTTGCCTTCGATCACATCGACTATGCGGGTGCCGCCGGAGGGCTGTTCTTGCGGGTCGAGGAGGAGGGGCGCTGGTGGGACCTGCGCGGGGGGCCGCTGCTGTTCTACTACCTCGCGCTTGCGCTCGCGGCCGGCGCGCTGGTGCTCACCGCGTGGCTCGCGCGCACGCGCCTCGGCTACCAATGGCTCGCCGTGCGCGAGGACGAGCAGGCGGCGCGCGCGCTCGGCATCGACGTCTTTCGGGCCAAGATGGCGGCGGTGCTGATCTCGTCAGGCCTGACCGCGGTCGGGGGCGTGTTCACCGCTTTCTACAACAACAACCTGTTCCCCAGCCGCGTGTTCGACATCAATCGCTCGATCGAGATCATTCTGGCGCCGGTGGTGGGCGGGCTCGGCACCGTGTTCGGGCCGGTGGTCGGCGCGTTCATCCTGACGCCGCTCGGCGAAGCGCTCACGGCGCTGACCGAGCGCCTCGGCATCAACGCGCCCGGCGTCAAGGCGGTGTTCTACGGTCTCGCGCTCATGGTGATCATCGTGCTCAGACCCGCGGGCGTCTGGCCTTGGCTCGCCCGCGTGTTGCGGCTCACGGAGCATCGGCCATGAGCCTGCTCGCGGTCGATCACGTTATCAAGCGCTTCCGCGGGCTGACCGCCGTCGATGGCGTGAGCTTTGAGGTTGCTGAGGGGGATATCTTCGCGGTGATCGGGCCGAACGGAGCGGGCAAGACCACGCTGTTCAATCTGATCGCCGGCGTGCTCACGCCTGATCAGGGCACGATCACCTTCGCGGGCGAGCGGATCGACGGCCAGACCCCGGATGCGATCGCCAGGCGCGGCATCGGGCGCACGTTCCAGCTCGTGCGGCCGTTTCCGGCGCTCACCGTCGAGGACAACGCGCTCATCGGGGCGCTGCTGCGCAGGTCCAAGGTCGAGACCGCGCGTGCGCATGCCCAAGAGGTGCTTCGCCGGCTCGACCTCTACGACAAGCGCCATCAGCTCGCGTCCGCGCTCACGCTGCCGGACCGCAAGCGGCTCGAGGTCGCGCGCGCGCTCGCCACCGATCCCAAATTGCTGCTGCTCGACGAGGTGATGGCCGGCCTGCGGCCGGCCGAGACCGACCGCATGGTCGCGATCCTGCGCGAGCTCAACCGCGACCGCGGCATTGCCATTCTGCTGATCGAGCATGTCATGCGCGCCGTGATGGCGCTCGCCGCCCGCGTGCTGGTTCTCCATCACGGGGCCGCGATCGCGGAAGGCGTGCCCGAGGCCGTCGTGCGCAATCAGGCGGTGATCGACTCTTATCTCGGCGCTGAGGCGCTCTGATGCTGCGCGTGGAGGATATCGATGTCTTTCACGGCGACGCGCAGGCGCTCGACGGCGTCACGCTCGACATCGGCGAGGGCGCCATCGTTGCCATCGTGGGCGCGAACGGCGCCGGCAAGACCTCGCTCATCCGCACCATCGCGGGCATGCATCGGCCCGCGCGCGGGCGCATCCTGTTCCGCGGCGCCGACATCGCGGGTTGGCCAAGCCACCGGGTCTGCGATCTCGGCATCGGCCAAGTCGCGGAAGGCCGGCAGATATTTCCGACGCTGTCGGTCGCCGAAAACCTCGCCATGGGGGCGATGCTGCCGCGCGCCCGGGCGGGGAGGACGCGCAACCTCGAGCGGGTCTATGCGCTGTACCCGATCCTCGCGGAGCGCGCGCGGCAGGCGGCCGGCACGCTCTCGGGCGGCGAGCAGCAGATGCTGGCGATCGGCCGCTGCCTGATGGGCGCGCCCGAGCTTGTAATGTTTGACGAGCCCTCGCTCGGGCTGGCGCCCGCGGTGGTGCAGGCGCTGCTGCGCACCATCCGCGATCTCAATCGCGAGGGCCTCACCTGCGTGCTGGTCGAGCAGAACGTTGCGGTGTCGCTGCGGCTCGCGAGCCGTGCCTATGTGCTGGAGAATGGCCGCGTCACGCTCAGCGGCGAAGGTGAGACGCTGCTGGCGGACGACCGCGTGCGGCAGGCTTATCTCGGCCTGTAGCCGGTCTCGCCGCCCTGGCGGCGCATCAATGTGCTGAGCGCGGCGACCCGCAGCGCCAGCGGGCTGTCGGGGAACGCGGCGCGCAGATGCCGCAGCGCTTCGGCGCCGGAAGCCGGACACTGGCGGCCGATCCAGTCGAGCATGTCGGCAAGCGACGCTTCTCGGTCCGGCGCAATCGACGGCGACCAGTGAACGGGCAGGTGGTTGCTGTCGTGTGCGGTGCGGCCCATGGCGGATCCTCGATTCAGCAGCCGCTAGAGTGGCGCTGAATCATGACCGGCCGGTTAATGGGGCGGCACGCCGGGCGAGGGTTGACGGCCGTCAAACGACCGCGGGCTGCAGGACCTTCAGATCGGCGGCACTAGACGCGCTCGGGCACCGTGCTGGCGCCCTCGACCATCTCGTGCTGCTGAAATTGCAGCTTGTGGAACAGCGCGTAGCGGCCATTGTTGCGCAACAGCTCATCGTGCCGGCCGGACTCCACCAAGCTGCCGCCGTCGATCACCAGGATGCGGTCGGCATGCATGATGGTCGAGAGCCGATGCGCGATCGCGATGGTGGTGCGGCCTTTGCACAGCTCGGCGATCGCTTCCTGCACGTGGCGCTCGGACTGGGCGTCGAGCGCGGCGGTGGCCTCGTCGAGCAGGATGATCGGCGCGTTCTTGATCAGCGCGCGCGCGATCGCGATCCGCTGGCGCTCGCCGCCGGAGAGCTTGAGGCCCTGCTCGCCGACCTGAGTGTCGTAGCCGTCGGGGAAGCTCATGACGAATTCGTGCGCCTGCGCCGCCTTGGCGGCGGCGACGATTTCGGCCTCGGTCACACCAGGCCGGCCGAACGCGATGTTGTCGCGCACCGAGGCGCGGAACAGGAACGTGTCCTGGCCCACGAACGCGATCTGCTGGCGCAAAGAGCTGCGGGAGACGGTGGCGATGTCCTGGCCGTCGATCGAGATGGTGCCGCCTTGCGCTTCGTAGAAGCGAACGATCAGGTTGAGGATGGTCGATTTGCCGCCGCCCGATGGGCCGACCAGCGCCGTCACCTGGCCGGGCTCGGCCACGAACGACAGGTCGCGCAGCACCGGCTCGCCGTCCCGGTAGGCGAAGCGAACGTGGCTGAATTCCACGCGCGCTTTGCTGAGCGTCAGGCGCATGCGGGAATCATCCTCAGGCTCGGTCAGCGGCCGGTCGATGATCTCCAGCAGCACGCGCACGCCCACCAGCATGGCGTTGAGGTCGAGGTTGAGGCGGGCGAGCCGCTTGGCGGGCTCATAAGCGAGGATGAGCGCGGTCATGAACGACACGAACTGGCCCGGCGTCGCCCCGCCGTAGACCGTGCTGTAGCCCGCATAGATCATGATCAGCATGGCCGCGAGGCCGCCCAATCCTTCCGTGAACGGATGGACGCGCTGGCTCACGCGCGCCATCTTGTTGGATTCGCGCTCGACGTCGGCAACATGGCTGTAGAAACGCGCGCGCATCGCGTCCTCCAGCGTGAACGCCTTCACGATGCGCATGCCGACCAGCGTTTCCTGCAGCGTTTCCAGGATGCGAGCCCCGCCGGCCCATTGATTCTGGGCCACGGTGCGGATGCGGCGGGTGAGCTTGCGCATCACTATCGCGAGCGGTGGCGCGATCACGAACGCGACCAGCGACATGATCGGGTCTTGCACGACCATCACGGCAAGCAGCGCAATGAGCGTGAGCAGGTCGCGGCCGACCGCCGTGATCAGAAGGTTGAGAACCTGGGTGGCAGCCTGCGCGCCCGCGGTCAGCCGGGCGACGAATTCCGAGCTGTGATGGTCGCTGAAGAAGCCGATGTTCTGCTGCAACAGGCCTGAGAACAGGCGGCGCTGATTCTCCGCAATGATGCTGTTGCCGATTCTCAGCAGAATGACGGCGTGGCCGTAGTTGGAAAGCCCGCGCACCGCAAACAGGATGAATGTCAAGACGGCGACCTGGACCACGCCCGGGAAGTTGCGCTGGACATAGGCCTCGTTGACCACGTCGCGGATCAGATAGGCCGAAAAGGCAGTGCAGAGCGCGCCGAGACCCATCAACGCGAAGGCGAGCACATAGCGCCGCCAGCGGGTAAGCCCGTACTCGGTCAGCAGACGCCGAATCAGCGTGAGCGACGCGTGCGGGTCGACTAGCTTGGAAGCTGGCTCAGACATCCCGTTTCCATGCACGCGTGACAGGCTTGTGCACCGGCCGTGCCCGCCGGGTGCAGAGCCGGCAGCCTTGCCCGCCCTGTCCGGGTTTTTCAAGCCCAAAAGGCTGGGGGTCGGACTGCAACTTGGCTTGACGACTCAGGTGCGCCCGCAGCGCGCAATGTGGACGAGGATGGTTAAGTTCCACGCCGCGCTGGCGATTTCATTGCGCACCTATTCATTGCGCGCGACGATCAGCGCATCGAGCGCGATGGCGCCTTCGCCTGCCGGTAGCACGGCCAGCGGATTGACGT
>DAIUEP010000137.1:0-5584 GCA_036845065.1 Xanthobacteraceae bacterium | reverse complement strand
GCATCGAGCGCGATGGCGCCTTCGCCTGCCGGTAGCACGGCCAGCGGATTGACGTCGATCTCGGCGATCTCCGGCCGCGCCTCAATCGCCGCGGCAATGCGCAGCACGGCATCCGCGAGCGCCCCGACGTCGACGGCGGGGCGGCCACGGGCGCCGCGCAGCATGGCTGCGCCCTTCAGCAAATAGCATTCGTCCACGATCCGTTCCCTGGGCAGCCAGGCCGGCATCAGGCGCACGTCGTTGAGCGCCTCGACCCAGATGCCGCCGAGCCCGACCATGACGACTGGTCCCCAGCTCGGATCGCGGCGCGCGCCCACGATCATTTCGAGCCCGCTCGCAATCATGCACTCGACCAGAATGCCATCGAGCGCGATGCCCGACATGCTGGCCTGCATCTCCCCCCATGCGGTCACCAGCGCGCGCTCGCCATCGATGTGCAGGATCACGCCGCGGCGGTCGCTCTTGTGGCTGAGCGCGCTCGCTTGCGCCTTCAAGGCGACCGGATAGCCGATCTCGCCCGCGATGGCCTTGGCGGCAGCCAGATCGCCTGCGAGCTTGCCCTTGGGAACCGAAATGCCGAGCGCGGCGAGATAGGCCTTGCCCGCATATTCGGGCAGGGCTCCCCGTTGCGGCAACGGGGGAGCGCTGACGGACTGTGGGTTCCCTGTCACAGTAGCCACGGCGCGGCTCAAGGCGCGGCCATAGCTGGTCGCGTGCGCCAGCGCCCGCAGCGCCCGCTCGGGCGAGCGGAAGACCGGAATTCCTCGCTCGCGAAATAGGGTGTGGAATTCCGCCGGTATCGGCGACTCGTCACCGAGCGCCGCGACCACCGCTGGCTTGCCGGAGGCGACGATGGCGGGCAGCAGCGCATGCACCTTGTCCATGGCCTGTTTGGGCGCGCCTGGCACCGCGAGCATGGCGAGGCTGCCGATCGCAGGATCGGCCAGCAGCGCCGTGGCGGCGCGGGTCCAGATCGAGATGTCCTTGATGACTTGCGCGGTCACGTCGACCGGATTGTCGAGCGAGGCGAAAGCCGGCAGCGCCGCTTGCAGAGCCGCGCGCGTCGCTTCGGCCGGAACCGGAATGTCGAGGCCGATCGTCTCGGCAAAGTCGAGTGCGAAGCCCTTGATGGCGCCCGAATTGGTGATGACGCCGGCGCCACCGGTCGGCGGCTGCGCGCGCGCCAGGAGATCGGCGGCGTCGATCAGCTCGTCGATCGTGTCGACCAGCACGACCGCCTCGTGGCGCAGGAGCGCCGTCATCACCGCATGGTCGCCGGCGAGCGCGCCGGTATGCGTGCTGGCTGAGTCACGCGCGCGCGCGCTCTTGCCCGGATGCAAGAGAATGATCGGCTTGCGTAGCGCGCGCGCCCGGGAGGCAAGCGACAGGAACAGCTGCGGCCGCCGGATCTGTTCCAGGAACAGGGCAATGGCGCGCGTGTGCGAATTGGCGAGCAGGAAGGAGACGAAGTCCTCGGCCGTGAGATCCGCCTCGTTGCCGGTCGAGACGGCGTGGGACACGCCGAGGCCTTTGGCGGAAAGGGCGATGCGCAAGGCGCCCGCCAGCGCGCCACTCTGCGTGACGACGCCGACGGCGGCGCGCCCGGCGATCGCCTCCGGCGCGATGGTTTCGAAGGTCAGCGATACGCCATCGGCGAAGTTGCAGAAGCCGATGCAGTTCGGGCCGAGCATGCGCACGCCCGCCGCCCGCGCTGTCCTCACCAGGAGTTCCTGCTCGGCACGGCCACTGTCGCCGACCTCGGCGAATCCTGACGCAAACACCACGGCGCCGCCGATCTGCCTTCGGCCGCAGGCCGCGACAGCCTCGACCACGGCCGGCTGCGGCACGACCAGGACCGCCGCGTCGATGCCGTCCGGCAGGTCGTCGATGGTGGGGACGCAAGGCCGGCCGTTGATCTCCTTGACCCGGCGGCTGACCAGGTGAATGCCACCTTGATAGCCGCAGCGCTCGAGATTGCCGAGCACGGCGCCGCCGATCGAGCCCGGCTCGGCGCTCGCGCCCACGATCGCGACGGCACGCGGCCGCATCAGGCGCTCCAAGGCGGCCGTATCCGTCGGCGTGACAGATGTCATTGTTGCTCAGCGCTCGCGCCGATAGCCCTGCAGGCCGGGGCGGTATGACTTCTCGTCGAGGAACTGCTTGAGGCCCTGCTCGCGGCCTTGCTCTGGATCGAGCAGGCGAGCCTGATCGTTCTTCGCCATCAGGTAGTCGCCGGCATCCTCGTACGACATGTCGCGCACGCGGCGATAGGCGGTCTTGGCGGCGCGCAGCACGGTCGGGTTCTTGCCCATCAGCGTTTCGGCGAGTTGCTTGGTGCGCGCCCGCAGGTTCTGGCGCGGGACCGCCTCGTTGACCAGGTTCATCGCCGCGGCCTTGCGGCCGTCGAAGGTCTCGCCGGTCATGATGTAGTAGAGCGCGTCGCGCTGGTTCATGACCTGCGCCACCGCCTTGGTGACGACGCCGGCCGGAATGATGCCCCAGTTGATCTCGGAAAGCCCGAACGTCGCGTCCTCCGCGGCGATCGCCAGATCGCAGGAGACGAGCGGCGTGAACGCGCCGCCGAAGCACCAGCCATTGACCATGGCGATAGTCGGCTTCGGATAGAACATCAGTTGTCGCCATTGCCACTGCGCATTGGTGCGGATGATCTGCTCGCGCTCGGGCGGCGACATCGCATCGGTCTCGCGGAAGAACTCCTTCAGGTCCATGCCGGCGCAGAACGAATCGCCCGCGCCGGTGAGCACGAGCACCTTGCAGCGCGAGTCGATCTCGAGTGCGTTCATCACTTGCAGCATCTCGGTGGCAAGCGTCGGGCTCACCGCGTTGCGCTTCTCGGGGCGGTTCATCGTCACCCAGGCGACGCCGTTCTCGAATTCGACCAGCACCGTGTTGCCGCCCGGAACGGACGCCGTTTGGGGCTTGTCTGTCGTCACCTGATCAATCTCCCTTGTGCAGGGGTATGTGGCCTGAGACGTAGCAAAGTCCGGGCGCATTGCCTATGATTGCGTGCATTCTGACAGCGTGCTCGACCCCGGGAGCCGAGCGGAGGAAGCGCGATGCGCGACATGGTTCGGGCAATCGGTGCCGCGATGGTTGCCTGTCTGTGCGTGGGCAGCGGCCCGGCCGCCGGCGCCTATCCGGATCGGCCGATCCGTCTGCTCGTGAGCTTTCCGCCGGGTGGCAGCTCCGATGCGATGGCGCGCATCGTCCAACCGGGGCTGGAGCGGCTGCTTGGTCAGCCGATCGTGATCGAGAATCGCGCAGGTGCAGGCGGCATGCTCGCGATCGACGTCGTCGCCAAGGCGGCGCCCGACGGCTACGTGATCGGTCTCGGCGGGGCGGGCGCCCTCGGCACCAATCTCGCCCTGCAGGAGAAGATGCCCTACGACCCGCGCAAGGATGTCGCCCCCGTGTCGGGTCTTGCCGGATCGCCGTTCATTTTGGCGGCGGCGCCATCGTTCCCGGGAACGTCGCTGCGCGAGGTTATCGCGCGGGCCAAGGCGTCGGGCGACAAGCTCTCGATCGGCCACGGCGGCAACGGCACGCTCATGCACCTGACCGCCGAGATGTTCAATCAGATGGCGGGGACGAAGGCTGCGCTTATTCCGTATCGCGGCATCGCCCCGGTGGTGACGGATCTCGTCGGCAATCACGTGGCGCTCGGCATCATCGACCCGCCGTCCGGCATGTCGCAGATCGAGGGCGGCCAGCTCAAGACGATTGCGATCTCGTCGGCCAAGCGGTTTCCCCGGCTGCCGCAGATTCCGACCTTCGCCGAATCCGGCCTGCCGGGCTTCGAGTCCAACGGCTGGTTTGGCATCGTGGCGCCGGCCGCGACACCCGCCGACGTGATCGCGACACTCAATACGGCTTTGGTCAAGGTGCTGAAAGAGCCCGACGTGGTGGAGCGCATCCGCGCGCTCGGCGCCGAACCGATGCCGATGTCGCCGGCTGAATACGGCGCGTTCATCAACGCCGAAATCGACAAGTGGCTCAAGGTCGTGGCTGGCGGCAAGCCGAACTGAGCGGCAGCGATCGGTTTGTGTTTGCGATCAGTGCTGACCGTCGGCCGTGGCGGTGGCGCGCAGGTCGGCGAGCTTGCGCTCCCAGGCCAGCGCATGCGCCACGATGATGTCGAGGTCGTCGAATTGCGGCGTCCAGCCAAGCCGCGCCCGAATGCGGGCGGCGTCTGCGACGATGGCGGCCGGATCGCCCGGCCGGCGCGCGGCCAGTCGGACCGCAAAGTCGCGGCCGCTCGCGCGCTTGACCGCGCCAATGACGTCGAGGACCGAATAGCCGTGGCCGTAGCCGCAGTTGAAAGTGTCGCTCGCGCCGCCACGCCGCAGATGCGCGAGCGCATCGGAATGCGCCCGCACCAGATCGGCCACGTGGATGAAGTCGCGGATGCAGGTGCCGTCCGGCGTGTCGTAGTCGGTGCCGAAGACGTCGATCTGCGGCCGCAGCCCGAGCGCGGTCTCGACCGCGACCTTGATCAGATGGGTGGCGCCTAAGGTCGATTGCCCGGTGCGCAGCCTTGGGTCGGCGCCCGCGACATTGAAATAGCGCAGGATCACGTATTTGAGGCCATGCGCCGCCGCGGCATCCTTGAGCATGATCTCGCTCATCAGCTTCGAATGGCCATAGGGCGACATCGGAGTGAGCTGCGCCGTCTCGCCGACCGGCACGGACGCCGGATTGCCGTAGACGGCCGCAGTCGAGGAGAAGATGAAATGGCGCACGCCGGTCGCGACCGCAACCTCGAGCAACGCGCGCGTGTTCATCGTGTTGTTGCGGTAGTAGCCGAGCGGGTCGCGCACCGAGTCCGGCACGACGATCGAGGCCGCGAAATGGATGATCTCGGTCACCGTATGCGTCTTGATGACGTCCGCGACCAGCGCCTCGTTGCCGACGTCGCCCACCACCAGTGTGGCTGATCCCGGCAGTGCCGAGCGAAACCCGGTCGAGAGATTGTCGAGCACGACGACGCCCTCGCCGGCATCCACCAGCGCGTGAGCCATATGGCTCCCGATATAGCCACCGCCGCCCGTCACCAGAATAGTCATCGACCGGGAACCTCCGCGTTGAGGGAATTATCGTGGCCGAGTGAAGAGGCGGTTTCGGATGCGTTCGTCCCGCAGCTATGCTTAATGCATCCTCTATGAGTGCCGGGCAATCCCCGGCCCGACGCGAGCGCCATGGACTTCGACGAGCTATCCGGCCTGACAGTTGTGGTCCCGAACCTGCATTGGCGCTATTCGGGCGTGACCGCGACCAATCGCATGGTCGCCCCCCGGCTTGCGCGGTTGCTGAGCGCCGCCTGGTTCGGCCCCGATGCGCCCGACGGCATAAGGCGGCTGACCGTGCGCGATATCGTCCGGTTGCGGGGTCGCTCGCAGCGCCACAAGCCGCGGATCTGGCACGCGCGGCGGAACAACGAGATGCTGGTGGGCTTGGCCCTGCGCGGGCTTGGCTGGCCGTTTCGCCTGATCTTCACGTCGGCGGGGCAGCGGCGCCACACCTGGATCACGCGGTTTCTGGTGTCGCGCATGGATGGTGTGATCGC
>DAIUEP010000136.1:0-13662 GCA_036845065.1 Xanthobacteraceae bacterium | reverse complement strand
GCAGCCGCTCGCGGCGCAGATCGAGGAAGCGGTACTTGAGCCGGATCTCCTCCGGATATTCCTGGTCACCGAACACCGGCATCGGCAGCTCACCGGCCGGGCCCAGCACCTCGACATCGCTGACGAAGACCTCGACCGCGCCGGTCGGCATCTCCGGGTTGTCGGTGCCGGCCGGGCGCTTGCGCACCTTGCCTTCGATCCGCACCACCCATTCCGAGCGCAGCGTCTCGACCAGCTTGAAGGCCGGCGAATCCGGGTCCGCGACGCATTGCGTCATGCCGTAATGGTCGCGCAGGTCGATGAACAGAAGGCCGCCATGGTCGCGGATGCGATGGCACCAGCCCGACAGCCGCACCGGCTGTCCGATATCGGCTTCGCGCAAGGCGCCACAGGTATGGGTTCGGTAGCGGTGCATGGTCTGTCCCGACGGCGGGCCTGCTCACGGGCCCGAAGCGCGCGGACAAGCACATGCACCGGGGGCCTTTGTCAAGGATGCCGGCCGGACCACGACAGCGCCGCCCGCGTGCGCTATGACGCCGTGAAACCGGCAACGTCCGAGGTCCGCGCCCGATGCCGATCATGACCACCGCCGAGGCGACCGTGGCGGCGCTCATCGCCCACGGCCTCGATACCATCTACGCGCTGCCGGGCGTCCATAACGATCCGTTCTTCGACGCGCTGTTCAAGGCCTCCGATCGCATCCGCACGGTCCATACGCGGCATGAGCAGGGCGCGAGCCTGATGGCGCTCGGGGCCGCGCTCGCGACCGGCAAGCCACAAGCCTATTGCGTGGTGCCGGGGCCAGGCCTGCTCAATTCCGCAACCGGCCTCCTTACCGCGCACGGCACCAACGCGCCGGTCCTGGCGCTGATCGGCCAGATCGCGCAGGCCGCGATCGGCCGCGGCTATGGCCACCTGCACGAGATCCGCGACCAGCCCGGCATCCTCTCCCGGCTCGTCGATTTCGTGGCCCGCATCCGCACGCCCGCGGAGGCGCCCGCGCTGGTCGGCGCCGCGTTCCGCGCCATGGCGAGCGGGCGGCCCGGACCGGCGGCGCTCGAATGTGCCATCGACGTCTGGGGCCGCAGCACGCCAGTTGCTGGCATCGCGGCGCCACTGCCGCCGCCCGCGGCCCTCATCGACGAGGATGCGGTGGCGGACGCTGCCAAGCGGCTCGGCACTGCCGAGCGCGTGCTGATCGTCGTGGGCGGCGGCGCCCAGGATGCCTCCGCGGAGGTGACGGAGCTCTCGGCGCTGCTGCAGGCGCCCGTCATGGCGTTCCGGCGCGGCCGCGGCGTCATCGATGGCCGCGATCCGTTCAGCGTGGTCTTGCCGCTCGGCCATGAGCTCTGGCGTGAGGCCGACGCGGTGCTCGCCGTCGGCACCCGGCTGTTACAGGCGATGCAATGGGGGCTGGACGACAAGCTCGCCGTGGTCCGGGTCGACGCCGACCCGGAGGAGGCGGAGCGCTTCCGCAAGCCCGCGGTCGCGCTCGTGGGCGACGCCGCGCCGATCCTGCGGGCGCTGATCGACGCGCTCGCCTCCCGCAACCGCGCACGGCCCTCAAGGCGAGAAGAGATGGTGGAGCGGCAGGCGAAGCTACGGGCGCGTCTCGCCAAGCTCGCGCCCCAGATCGGCTACCTGGAGGCGATCCGCGCCGAGCTGCCGGAGGAGGGCATCTTCGTCGAGGAGGTGACCCAAATGGGCTTCGCGGCCCGCCTGCTCTACCCGGCCTTCAGGCCACGTACCTTCATCTCGCCGGGCTTCCAGGACTCGCTCGGCTGGGGCTATGCCGCCGCGCTGGGTGTTCAGGACGCCCGGCGCGACCTTCCGGTGGTCGCGATCGCGGGCGACGGCGGCTTCCTGTTCACGGCGACCGAGATGGCGACCGCGGTTCACCACCGCATCCCGCTCACCGTCGTCGTCTTCAACGACGGCGCCTATGGCAATGTGCGGCGCAACCAGGAGGAGCGCTTCGGCAACCGGATCATCGCCAGCGATCTGACCAACCCGGATTTTGTCCGTTTTGCCGAGAGCTTCGGGGCTGCGGCCGAGCGGGCCCGCAATCCGGCCGAGCTGCGCCTAGCGCTCAGGCGGGCGCTCTCCCGCCGCGAGGGCCCAAGCCTGATCGAGGTGCCGGTGCCCCCGCTCCCCTCGCCCTGGGAGTTCATCATGCTGCCGCGCGTACGCGGCTGAGAACCTCGGTTCCGACGCCAAGTCCGCTTGGCGGTGGAGAGGCCCGGAAAGTAATCAGTTCCGGCCCTGACAAGCGCTTTGGCCTGCGCTATATCAAGCGAGCCGTATGCAACCGATCACGACAACGAACACCCTTGCTGAAGTCTGTGGGCGCCTGCAGCGCCACCCCTTCGTGACGGTTGATACCGAGTTCCTGCGCGAGAGCACCTACTACCCGAAACTGTGTGTGGCTCAGATCGCCAGCACCGATGAGGCGGTGGTGGTCGACGCGCTGGCCGACGGCATCGACCTCAAGCCTTTGTTCGCCCTGATGGCGGACGAGAGCGTCATCAAGGTGTTTCACGCCGCCCGCCAGGACATTGAGATCTGCTGGCACGCGGCCGGCCTCATTCCGAGCCCGCTGGTCGATACCCAGGTCGCCGCCATGGTGCTCGGCTATGGCGACTCGATCGCCTACGACCAGCTGGTGCAGCGCATCACCGGCGACAGCCTCGACAAGTCGCTGCGCTTCACCGACTGGACGCGGCGCCCGCTCTCCGACGCCCAGCTCGCCTACGCCATCTCCGACGTCACCCACCTGCGCGACGTCTACGTCAAGCTCGCCGCCGACCTCGACAAGCGCGGCCGCACCGAATGGATGCGCGAGGAGATGCGGGTGCTCACCTCGCCCGACACCTACCGGATGGAGCCCGAGCACGCCTGGCAGCGCCTGCAGACGCGGGTGCGCAAGCCCAAGGAGCTCGCCGTGCTGATCGAGGTCGCCGCCTGGCGCGAGCGCGAGGCGCAGACCCGCGACGTGCCGCGCGGGCGCGTGCTCAAGGACGACGTCGTCGGCGACATCGCGGTGCAGGCCCCGACCACGATCGAGCGGCTTGGCAATCTGCGCTCGCTGCCGAAGGGCTTCGAGCGCTCGAAATGGGGCGAGGCGATCGTCGACGCGGTCAAGCGCGGGCTGGCACGCGATCCCAAGTCACTGCCGCAGATCGACCGCCCCAAGGGCGCGCCCAACGGCCAAGCGACCGTCGAGCTGCTCAAGGTGCTCCTGCGCATGACGGCAGAGCGGCATGGCGTCGCCGCCAAAGTGATCGCCACCATGGACGATCTCGACCGCATCGCGGCCGACGACGAGGCGGACGTTGCGGCGCTCTCGGGCTGGCGGCGCGAGCTGTTCGGCGAGAAGGCGCTCGCGCTCAAGCACGGCCGGCTGGCGCTCGCGGTCGATCGCAACCGGGTGATCGCGGTCGAGCGCGAAGGCTGAGCCGACAACCGCGCCTTTCCTTGCGTGTCGCTTGGCTAAGCGGCCAGCGCGGCCCGCATCATCTTGTTGCGCTTCCGGCGCCACGCGACGAAGCCCGCGATGCCCAGACCCGTTGCGTACAGAGGTAGCGCTGCCGGCAAGGGAACGGTCGACAAATCGCCTTCAACAACAAAGCGTGTCTGACTGAAGCCGCCGTTAGTGAAGGTATTAAAACCATTATTGATCGTCGCAAAGAAATAGGAAGCGATCGGAAAATCCACTCCCGTAAGTCCCATAAAGCCGGACCCCGTCGCTCCGAAGAGCCCGCTGCCAAATACGAGAGCGTAGGTCCCGGCATTCAGGGACAGCGAAAGGGGGGTGGTGAAGTCAGCGGTACCGAAGGGCGCATTAAAGACGGTGAAGCCGAGCGCATACGAGGGCAAATCGTATGGCAAATACGATGGCGTTTCAGTCGGAGAAGACAAGGGTATGATGGCACCAAACAGTGTGCCGTTGCCTCCGATGCCGCCGCCAATGGCAGTAACAGTGGAACTCTGTGACAACGTAAACCGGCTTGCCAAGAATTGTTCGGTCGAAAGCGTGTAACCGCCCGAGCTTGAATCGGAGAAAGTAGCCGATTCATGTAGCGTGGCTGCCGTAGCAGGCAAAACAGCCATCGACATGAGAGCGAGACCGAAAAACGTGCGCTTCATCACTATCTCTCCCTGGTACCCCATTAAGGCTAGCAGGCGAGAAAGGAGCTGGTCAATTTCCGGCATCGCGGTGTGGAAAAGTGCCGCCGCCGTTGCGGCGCTCTCGGGCTGGCGGCGCGAGCTGTTCGGCGAGAAGGCGCTCGCGCTCAAGCACGGCCGGCTGGCGCTCGCGGTCGATCGCAACCGGGTGATCGCGGTCGAGCGCGAAGGCTGAGGGGCCCCCCTCCGACCGCGCTCTCAGTACTTTGGTCCTGGTACTAAAATCCTAGGCCAATCACTCGCCAATCGCGGGAAATAGTCCTCGTCTTTCAACCGCTTGAGCCCGCCTGAACGGCATTCTCCGCAGCCGCGGCGACGATACCTCTGGCTGATTTACCGCGCGAATTCAGAATCAGACAGTAACTCAAGATCGCAACAACGCGACGCCCTGAGGGGCGAATGGCAACAAACCATTCGGGGGGACGGGCCATGGTCAAGATACGCGCGCGCATGAATTGCCTGCCTGCGACAGCACCAATTTCATCACCAAGGCAATTTTAGCAGCAGGACTGCGGGACGCCGGTCCTCCGGCGTCCCGCAGGAACATGCCGCCATAGATGAACATGCCGCCATAGATGTTGCCATGGATGTTCAAGTCTTCCCCCTAATCCCCAACGCCATTCTGCCGCAGCCGGCCCGAGCCTCGACCCGCGACCGCATTCCTTCGGGCTTTGGCGGTCGGGTCAAGATCCCGCGCTGAATTCCCGCGCCGAATTTCCTCGTTGGGACGGTCCGTCCAGGCCCGCTCCCGCCGCGGGAGGGTTAACGCGCGCCGTGGCGGGTCCTGCGCGCCGCCCATCGCCACCGCAAGCATGATCCGCTAACGAATCGGCCGCCATTTCTGCCCTTTGACGACCTCGGCTGCATCATTTTTACCTCTGACCAGTCGTCACAGTTTCCCCAAAAAATGCAGCCTTTGGTGCCCACCTACCGGGACAGGGTACTAATCTACCGTATGTCAATAGGCGTCGCGCTTGAATCCACAGTTTTTTGAAGGTACGATTCGGCCCATAAAACAAGGGGGCGAAGGTCATGATGGGATTTGAGACGCTAGCAATCGTCCTGTTTATCGGGTGGGTCCTTGCCACCTCGCTGTTCCTACGCTTCGGCTGATCTCGTGTGGCGGATTTGAAGATCCAGTTGCTGAGGGGCAGGCTCCGGGTGGGGTCCTGATTGGAGCTTCAAATCCAGCACCGACAAAAAGGGCCGGCGATCGCCGGCCTTTTGATTTTTGCAATCCGTCCCGACCGCAACGGGTGGCGGTGAATGTCCGCGGCAACGTTTCCGCTCGCTATTGATCAGCGCTATGACGCTTCCATCACCGGCTCGCGGCCGATGAGCCGCGCGAGCTGGCGCAGCCGCACGAACACGCGCTCGCCGGCGAGCGCCTTGAGGCCGTTCTCGAACCGCAGCACCAGGCGCCCGCGCTCGACCTTCATCGGGGTCTTCGGCAGCACGCCGGTGGTCGACGCCGAGACTAGGTAGGCCACGCGCAGCGCCGCGCCGAGAACGCGCGCGCGGTCGAGCACGCGGGTCGAAGCCAGCTCGCGCAGCCGCGGCGACAGCTCCTCGTCGATCAGCCCGACATGGCGGAAGAACACAGCAAGCGCGAGATAGGCGCGGCCGGGATGATCGATGCCGACGAAAGCCGCGTTGGCGATGATGTTGAGCGATTGCTCGCCGCGATAGTCGGGGTGCGCGCGCCAGCCGATGTCGCCCAGGAGGCAGGCCGCATGACGCAGCCGCCGCTCATCGGCGGTTTCCTCCAGCCCCGTCGACGCCATAAAGCGGTCGGTCCAGGCGATCAGCTCCTGGCCGTGCGCGGGCGAGCGCGAGCGCAGCACGTTGAGCTCCTGAGCCGCGGCAAGCAGCGGATCCTTGCGGCGCTCGTCGGCGTCGAGCATCGAATAGAGCAGGCCTTCGCGCACGCCGAGCGCCGAGATCACGATCTCCTTCGGCCGCGCGGCCACGATCAGATGCTCCAGCACCAAGGCCGCGTAGGCCAAGAGCGGCCGGCGCGCATCGGCGACCACCTCGATCTGCGACAGCGTCTCGGTGTCGACCCGATGCACCAAGCCGCAGAATTCATAGGCCTCCCTGGCCGGAATGACGTAGCCGTGCATCACGTGCAGCGGATAGCCCTTCTGCCACATGTGCAGCCGTGCCAGCGCGCGCCAGGTGCCGCCGATGGCGTAGAAGGAGCGCCCCTTGCCACCCTCAAGCAGCCGCACGTCGTCGAGCGCCTTCTTCACGAGCTTTTCGGCTTTCTTGACCGATTTCTTCGACACATCCTGCAGCGCCAGCCCGCCGAGCGGCAGCGTGATGCCGGTGTGGACGCGGTGGCCGCGGATGTCGGTGAGCTCGAGCGAGCCGCCGCCCAGGTCGCCCACGATCCCATCCGGGCGATGGAAGCCGGACACCACCCCGAGCGCGGACAGCTCCGCCTCGCGCTTGCCGGAGATCACCTCGATGCGGGTGCCGCAGATGCGCTGCGCCTCCGCGACGAACGCCTTGCCGTTGCTGGCGTCACGGCAGGCCGCGGTCGCGATCACCCATAAATTCGGCACCTCGATGCGATCGCACAGCGTGCGGAAGCGCCGCAACGCGGCGAGCGCCTTGTCGACCGCGTCGTGCGCGAGGAGGCCCGTGGACTGCACCTCGCGGCCGAGGCCGGCGAGCACCTTTTCGTTGAAGATCGGCGTCGGGCTGCGAGTGAGACCCTCGTAGACCACAAGCCGTACCGAGTTCGAGCCGATGTCGATGACCCCGACCGGCGGTCCGTGATCGAGGCGACCCTGTGCGGCAGGCATGGCGGGGCGGCCGCGCTTAAGCGCGGTCCGAACGGCGTACAAGGCTACGCGGTGAGGAGTCTTTGACCGATTTGCCACGTCCAGACAGGCTCGGGTTGGTCATGAAGTATTTGTGGGCGTTGAAGGGTTCCTCGCCCTCCGCCGGTTTTATGCGATTCGACGAGCCGTCAGGCAAAAGTTTCCAGCTCTGTTCATTATCCTTGAAGTTGGCCACCATAATTTGCGCGAGCACCTGCTCGTGCACGGTTGGATTGAGGATCGGGCACAGCACCTCGACCCGGCGGTCGAGATTGCGCGGCATCATATCGGCCGACGAGATATAGACCGCGGCCTTGGCGTGCGGCAGGCCATGACCGGCGCCGAAGCAATAGACGCGGCTGTGCTCCAGGAAGCGGCCTACGATCGACTTGACGCGGATGTTCTCGGACAGCCCGGGAATGCCGGGCCGCAGGCAGCAGATGCCGCGCACCACCAGATCGATCGCGACGCCCGCGTTCGATGCCTGATAGAGCAGGTCGATGATCTCGGGATCGACCAGCGCGTTGTCCTTCATCCAGATCGCGGCGGGCTTGCCGGCCTTGGCGTAGGCGATCTCCTCCTTGATGTGCTCGCAGATGCGCTTGCGCAGCGTCAGCGGCGAAACCGCCATCTTCTCGAGCTCGGCCGGCTCCGCATAGCCGGTGACGAAGTTGAACACGCGGCCGACGTCGCGCGCGATCACCGGATCGGAGGTGAAGAACGAGAGATCGGTATAGATGCGCGCGGTCACCGGATGATAGTTGCCGGTGCCGACGTGGACATAGGTGGTGAGCACGCCACCCTGGCGGCGCACCACCAACGACAGCTTGGCGTGGGTCTTAAGCTCGATGAAGCCATAGACCACCTGCGCGCCGGCGCGCTCGAGCGCGCGCGACAGGCGGATGTTGGCCTCCTCGTCGAAGCGCGCCTTGAGCTCGACCAGCGCGGTCACCGACTTGCCGGCCTCGGCCGCTTCCGCGAGCGCCTTGACGATCGGCGACTCCGACGACGTGCGGTAGAGCGTCTGCTTGATGGCGACGACATCGGGGTCGCGTGCCGCCTGCTGCAGGAACTGCACCACCACGTCGAACGATTCATAAGGGTGGTGGACGATCAGGTCCTTCTGGCGGATGGCGGCGAAACAGTCGCCGCCATGGTCGCGGATGCGCTCGGGATAGCGCGGATTGTAGGGCACGAACTCGAGATCGGGGCGGTCGAAGCTGGTGAGCTGCGAGAGCTCGTTGAGCGCCAGCACGCCGTCGACCAGGATCACTTCGTCGTCACCGACCGCGAGCGCGCGCGCCACGAAGCGCCGCAGTTCCATCGGCATCGCGGCCTCGATCTCCAGCCGGATCACCGAGCCGCGGCGGCGGCGCTTGAGCACGGTCTCGAACTCGCGCACGAGATCCTCGGCCTCTTCCTCGATTTCGACTTCGCTGTCGCGGATGACGCGGAAGGCGCCCTGCCCTTTGACCACATAGCCCGGGAACAGCCGGCCGATGAACAGACTCGTTGCCTGCTCGATTGTGATCACACGAAAACCGGAGACACCGTCGACCGCGGGCAGCCTGATGAAGCGCTCGATCTTGTTCGGCATGCGGATGAGCGCATTCATCGCGCGGCCGTCGCTCGTGCGCGCAAGCTGCAGCGCGATGGTGAAGCCGAGATTGGAAATGAATGGGAACGGATGCGCCGGGTCGATCGCGAGCGGCGTGAGCAGCGGGAACACGTGGCGCAGGAAGTGATCGTCGAGCCAGGCCCGCTCCTTCTTGCTCACCTCCGGCCCGTCCACGATGGTGATGCCGTTGCCGGCAAGCTCGCCGCGCAGCTCGCGCCAGCGCTTCTGCTGATCGTTCGCCAGCACCGAGACCGCGTCCGCAATCCGCCCGAGCTGTTCGGCGGGCGTGAGCCCGTCGGGGCTCCGGGCGGTGACGCCGGCGCGCACCTGGCCTTTGAGGCCGGCGACGCGCACCATGAAGAACTCGTCGAGGTTGTTGGCCGAGATCGAGAGAAAGCGCACCCGCTCGAGCAGCGGATGGGCGACATCCTCGGATGCCTCCAGCACGCGGCGATTGAAATGCAGCCAGGACAACTCGCGGTTGATGTAGCGCTCAGGGCTCGCCAGGAGATCGCTCGCCGCAAGCGCCTGCGGCGCCTCCGCCGGGACCGGCGGCCGCGGCGTTTCCGCAGTTAAAACAGTAGCTTGTACGCGATCCATGGGTGGTAGCCGGGGGCAATCTTGGCTGCGTTTGATGACAGATCGATGACAGACTGAGAATGATAGCACGCCCGGCTTAAGGGCGGGTCAAGGCCCCTCCTCCCGCAGGATCTCGGCCGCCAGCGCGCGCGTTAACGGCCGTTTCCGCTGCATCGCCTCCTGGTCGAGCTGCGCCACCACCGCGCGCGCGGCCGCGAATGAGCGCTCGATCCGGGTCGCCACATAGCCGACGAGCGGCTCGTCGACCGCGAGCTGGCGGTCGGCAAACAGCTTCACCAGCACGGCGCGCAACAGAGCGTCGTCGGGCGCCGAGAGCGCCACCACCGGCAGCGCCTTGAGGCGAGAGGCCAGATCGCGGATCGCGAGCGTCCAGCCCGCAGGCGGCGAGCCGGCGGTGAGGAGGAGATAGGCCTCCTCCTCGCGCGCGAGGTTGATCAGGTGAAACAGCGCGCGCTCGTCGAAGCTGCTGGGCGCGAGATCCTCCACCACCAGCGCCCCGGTCGCGAGCGCCGCCGGCAGCTTCGTTTCCGCAAGCGCCCGGCCCGACAGAAACCGCGCGCCCGCTTGAGTTGCCCAGATCGACGCGAGGTGGCTCTTGCCCGAGCCCGCAGGCCCGACCAGCGCAACGGCACGTGACGGCCAGTCCGGCCAGGTCTCGACCAGCGTGAGCGCGGCAGCATTTGAGGGGCCGCTGAGGAAATCCTCGCGCGCGAAGCTCACCGCATGATCGAGCGCAAAGGCGAGCTGCCGCGGACCGCCCGGATCGGACACGGCGTTTTAACTCGCCGGCTCGCCGGTGTAGATGGCGCTCGCGCGATAGCGTCGCAGCGCAAAGCGCAGCAGCACGCCGATCGCCGCCGCAACCGGAACCGCGACCAGCAGGCCGACAAAGCCGAACAGATAGCCGAACGCGAACATCGCAAACATCAGCCAGACCGGATGCAGCCCCACGTTCTCGCCTACGAACTTGGGCGCCAGGATATAGCCCTCGACGAACTGCCCGACCATGAAGATGACGAACACGGTCACGATCGGCGTCCAGTCCGGCCAGAACTGCGCGATCGCAACGCCAACCCCGAGCAACAGCCCGCTCATCGAGCCGACAAAGGGGATGAAGCTGATCAGGCCCGACAGCAATCCGATCAGTAGACCGGAATTGAGCCCGACGAGCGACAGCGTGAGGGCGTAGTACGAGCCGAGAATGAGGCACACGCCGCTCTGCCCGCGCACGAAGCCGGCGATGGCCGCGTCGATCTCCGCAAACACCGAATGCGCGGACTCGCGATGCTTGAGCGGGACCCATTGCTCGACGGTCGAGACGAAGCGCGGCCAGTCGCAGATCAGATAGTACGCAACCACCGGCGTCACGACGATCAGCGAAAGCAGCGAGATCAGCGCGCGCCCGCCCGACCACAGCGAGCGCAGGAACGTCGCGAGCCACCCCGCCCCTTGGCTCACCAGATCGTTGAAGGTCTTGCTGGCGTCACCGGAGCCGAGCATCTCGCGCAGCCAGGGAACGTCCGCGCTGAGCGCCAGCGTATACAGCCGCGTCACATAGCCCGGTATGTTGGCGATGAACGCATAGAGCTGGCCCGCCAAGAGCGGCACGAACAACAGCGCAAGCACGACGAAGGTGAGCACGAACACGCCCACGATCAGGAGCGCCGCAACCCGCCGATTGACGCCGATGCGCTCGAGCCGATTGGTCAGCGGATCGAGCAGGTAGGCAATGGCCATGCCGGCGACGAACGGCAGCAATATCTCGCTCAGGAGCCACAACAACACCGCGACCACGACGCAGGTCGCGAGCCAGAACGCCAGCTGCCGCTCGAAGCTCATGAAACCTCCGGGCCTGCCCGCGCGGGACGGATCAGGACTAGTGCCCCGTTTCCGAAGTTCGTGATACATCTCAGCACACTCTGACACGAACTTCGGAAACAAAGGGGCACTAGCAACTCTATGATTCTAGTGCCGCTTTTCGATTTGAAGTTCCTAACCGAGTTTGCTGCAGGTGGTGTAGGAACTTCAAATCGGCGGCACTAGGTCGCGTTCATGTGACGCACCCATTCCGCGACATAGAAGGCGACCGAGAGCAAGGTCAAGGCCGCAACCAGCCCCATCAGCACGTTGGTCACCAGCGGAATGTCCCAGCTGAACGCGAGCGCGGCGAGAACGACAGTCGCATACACGATCTGCGCGACGGTATTGAGCTTGGAGACGGCGAGCGGCTTGAGCTTGACCGGCTTGTCCACAAGCCAGGACAGGATCACGGCGCTCACGATCATGATGTCGCGCGACACCACCAGGATGACGAGCCAGCGCGGCATCGCCTCGATGATCCCGAGCGCCACGTAGACCGAGACGATCATGGCCTTGTCGGCGAGCGGGTCGAGATAGGCGCCGAGCTCGGTCGCCATGCCGAAGCGCTTGGCCAGGAAGCCGTCGATGAGATCGCTCAGGCCGGCGGCCAGGAACAGAATGAAGGCGATCCGTTTCTCGCCCGACGTGATCGCCCAGATGATCACCGGCACCGCGAGAATGCGCGCCAGCGTAATAAGATTGGGAATGCTCAAACCTTTGCCTCGACTCCTGCGGCGTGCCGGAGGCCCGGCGCAACTTCCTGCCTGAGTATAGCGGCGCACTAGTGCCGCCGATTTGAAGGTCCTATAACACTCGCGGCAAACTCGGTTAGGAACTTCAAATCGAAAAGCGGCACTACAATCGTAGACCAGCCAGTGCCCCTTTGCTTCCGAAGTTCGTGCCAGGGGACGCTGCAACGTATCACGAACTTCGGAAGCGGGGCACTAGCCATTGCACAGGGCGCGATTGTGCCGTACGACGCCCGCGCTTAGTCACGAGGACAGCAATGGCAGACCAGGGCCGCGAGGGCCTCACCTATGCGCAGGCCGGCGTCGACATCGATGCCGGCAACCGCATGGTGGACCTGATCAAGCCCTTGGTGCGCGCGACCGCGAGGCCGGGCGCGGATGCCGAAATCGGCGGTTTTGGCGGCCTGTTCGACCTCAAACGCGCGGGCTTTGCCGATCCGGTCCTGGTCGCCACCACCGACGGCGTCGGCACCAAGGTCAAGATCGCGATCGAGACCGGCGTGCACGACACGATCGGCATCGACCTCGTCGCCATGTCGGTCAACGATCTCGTGGTCCAGGGCGCGGAACCGCTCTTCTTCCTCGATTATTTTGCCTGTGGAAAGCTCGCTCCCGAGGTCGGCGCGCAGGTGGTCAAGGGCGTGGCGGCCGCCTGCCGCGAGGCTGGCTGCGCGCTGGTGGGCGGCGAGACCGCGGAAATGCCCGGCCTCTACCAGGACGGCGACTACGACCTCGCGGGCTTCGCGGTCGGCGCCGCCGAGCGGGGCACGCTGTTGCCGCGCACCGACATCAAGGCCGGCGACGTGGTGGTGGGCTTGGCCTCCTCGGGCGTGCACTCCAACGGCTATTCGCTGGTGCGCCGGATCGTCGAGATGAGCGGCCTTGCCTTGAGCGCGCGCGCACCGTTCGAGGACAAAAGGCGGCTCGGCGAGGCGCTGCTCACGCCGACGCGCATCTACGTCAAGTCGTGCCTGGCGGCAATCCGCGCGAGCGGCGCGGTGAAGGCGCTCGCCCACATCACCGGCGGCGGCTTTCCCGACAACATCCCGCGCGTGATCCCGGACGGGCTCGGCGTCGAGCTTGATCTCGCGCGCGTCATGCCCTTGCCGGTGTTCCGCTGGCTCGCCGCGGTCGGCGGCGTCGCCGAGCCGGAGATGCTGCGCACCTTCAACTGCGGGATCGGCATGATCGCGGTGCTCGATCCGGGCGGCGCCGAGGCGGCGATCAAGGCCTGGACCGACGCCGGCGAAACGGTGGCACGGCTCGGCAGCGTGGTTGCGCTTACGCCCGGCATGCCCGAGGTGAGCTATGCCGGGCACCTCGACCTCGCCTGGTGACGCGATGGCGAGACAGCGCGTCGCGATTCTGATCTCCGGGCGCGGCTCCAACATGGCCTCGCTGATCGAGGCCGCGAAGACACCCGACTATCCGGCCGAGATCGCGCTCGTTCTCTCCAATCGCCCCGATGCGCAGGGCCTTGCGCATGCGCGCGCGGCCGGGATTGCGACCGCGGTCGTCGATCACACCCGGTTCGGCAAGGATCGCGAAGCGTTCGAGCGCGCGCTGCAGGCGGTGCTGGAGGCGCATCGCATCGAGCTCGTTTGCCTCGCGGGCTTCATGCGGCTGCTGACGCCCTGGCTCGTGACCCAGTGGGAGGGCCGGATGCTCAACATCCACCCTGCCCTCTTGCCAGCGTTCAAGGGCCTCAACACGCACGCTCGCGTGCTCGCGGCCGGCGCCAAGACCCATGGCGCCACCGTTCACTTGGTCGTGCCGGAGATGGACTCAGGGCCGATCATCGCGCAGGGCGAGGTGCCGGTGC
>DAIUEP010000135.1:9112-13678 GCA_036845065.1 Xanthobacteraceae bacterium | reverse complement strand
ACCTTTGCGTCTGGTTAAAGTACCTCAGATCCGGCGGCGCCTGGTTCTTCTTGGTCGGCATCAGCAGGCCGTCGGCGCTCAGGAAGTAGGCTTCGTTGCCGATCTGGACATGATTGTTCCCGACTGTGCAGATGTTCTGCACAAAGTGCGGATTGCCCGTGCGGCGATAGGTCTTGAGCACGGTCCAGGGGCGCGTTAACGCGTTGTCGATCGTCGTCATCTCGTCGTGCAGGATGTCGGGGTTCTGCTTGTCGCGATAGATGCGCTCCTTGATGACGGTCTGGTTGTCGGCATGTAGTGGAGTGCCGGCGTTGTCGAAGCTGCGTGGGCCCCTGAAGTTGCGGGTCTCGACCTCGAGCACGTCGAACTTGCCGTCGCCGTCCTGATCGATCCATTTGCCGATCGAGTAGCCGTCGAAGGTGGGCTCCATGTCGTCGGGCCAGCCGCGCCCGTCGGTGTAGATGCGGCGCGGCATCGCCTGCACGAAGATGACATGCGTAACCTTGGGCGTGACGACGAATTCGAGCCCCTGGTTGCCGGCCATCTCGCGCGGCATGCCGCCCGGCGTGCAGGAATAGGTCTGGTTGCCGCCCTGGCCGCCCTCGGCCTGGTCCTTGAGGCCGGCTTCGAAGATCGCCTGATATTCCGGCGTCAGCGGCGCCTGCTGGGCGCGGCCCGGCCGTTTGGTCTGGTCGTAGCGGTTGCCGCCGGTGGCGGTGAAACGCATCGGACCCGACCAGTCCGGATAGCGTGCGGGATTGTACCGGTCGTCGTCAGGCACTGGCGCCGAGGGCGCCTGCGCGGCGGCTGCGACGATGCACAGCAGAATCGATGCGACTGTTGCAATCGCGTTGCGACCGATCATGGCGGTTCCTCCCGGTTTTGCGAGGAGGCTACAACAGTCCGCCGGCCATGCGGAAGAGGCGTAGCACTACAGAGGCGTGCCGTTACTGCACCGTGATCTTGGCGTCCTGGATGACCTTGCCCCAGAGCGCGGCTTCCTCCGCGAAGAAGCGCGCGGCTTCCGCGCGCGTGGAGCCGATCGGCTCCATCTTCATCTCGTCGAGCCGGCTGCGCATCTCGGGCCGGCGGAAGACGTCGGCGACGTCGCGATTGATCCGCTCGGCGAGCGCCTCGGGCGTGCCGGGCGGCGCCACGATGCCGAACCAGGTGATCGAGCGGTATCCCGGATAGAACTCCGCGATCGCGGGCACGTCGGGGACGGCGGCCTGGCGCTGCGGGCTGGCGACCGCCACCATCTTGACCCTGCCGGCCTGGTGCTGCGGCAGCGACGTCGTGAACGTGTCGAACATCATGTCGACGTGGCCCGCGATGATGTCGTTGATCGCGGGCCCGAGCCCGCGATAGGGCACGTGGACGAGCTTGATGCCGGCCATCGATTCGAGATAAGCGGCGGAGAGATGCGCGGTGCCGCCCGGTCCCGGCATCGCGGCGGTGACTTTGCTCGGATTGGCCTTCGCTTCCGCCATCAGGGCCTGGAAATTGCCCGTGAAGCTGGTGCGGGCAATGAGCACATAAGGAACGGTGGTGAGCCACGAGATCGGCACCCAGCGGGCGGAGTCGTAGGCGAGGTCCTTGAACAGGAACTTGTTGGTCGCGATCGGGCCGGGTGGGCACAGCAGCAGCGTGTGGCCGTCGGGCGCCGCGCGGAAGACATCGGCGGCACCGAGATTGCCGGAGGCGCCCGGCACGTTCTCGGTAATGACCGACGCGTTCCATTTGCGCGCGAGTTGATCCGAGAGCAGGCGTGACAGCAGGTCGGTGCCGGAGCCGGGCGGGAACGGAACGACGATGCGCACCACCCGCGAGGGGTAGCTGTCCTGCGCTTGGGTCTGGGCGCCGGCGAGGCAAAGCGTCACAGCCACGATGCCGGGCTTGATCCATTGCATTGTCGCTATCCTTCGCGCTCGTCCGAACGCATCAATCGAGCAAAATCTTCGCGCCGCGGATGACCGCGGCAAGCCGCTCGGTCTCGTCCTTGATGAAGGCACGAAACTCGGCCGGCGTGCTCGCCACGATCTCGGCGCCCTGCTCGAGAATCTTGGCGCGCACGGCTGGCTCCTGCAACAGCGCGCCGGTTGAGCGATGGAGGAGATCGATCACCTCGGGTGGCGTCTTGGCGGGTGCCAGGAGGCCGAACCAGGTGCCGGTGCGATAGTCGAGGCCCTGTTCCAGGAAGGTCGGCACGTTGGGCATCAGCTCGGAGCGGCGATCGGCCGCGATCGCAATCGGCTTGAGCTTGTCGGCGCGCACGAGGCCGAGCACCGGCAGCACGCTGGAGAACAGCGCCTGCACCTGGTCGGTCATCGCGCCGAGCGCGGCCGGACCGCCCCCGCCGTAAGGCACCGGCTGCATGCGCACGCCGGTCTTGGCCTGGAACACCTCGGTCGCCAGATGCGGCCCGCTGCCGGCGCCGTAGGTGGCATAGTTGAGCACGCCCGGCCGCGCCTTGGCGTAGGCGATGAACTCACTGAGCGTATTGACCGGCAAGGACGGCGGCACCACCAGCACGGTCGGCGAATTGGCAATCAGCGTGATCGGGTCGAGATCGCGCTGTGGCTCGAAGCCGAGGGTCTTGTAGAGCGAAGGGTTGGCGGTGAGGCCGACGCTCGCGACCGCGAGCGTGTAGCCGTCGGGCTTGGCGCGCACCACCGAGAGCGTGCCCAGATTGGTGTTGGCGCCCGGCCGATTGATCACCAGGAACGGCTGGCCGAACCGCTTGTTAAGGCCTTCGCTCAGAAGCCGCGCCAGGAGCTCGGCGCCGCCGCCGGCCGCGAACGGCACAATCAGCTCGACCGGGCGCGCGGGATAGTCCTGCGCGCGAGAGGGCGTTGCGGCAAGCGCCAGCACGGTCAGCAGCAACCTCGCTGTGCGAACGGCCACGCTGCAATTGCGGACGGTCAAGGTCGCCTCAATTGCGGAACGAGGGGTCGATCGATTCGGCGAGCTGCAGCAGCGCTGGCCAGTCGCGGTCGTGCACGCGGCCGTTGCCCCAGAAGATCTGCGCGGATTTCTCGCAGGCGGCTTGCGCGGGCAGGCTGTAGGGCTGGTTGGAGGCGAGCACCATCATCTGGGTCTCGCAGCTCTTCTCCAGGTAATACATCAGATTGAACGCCTCGCCGATATTGACGCCGGCGGTGAGCAGCCCGTGATGCTTCAGAATCAGGCACTTGTGCTCGCCGAGATCAGCCACGATGCGCTCGCGCTCGTCGAGGTCGGTCGCGACCCCTTCGAAGTCGTGATAGCCGATGCGTTTGTAGAAGCGCATGGCGCTCTGGTTGAGCGGCAGCAGGCCGCAGTCGAGCGCCGAGACCGCCTGGCCCGCGACCGTGTGGGTGTGCAGGACGGCGTGCAGGTCCTTGCGCGCCATGTGGATCGCGCTGTGAATGACGAAGCCGGCCCGGTTCACCTGGTAGGGCGTCTCGTCGAGGATGTTGCCGTCGACATCGATCTTGACCAGGTTCGAGGCGGTGACCTGCTCGTAGAGCAGGCCATAGGGGTTGATCAGGAATTGATCCTGCGTGCCCGGCACGCGCAGCGAGATGTGGTTGTTGATCAGATGGGTCCAGCCGTAATGCGCCACGAGGCGATAGGCGGCGGCGAGATCGACGCGCGCCTGCCACTCCTCGTCGCTGACCCGCTGGCGCAACGAGGGGACCTGATGAATCCGAACGACGCTCATGGTGCTCTCCGTGACGTGGAAGCCTAGCAGGTCGACAGCATGCTTGGAAGGCAAGCCGGCCTGCCGTAACCTCGCGCCAACGATCGGACAGGGCGGAGACATCTCATGCACAGGTCGCCGGCGGTTCGCGGCATCGCGTTTGGCGTAGGGCTCTTCACTGGGCTCTTGGGCACCGTCCAATCCGCGCAGGCGCAGCGCTATCCGACGAAGTCGATCGAGGTCGTGGTGTCCTACGCGGCCGGCGGCTCGACCGATCTGATCGCGCGCGCGATTGCGCAGAAGCTGCAGGACCGGCTCGGCCAGTCGGTGGTGGTGCTCAACAAGCCGGGCGCGAGCGGCACCATCGGGGCCGCCCAGGTGGCGCGCGCGAGCCCGGACGGCCACACGCTCTATGCGGGCTTCACCACCGAGATGGCGGTGGTGCCGCAGCTCTCCAGAAGCGCGAAGTACACCCTTGACGATTTCGAGCCGATCGCGGTGACCGGCATCGTGCCGGTGGTGCTGATCGCATCGAAGAATGTCAAAGCCAATAGCGTGCCTGAGCTGATCAACGAGCTCGCCGCCGCGCCGGGCAAGTACACCTATGGCGGCAGCATCGGCAGCCCGTCGCACATCATGGGCGCCTGGCTCAATCGGATCAGGAACCTCAACGTCACGCACATTCCCTATCGCGGCGGCGCGCAGGCGGTGGGCGACGTGTCGGGCGGCCACATCGACCTGTTTTATGGCGGCGTGTCGGTCGCCAAGGGCGCGATCGATGCCGGCCTGGTGAAGGCGATCGGGCTCGTCGGCGACGTGCGTTCGAGCGCGCTTCCGACCGTGCCGACCTTCAAGGAGGCGGGCGTCACCGACTTCGATCTCGA
>DAIUEP010000135.1:0-9012 GCA_036845065.1 Xanthobacteraceae bacterium | reverse complement strand
GCCGCCATGTCTCTGATCGGCCGCGAATACAAGCTGAGCGTGGAACAGGTGATGGCGCTCGCTCGCAGCATCAAGGTGCTCCCGCGACGCTTCGACGGTCACGATGGTTATGTCGTCGAGATGCCGGTACCGCAAAAGGCGGCGGAATGCTTCTTTCTGGCGATCGTGCGGAGGGGCGACGGCCGTATCGACTACTATACGCTCGAGCGCACGGTTGACCACGGCGTCATGCTATGCGGCTGGGATGCGGAGGAGACGCACCACAACTACGGTGAAAGGTTTGCCCTGGACATGGATGGATTTGTCGCGGAGGTCGTTGCGCTTCGCCGCGGCTGAGGCGTGCCGGGGTTAGCGTTGAGGCAATTCAGAGTCACTTGCGCTATTTACGGCGCTGGAGCGATTTACGGCGCTGGAGCGTCTTGACGCGGTATCGTGACCACGAACTCTGTGCCGGGCTCATGTGAGCGAACTACAACCCTGCCGTTGAGCTGGCGCGACAGAGCATTCACGATCCGCATGCCAAGGCCCCTGGCCTTGTCGAAATCAAAGCCCGCCGGCAGGCCGGCGCCTTCGTCGCGCACGGAAATTGAAAAATCACTATCGCCAACGGGGACGATCGCAACCTGGATCTTGCCGCCCGATCGATCCTGATAGGCATATTTGGCGGCATTCGTGATCAGCTCATTGACGATCAAGGCCGACGATATGGCGCGGTCGGTAGCGATCTCAATCCCGTGCTCGATGTCGGTGTGTACTTCACAATGTGCAACGCTCTCATCCAGATCCTTGCAGACCGCCTCGACATATTTCCCGACGTCCATTTTCTCGAGATCGTGGCCGCGGTTGAGCTGATCATGGGCCCGCGCGACCGCCGCCACGCGATGCGAGGCTTCCTCAAGGTGCTGAGTGACGGCATCATCGTCGACGTCGCTCGCTTGCAGCCGCAGCATGCCGGCGACAATCGAGAGGCTGTTTTTCACGCGATGGTTCATCTCCTTCAGCAGGGCCTGCTGGCGGTCCAATGCCGCCTTGAGGCTTCGCTCATGACGGTCTCGTTCGATCGCCATGCCCAGGATGTTGGCGGCACCCTGCAGGAAAGCGAGGTCGTGTTCCTCGAACTCCTCTTCCGATCGGCTGTCGACCTCCAAGACCCCGAACGGCTTTCCGTCACCCTGCAGGATCACGTTCATGGCTCGCCGGATGTTGTGAGTCCGAAGTATGTCCGGCGTTCTGAACCGCTCTTCGTTTTCGAGATGATTGGAGATGACGGGCTTGCCGGTTCGCAGCGCAAATCCCGCCGGCGACGCGAGGTCGGCGCCAACAGTTGCGACTCCGACCACGCCCGGGTGCCAACCCACGCCGGCGCGAACGAGCAGGTGGCCCTTGGACGGAATATACTGGAGAACCTTGCAGAATTCGGTGCGCAGGCCTGCGCTCGTCAAGCGTGCCGTCTCTGTGAGGAGTTCATCGAACGAGGCTCCTTGCAGGGCCTTTACGCCCAGCTCGGCCAATATCTCCTGCTGCCGGATACGCTGCTGCAGCGCGCGAAGCGTGACGTCCGGCTCGTCGCCACCGGGCGACGGTTCGACGATCGGTGCGCCGCCGTCCTTGGGGGGAGCCATCAGGTCTATCCGATCCTCTCTATCATAGTAATCTTATCAGGTTTCTGCCCCGGACGGCTCGAATTTGACAGTGGGAACGACCGCATTCGGGCGCGCATTGGTCGTCGCTTTGCAGCCTTTCTGCAACCTGAATACATGGCCCTCACGACCACAAGGAGGCTGGGAAGCAGGTGAATGATGCAAATGGTGAAACGTGAGCGTGTCGTCAACAGGCGCGGGCGCCCCCGGGTTCCCTGTTCCGAGATAGGCCCGTGGCACCTCGATCCGGAGCAAATTTACATGGTCGCGAAGCGTGATCTCGAAGAGGGGAGGCGTGCTGCAACAGCTCGGACGCCCCCTGATCTCTACAGCGCTTCCCCGCGCATGAGCCGTGGCTGCGCGGACGCCGGCGCAACGCCCTCGCGCATGGCGGCGCGGCGCAAGGGCCCGATATGCTGCAAGAGTGTGAGGCCGAGCCCGCGCGCGCCCTGCAGCGGCAGAAAACCCGAAGGCAGGCTGCGATTGAGCAGATCGACCGCCAGCGTGCGGCTCGTCACGTCGGCGCGGCGCATGTGCTCGTAGCGTGCGGTCAGCTCATGCCCACCGGGATCGCGTCCCTCGCGGTGGGCTGCTGCCACGAGCTCGCCGATGGTAGCCGCATCCCGTAGCCCGAGATTGAGTCCCTGCGCCCCGATCGGCGGAATGACATGGGCTGCCTCGCCCACGAGCGCGACGCGGCGCGCGCCGAACGAGCGGGCACGCTCGACCGCCAGTGGAAACATGCCGCGCTGGGGCTCGACCTCGATCTTGCCCAGGATCGAATGGGCGCGGCGCTCGATCTCGGCCGCAAGCTCGGCCGCGGAGAGGGCGCCGACGCGTGCGGCGTCGTCCGGGTCGGTGACGAAGACGAGGCTCGAGCGCAGCCCCGGCAGCGGCACCAGCGTGAAAGGCCCGCTCGCGCGATGGAACTCGGTCGAGATGTCATGGTGCGGGCGGCTGTGGCGCAACGTGACGGTGAGTGCGGTCTGCGGGTAGCTCCAGCCTTCGGTCTCGATATTGGCCGCCGCGCGGCAGCGCGAGCGTCGCCCATCGGCGCCGACCGCAAGCCTGGCGACGACCGAGCCGCCGCCGTCCAGCTCGATCGTGACTGCATCCTCGCCAATGGCGACGTGGACTGCGTCCTGCGCGATGATGTGCAGTGCGGCAATTTCACGCGCCCGCTCGAGCATCGCGGCAATCAGGTGGCGGTTCTCGATGTTGTATCCGAAGGCGGGAAGGCCGATCTCGGCCGCTTCGAAGCGGACCTCTGGCGCGCGCAGCAGCCGCCCGGTATCGTCGACAATTCGCATGACGCGCAGTGGGGCGGCTTGCGCCCGGCAACGTTGCCACACCGAAAGCGTGTCGAGCGCCGTGACCGAGCCCGCGAGCAGGGCTGTGGTCCGGTTGTCGGCGGGCCGCGGGCGCCCGGCAATGAGGGCGGTCGGGACGCCCGCCCCGGCCAGCCCAATGGCTGCGGTCAGGCCGGCCGGGCCGCCACCGACGACTACCGCATCGAGCAAGGATTGTGCAGAGATCATCGCGGGCTCTCCCACCGCCTGAGAGTTGGCCTATGATTGAGCCGGACGAGCAGGCGGACCTAGCATATGGCAATTGTGTTGCAACCCCAATTCCCGGTGCCCGACCGGTCCCGTCAGCCGGTGCGCATCCTGAAGGACGAGAATGGCATGATCGACATCGGCTGGTGCGAAGGCGTGCTGTCCGACGGGCGCGCCTTCCGGGCCGAGATGTGGGCGCAGGATCAGGTCAGCTCGCTCACCATCTTCTTCAGCACGCTCGGGCTCGAGGCTTTGGATCCGGAGGAGATCTGCGCCTTGGTGGAAGAGGAGGGCCTGGTATCCTTTGAAGAGGGAGTCGAAGCCTTTTGTGCGTCGGACAAGTATGTCGACAATTCCGGGCAGGAGCTCTGGTCGGTCAACATCGTTGTCGGCGTCGACCAGGAGACCTATGTCCGCGACACGGTGCCGATCTTTGGCTATTCGGGCAACCGCGAGCCGGACTCGTTGTTCGGCCGTCTCCGAGGAGTGTGACACTGCCGCCGTTCGCCCATGTCCGGTTCGCCCATGTCCGCGCCTTTGCGGTCCATATCTTCACCGCCACGGGTGCAGCGCTGGGGTTTGCGGCGCTGGTTGCGGCCGCCCGCGGCGAATGGGCGCTGATGTTCCAATGTCTCGGTGCGGCGCTGTTCGTGGACGGGGTCGATGGCACGATGGCGCGGCGGCTCAACGTTGCCGAGTTGCTGCCGCGCTGGTCCGGCGATGTGCTCGATCTGGTGGTTGATTTTGTCACATACGTCTTCGTTCCCGCCTATGCGATAACGGTCAGCGGACTGCTGCCGCCGTTGCTGGCGGTGCCGGCCGGCATTGTCGTGGTGGTGACCGGCGCGCTCTACTTCGCCGACCGCAACATGAAGACGGAGGACAATTATTTTCGTGGCTTTCCCACGCTGTGGAACGCAGTGGCCTTCTATCTGTTCCTGCTCAAGCCACAGCCCTGGCTCGCCGCCTCGGCGGTGGGCGCGCTGGCGGTCCTGACCTTCGTGCCGTTCAAGTTCGTTCATCCGTTTCGTGTCATCAGGCTGCGCGGTGTCAACATCGCGGCCGTGCTGGCATGGTCGGGCCTTGCGCTCGTTGCCGTTCTCAGCGATCTCGACCCCGGGCCATGGGTGACGGGCGGCCTGGTCGTGGTGGCGGTCTACGTCGTCACCGTCGGCCTAAGTGATGGACTGAAAGCCGATGATTGAGCTGCTGCTTGACCCGAATGCCTGGCTGGCGCTGGCCACCCTGTCGGTGCTCGAGATCGTGCTCGGCATCGACAACCTGGTCTTCATATCGATCCTGACGTCGCGCTGCGATCCCAAGGATGCGCGGAGGCTGCGCCAGATCGGGCTGTCGCTCGCCTTCCTGTTCCGGGTCATGATGCTGGGCGGCCTGACCTGGCTGATGGGCCTGACCGCTCCGCTGTTCAGCGTGCTCGGGATGGCGATATCCTGGCGCGACATCATCCTGATCGGCGGCGGCGCGTTCCTGATTGCCAAGGCGACGCATGAGATCCATCGCGAGGTCGAGGGCCGGGAAGACGATGGGGGGGTGGGTGACGCGCCAGCCAAGTCGGCATTCTCCTTGATCGTCGTCCAACTCGTGCTCGTCGATCTTATCTTCTCGCTCGATTCGATCATCACGGCGATCGGCATGGCGGAGGATATCGAGGTGATGATCGCCGCTGTCCTCATTTCGATGATCGTCATGTACCTGGCGGCCAATCCGGTCGGCGCCTTCATTGCCGAGCATCCGACCACCAAGATGCTGGCGCTGGCCTTCCTGCTGCTGATCGGGGTGGCGCTCATCGCCGACGGGTTCGAATTCCATATCCCGCGCGGCTACATCTATTTCGCCATGGCGTTCGCGGCGGCGGTGGAAGCGTTCAACGTGGCGGCCTACCGCAAGCGGCGGGGGCATAGGCCCACTGACGTAAAATTCTGAGTTCTTGGCCTGAGCGCTTGATCCATCGAGCCGACTGGGACACATTGCAGCCCATCTCACCGCATTTTTTGGATCAAGACAGGGAGTAGTCCATGGTTGCGGCAGTGCGCGTCCATAAGCACGGTGGCCCCGAGGTTCTGACCTACGAGGAGGTGGAGGTGCCGGCGCCGGGACCCGGGCAAGCCCGCGTCAAGAACCACGCCTGCGGCCTCAACTATATCGACACCTATTTCCGCTCCGGGCTTTACCCCTCGCCGACCGGGATGCCGTTCATCGCCGGCAACGAAGGCGCCGGCGAAGTGGTCGCGATCGGGCCGGGCGTCACCGACGTCAAGGTCGGTGATCGGGTCGGCTATACCTCCGCGCTCGGAAGCTACGCGGCCGAGCGCATCATGCCGGCCGACCGTCTGGTCAAGCTGCCGGACGCGATCACCTATGAGCAGGCCGCCGGCATGATGCTCAAGGGCATGACGGTGGAATACCTGCTGCACCGGACCTTCAAGCTGCAGAAGGGCATGAACGTGCTGATCCACGCGGCGGCGGGCGGCATCGGCCTCATCGCCTGCCAGTGGGCGAACCACATCGGCGCCAACGTGATCGGCACCGTCGGCTCGCAGGAGAAGGCGGCGCTCGCCAAGGCCAACGGCTGCCACCACACCATCCTCTACCGGGAGGAGGATTTCGTCGCCAAGGTGAAGGAGATCACCGGCGGCAAGCTGTGCGAGGTGGTCTACGACGGCGTCGGCAAGGCAACCTTCCCGGCGTCGCTCGACTGCATCAAGCCGCTCGGCCTGTTCGCGAGCTTCGGCAACGCCTCAGGCTCGATCGAGGCGTTCAACATCAACCTGTTGCAGCAGAAGGGCTCGCTGTTCTGCACGCGCCCGACGCTCAACACCTATGCGGCCAAGCGCGAGGACCTGCTCGCGATCGCCAACAACCTGTTCAGCGTGGTGGCGAGCGGCAAGGTCAAGATTCCGGTCAATCAGACATACGCCCTCAAGGACACCCAGCAGGCGCACCGCGATCTCGAGGCGCGCAAGACCACCGGCTCGACGGTGCTGTTGCCGTAGGCGCGACGGCGCGTCATCAACGGATCAGCGCTCAGGGGCCGCCCAACTGGTAGATGACACCCAGGCGCGCCGATTGTCCTTTCGCCTTCGCGGTGGCCGGAGTCGTTGCATCGCCCGGCACCGTGAAGGTGATCGACTGCGTAATGAAATACTGGTAGTCCGCCCGCACGCGCCAGCGATCGGTCACCGCGGCCTCGATGCCGGTGCCCCAGCCGAAGGCGTGCACCCGGTCGATGTGGTCCGTCACTTGCGCGCCGTTCAGCTTGACCGGTTCAATCCCCGCCGTCCCCCATCCGACGTTGCCGTAGACCATGCTGGCCGGCGTGAGCAGATAGCCAAGCCGCGCGCGCACCGCGCCGGTCCATTCGACCTTCACGTCGGTGGTGGTGATGTTCGGGGACATTTCGCCCTCGATGCCGGCGAGCCAGCGCGGGGCGATCTGGACATTATACCCGACCAGTCCCGCCGGAATGACGGCTGCGACCCCGACCCCGTCGACGCTGATCGGCTGGCCTGGCACGGTGATCTTGGCGTTCGCGATTCCGGGCCCGATCAGTCCGCCGACGTAGAATCCGGTCCAGATCGGATTGACGGGACGGTCGGGCCACGGCATGGCGCCACCATCGGGACCGACCCGGTACACCAGCGCGGATCGCACGACACCCACCCACGGGCTCAGACCGACCTGCCCAAGAACCTGCGAGTCAAACTGCGCGCGACCATAGAAACTATGCAGATATTCGGTGCGGGCGATCCAATGTCCGGCCAAGACCGTTTCGACGCCGAATCCAACCTGCACGCCGTCGACGTTCTTCGAGAACGCCTCGGGAACGGCATTGTTCGAAAACTTGATCTCGCTCCATGACCACCCCACCGTGCCATAGAGCAGCGTGGTGGGCGTGAGCAGATAGCCAAGGCGGCCGCGAACCGACGCCGACCAGTCGAGGGAGACTTCGCTGGTGGCGCCAAAGTCGGTCGCGCGGTTGCGGATATTCTGCCAGCTCCAATCGGCTTCGATGCCCCCGACCCAGCGCGGGGACAGCGTGACGTTGTAGCCGCCGAGCACGCCGCCGGTGAATCCGCGGCTTCCGAGCCCAACCAGGCGATTGGACAGCCCGAAATCGGGGAGGGTGGTTTCCGTCACGGCATAGCCGTAACCGAGGTGGGCACCGACATAGAGCCCGGACCAGGATGCGGTGGCGGCGAGCACCGGCGCCTTGACCGGCATGTCGGCGGCTGCAGCGGGCGTCGATAGGCAGGCCGCAAGCGCAACGCTGCTTAACAGAATGGCCTTCATGACACCCCCAATGCCGGTCAGCCGGGCACCGAATCCCGATCATGCGGGACGGTAATGGCGCATTGGGTAGCCGGATAGGCTTGGGTCGGGACTTGTCTACAGGTGTCTATGCCAAAACTCGGGCGGCCTTGCAGTCAGTGCTCCTCGGTCGGCATCCATGACGTTCAGGCCTGAACCATTTCAAATCGAAAGCCTGCCGTTTACGCTCGTTCCGGGGCCGGCATGTGGCCGGCGCTGTGCGGTCGCGCAGGGTCTTCTCTGCGCCAAGGTTGGGGGAAGGAGCGCTGTTCATGCCTGTGAATGCTGGTGCCTTGAGTGGAGATCCACAGCACGTGGTCATCGTTGAGCCGGTGCGCGGCTCGGACAGTCCCGTACAGCTGATGTATGTGGAGATGATCGACGGCTTGTACGCGCCGATCGGCCTGCGCACGCCGCCTGGCCCGGGACCGTTTCCGCTGGTGCTGTTTGCCTATGGCAATGGCGGCGGCGGCGTGGCCGTGGTGCGCGACTTCACGCAGAATGTGAGCTTCACGCAGGAGCAGTTCCTGCAGGCAGGCTACGCCGTGGCTTGGCTGCGCTACCGCGCCGAGGTCGACTACGCGTACGACAGGATCGGCAAGCTCATCGAGGACAAGCGCCAGGGGCGGCAGCTCCTGAACCGCGGTCCGCTCGAATATGAAGACGTCATCGCAATCACCGAGTACGTCAAGACCTTGCCGACAATCGCGGCTGATCGCATTGGCTACATGGGCATGAGCCACGGCGGCGAAATGGCCTTCAAGATTGCGTCGGAATATCACGGCTTCCGCGCCATGATCGCGAGCGAGCCGGCGGCGCACGAGTTCCTGCGGCTGCGGCCGGACCAGACGGCGCATGTCAATCCCGAGACCGGCCTTCTCAATGTCGAGAAGATGCTGATGCGCGAGGCGGACATGGTGCGCCCCCGCATTACCGAGGACGTCGCGATCGCGCGCATGAGCCCGATCAAGACGCCGATCCTCGTGCAAGGCCGCAACAGCGACGAGCTGCAGGGCATCTTCCGGGTCTGCTACGATCTCCTCGTCGAGCTCGGCAAGGACGCCCGCTGGGCGACCTACGAGCACGACGCGCATGGCTTTGTTTTTGTCAGAAGAAATGGCGAGGGCGTGTATGCGCCTGACGCGGTGCAGGCGCAGGCGATCGGGGACTCGATTGCCTTCTTCGACAAGTACCTGAAGGCCGCTGGCTAGCCGGCAGGCCTCGCGCTCACTTGCTCAAGGCCGGCGTCGTCTTCGGCGCCACCCGGTGGCGCGTCGCCTGCTCGTAGGAATAGGCGAGCTTGAGCAGCGTGGGCTCGCTGAAGGGCGGCCCGAAGAACGTGATGCCGACTGGGAGATTGTTGCTGGTGAATCCCGATGGCACTGTCAGCGAAGCCGGATGGATCAGGAACGTGTTCAAGGTCGGCACGCCGCGCGTCGTCTCGTAGGGCGGATTGATGCCGTTCTTGATCAGGCTCGGCTCGTGCT
>DAIUEP010000134.1:11364-13763 GCA_036845065.1 Xanthobacteraceae bacterium | reverse complement strand
CTATTCCAGCTTCGCGCCCGAGCGCTTGATCACGTCCGCCCATTTGGCGAGCTCGTTCTTGATCAACGCGCCGAATTCCTCCGGCGTGCCACCGGCGGGCTCGTCGCCGATCACGCCGAAGCGCTGGATGAAAGCCTGAGTCGCAATCGCGCGGTTGAGCGCGGCGTTGAGCTTCATCACGATCTCACGCGGCATGCCGGCCGGCCCCACCACCCCGCTCCAGGTCGGCGCGTCGTAGCCCGGCACGCCCGCCTCCGCGACCGTCGGCAGCTCCGGAAAGCCTGGCGAGCGGCGCGCGCCGCTCACGGCGAGCGCCCTCACCTCGCCCGACTTGGCGTGTGGCGCGATCGAGTTGAGGCTCTCGAACATCAGGTCGACATGCCCGGCGATCAGATCGTTCAACGCGGCCGCGCCGCCGCGATACGGCACGTGCACGATATTGGTGCCGGTCATTACCTTGAACAATTCGCCGCCGACATGGCCGGGCGAGCCGCTCGCCGACGACGCGTTGGTGAGCTTGCCGGGATTGCTTTTGGCGGCCTCGATCACGTCACGCACCGAACGATAAGATGACTTCGGCGACACCGCGAACAAGAGATGGCCGCGGGTGGCGAGCATGATCGGCTGGAAGTCACGCGCGACGTCGTAGGGCACTTTCGCGATCATGTTGGGGCTGATGGCGAGCGCGCCGACCGGCCCCATGCCGAGCGTGTAGCCGTCGGGCGCGGCCTTCGCGACCAGGTCGAGCCCGATGGTGAAGGCGGCGCCCGGCTTGTTCTCGATCACGATGCTCTGGCCGATGATCGGCGCAAGCTCCGCGGTCAGCAGCCGCGCCAGCGTGTCGGTCGCGCTGCCGGGCGCCTGCGGCACGATCAGCCGGATCGGCTTGTCGGGAAATTCCGCGGCGGCGACGGCAGGGAACAGCCAAGCGGCACAGGCAAACAGCAGCGCGGCGATTGAACGCGCAAGCGATGATGGGACCATGCATTCCCTCCCGTGGCCTTCGCCCGCGTTGGTGGACGAAACCGCAGCAGCGTAGCCAATCGAAACAGGCGAGCGCAATCGGAATGGATCGCGCACGCGTCAACGCCCCCGCAGCCACCTCCCGATCCGCTCCACCGCCTCGTGCATCTCGGCGGCCGATCCGGCATAGCAGAAGCGGATGAAGGAGCGGCCCTTGATCGGATCGAAATCGACCCCCGGCGTGGCGGCGACATGCGCCTCCTCCAGCATGCGCCGGGCGAAGTCGAGGCTGTCGGAGGAGAAGCGCGACACGTCGGCGTAAAGATAGAAGGCGCCGTCGACCGGGAGAAACCGGTCGAGCCCCACCTTCGGCAGTCCCTCGACGAGAATACGCCGGTTCTCCTCGTAGCCGTGCTTGACCGCCTCCATCTCGGCGCGGCCCTCGAAGGCGGCTTCGGCCGCGATCTGCGAGAGCGTCGGCACCGAGATCGCCAGGTTGCCCTGCAGCCGATCGATCGGGCGCACGAGCGCATCCGGCACCACCATCCAGCCGACGCGCCAGCCGGTCATGCAGAAATACTTGGAGAACGAATTGATGATGACCGCATTCTCCGACAGACGCGCCGCCGTGTCGGCCGCGAATGCGTAGTCGAGCCCGTGATAGATCTCATCGGAGATGAAGCGGATGCCCTCGCGCTCGGCGGCGGCATGAAGATCGCGTAGCGCATCCGCCGGCATCATGGTTCCGGTCGGATTGGCCGGGCTTGCCACCAGCACGCCCTTGAGCGGCGTGCGCCGGTGCACGGCCATGAGCATGTCGGGCGTGATCGCAAAGCGCGTCGCCGCGGTCGTCTCGATGAGCACGCCCTCGCAGCCGAGCGCCGTGAGAATGTGCCGATAGGGCGGATAGCCGGGCACCGCGATCGCCACCCGGTCGCCGGGCTCGAACAGCGTGAGGAACGCCAGGATGAAGCCCGCCGATGATCCGGTGGTGACGATGACCCGCGCCGGATCGACCGACACGCTGTAACGCTCGCGGTAGTGCCTTGCGATCCGCTCCCGCAGCGACGGGATGCCAAGTGATTCGGTGTAGCGCAGCGGTCCCGCGAGCGCGTCGCGCGCCGCCGCGATGGCACATGCGGGCGCGGGCGCGGCCGGCTGCCCGACCTCCATGTGGATCACATGGCCGCCCGCGGCCTCGATCCGCGCCGCCGCCGCCATCACGTCCATCACCATGAATGGCGGCACGTCGCTGCGCGCGGAGGGGGTCATCAGGCGTGTTGCCGATTCGAGCATGGGCGCGGACCTTCAGATGTGGGCGCGAGGCCCCCTGCCCCGCTGTTGCCGCATTCGGCGGCTTCGGTTGCCTGCCTGCCCGATCGTGGCGTGACAACAGGCCGGTACCAACTTGCCGAGCCGGGCGCAACGGTCGCCAT
>DAIUEP010000134.1:0-11264 GCA_036845065.1 Xanthobacteraceae bacterium | reverse complement strand
GCTGGCGCGGATGTGAAGATAAGCGCCCTTCCAGTGGGTGCACACAACACACATGACGTGGTATCGATAGCAACCCGCCCGGGCCTGTCACGGGCACAGCGAGACGCATTGGCCAGATGATCTTAGCCGAGACATCTTCACAGCCCCGTCGTCCTCTGAAGCGCCTCACCGCGCTGGTTACGGCGGTTGCCTTGCTCGCGGCCGGAGGGCCGGTATCGGCGCAGCGGGGCGCCAAGGGTCCCCCCGTCATCCGCGACGCCGAGATCGAGCAGCTGCTGCGCGACTACACCCAGCCGATTCTCCAGGCCGCCGGGCTCGCCAAGCAGAACATCCAGGTCGTGATCATCAACGACCGGGCGTTCAACGCGTTCGTGGCCGACGGCCGCCGCATCTTCATCAATGCCGGCACGCTGATGGACGCAGCCACGCCAAACGAGGTCATCGGCGTGCTGGCCCATGAAACCGGCCACATCGCGGGCGGCCACCTGTCGCGCCTGCGCGAGGAAGTATCGAAAGCGACCACGCAATCGATTGTGGCGCTGCTGCTCGGTGCGGGCGCGATGGTCGCGGCCTCCCGCAGCGGTTCCGCCAATGTGGGTCAGGCCGGCATGGCGGCCCTGCAGGCGCCGCAGGCTATGATCCAGAACTCGCTGCTTGCCTATGTGCGCACGCAGGAGGACGCCGCCGATCGCGCCGGCGTCAAGTTCCTCGCCGCTACCGGCCAATCGGCCAAGGGCATGCACGACAGCTTCAAGCGGCTCGCCGACCAGATTCTCTACCAGACCCGCTATATCGATCCCTACATGCAGTCGCATCCGCTGCCGGCAGAGCGCGTGCGCGCTTTGGCCGAGCTCGCACGTTCGAGCCCGCATTGGGACAAGACCGATTCGCCTGCGCTGCAGCAGCGGCACGACCTCATGCGTGCCAAGCTCCATGGCTTCATGGACCAGCCGGACGCCGTGTTGCGTCGCTACCAGGCGAGCGACAACAGCGTGCCGGCACGCTACGCCCGCGCCATCGCCTCCTACCGTTTTGCCAACTCCGGTGGCGCGCTCGGGCAGATCGATTCCCTCATTCAGGCAAATCCGCAGAGCCCCTATTTCCATGAGCTCAAGGGCCAAGCGCTGCTCGAGGGCGGCAAGCCGGCCGAGGCGGTTGCGCCGTTGCGGCGCGCGGTACAGCTCGCACCCAACCCGGCGCTGATCCAGATCATGCTGGCGCAGGCGCTGATCGCCTCCAACACCCATGGCGAAGAAGCCGTAACCCTGCTGGAGACGGCGTTGCGGCGGGAGCCGGAATCGCCGGAAGCTTACGCCCAGCTCGCCATGGCCTATGGACGCAAGGGCGACCTCGCCCGGGCCGATCTGTCGTCCGCGCAGGCCGCGTTCATGCGCGGCGAGCTGCTGACCGCGCGCCAGCTGGCCGCGCGCGCCAAGACCCGCTTCCCGGTCGGCTCGCCCGGCTGGGTGAAGGCGGACGATATCACGACCTACCGCCCGCCCGGGCAAGCCGGACAGCGTAATTGAAGCCGAAAAGGACCCCTCCCATGACGTTCGACATTCGCACGCTGGCCGCCGCGACGTTCGCGCTTGCCGCCCTCGCGACGCCGGCCCCGGCGCAATCGTTCTCGTCCGATCAGCGCGGCGAGATCGAGAAGATCGTGCGCGAGTACCTGCTCAGCAATCCGCAGCTCCTGCAGGAGGTGATGACCGAGCTGGAGAAGCGCCAGGCGCAAGCGGATGCCGACAAGCATCGCGCCGCGATCAAGGAGCACGCCTCGATCATCTTCGATTCCCCGCGCCAGGTTACGCTCGGCAATCCGAAGGGCGACGTCACCTTCGTCGAGCTGTTCGACTACAACTGCGGCTATTGCAAGCGCGCCCTCTCCGACATGCTCGATCTCATGAAGGCCGACCCTAATATCAAGGTCGTGCTCAAGGAATTCCCCGTGCTCGGCGAAGGCTCGACCCAGGCGGCGCAGGTCGCGGTAGCGGTGCGGATGCAGGACAAGACCGGCGGCAAGAAGTACCTCGAATTCCACCAGAAGCTTCTCAACAGCCGCGGCTCCGCCGACAAGGCGCGGGCGATGGCGGTGGCCAAGGAGATCGGCCTCGACATGACGCGGCTGGAGAAGGACATGGCGAGCGAAGAGGTGAAGGCCACGCTCGCCGAGAGCTTCAAGATCGCCGAGGCGATCGGGATCAACGGCACGCCAAGCTACGTGATCGGCAACGAGGCGGTGATCGGCGCGGTCGGCCTCGCGACCCTCAAGGAACGGGTCAACGTCGCCCGCTGCGGCCAGGCCACCTGCTGAGGGCCAGCCGGACTCCCGGCGTCCAAGCGCGCCTGCGCGCAGTCATCCGCTGAACCCCGGGCGGCCACGGTCAGCCCAGGAGAGCGGCCTTCCCTTTTTGTGGTGGCTGCCTATAAAGCGGTGACGGCATTCCTCGCGCGGCGGCCCCATGGCGAAAATCGTCTTTGTCCTCAACGGCCCGAACCTCAATCTGCTCGGCACGCGCGAGCCGCAGACCTATGGCCGCGCGACCCTGCAGGACGTGGAGAGGCTCGCCCGCGATACCGCCGCACGCCACAAGCTCGATGTGGAATTCCGCCAGACCAACCATGAGGGCGAGTTGGTCGACTGGATCCATGAAGCCCAGGCCAAGCAAGCCGCGGGCATCATCCTCAACGCCGGCGGCTATACCCATTCCTCGGTTGCGCTGCGCGACGCGGTCGCGGCCGTGAACGTGCCGGTGATCGAGGTGCACATCAGCAACATCTTCGCGCGCGAGGATTTTCGCCACTTCTCCCATATCGCACCGGTGGCCAAGGGCACGCTGTGCGGGTTTGGCATCGCGGGTTATGGCCTCGCCATCAGCGGCCTGGCCGCCATTCTTGACGCCAAGGGCTGAACCGTGGCGCGCGAAACCAAGGACCCGGCAGGACCGGAATTGCAAGAGAGATCGGAGATGGCAAAGCAGCAGGGCGGCGTCGACCACGAGCTGATCCGCGCGCTCGCCAAGCTGCTCGACGAAACTGGGTTGACCGAGATCGAGTTCGAGCGTGGCGGGCAGCGCGTACGCGTGGCCCGTCAGGCGCAGGCGGTCATGGCGGCGGCACCCGCCCGGCCAGTGTCAGTCGAGGCGACGCCGCTGCCAAGCAGCGGCGGCATCCTCGATCCGGCCAAGCATCCCGGCGTCGTGACCTCGCCCATGGTCGGCACCGCGTATCTCGCCCCCGAGCCCGGCGCCCGCCCGTTTGTCGAAGTGGGAAGCCGGGTCCGCGCAGGCGAGCCGCTGATGATCATCGAAGCCATGAAGACGATGAACCAGATCCCGGCTCCCCGCGCCGGCACCGTAATCCAAATCTTGATCGAGGACGGCCAGCCGGTCGAGTTCGGCGAGCCGCTGATGATCATCGAATGACGCCATGTTCGAGAAAATCCTGATAGCCAACCGCGGCGAGATTGCGCTGCGCGTGCTGCGCGCCTGCAAGGAGCTTGGCATTGCGACGGTGGCGGTGCATTCGACCGCCGACGCCGACGCCATGCATGTGCGTCTCGCGGATGAAAGCGTGTGCATCGGTCCGCCGGCCGCACGCGACAGCTACCTGAACATTCCCGCGCTGCTGGCGGCCTGCGAGATCACCGGCGCCGACGCGGTGCATCCGGGCTATGGATTTCTCTCGGAGAACGCGCGCTTTGCCGAGATCCTCGAAGAGCACAATGTCCATTTCATCGGACCCAAGCCGTCCCATATCCGCATGATGGGCGACAAGATCGAGGCCAAGCGCACCGCGAGCCGGCTCGGCATCCCGGTCGTGCCAGGCTCCGAGGGCGGCGTCGGCTCCGACCAGGAGGCGATCACGGTCGCGCGTGCGATCGGGTTTCCGGTGCTGGTCAAGGCCTCCGCCGGCGGCGGCGGACGCGGCATGAAGGTCGCGCGCAGCGCCGAGGACCTCTCGAACGCGCTCGCGACCGCGCGTGCCGAAGCCAAGGCCGCGTTCGGTGATGACGCGGTCTATCTCGAAAAGTATCTGGAGCGGCCGCGCCATATCGAAATCCAGGTGCTGGGCGACGGCCAAGGTCGCGCCATCCACCTCGGCGAGCGCGACTGCTCGCTGCAGCGCCGCCATCAGAAGGTCTGGGAGGAAAGTCCCTCGCCCGCGCTCAACGTCACCGCCCGCAACGTCATCGGCGAGACGGTCGCGCGCGCGATGCGCGAGCTCGAATATCTTGGCGTCGGCACCGTCGAGTTTCTCTACGAGGAGGGCAAGTTCTATTTCATCGAGATGAACACGCGCATCCAGGTCGAGCATCCGGTGACGGAAGCGATCACCGACATCGATCTGATCCTGGAACAGATCCGCGTGGCCGCCGGGGGCGAGCTCCAGCTCGCGCAGGACGACGTGAAATATTACGGGCACGCCATCGAGTGCCGAATCAACGCCGAAAACCCGGTCTCGTTCCGGCCGTCGCCCGGCCGGATCGTGCACTACCATCCGCCGGGCGGGCTCGGCGTGCGGGTCGATTCGGCCGTGTATCATGGCTACACGATCCCGCCCTACTACGACTCGCTCGTGGGCAAGCTCATCGTCCATGGCCGCACGCGCGGCGAGTGCCTGATGCGGCTCAAGCGCGCGCTCGACGAGTTCGTGGTCGACGGCATCGAGACGACATTGCCGCTGTTCCGCGCGCTGGTGCGGGAAAAGGAGATCATCGACGGCGACTATCACATCCACTGGCTCGAGGAATTCCTGGCCCGGGGCGGGATGGCGGAGTGATGCGGCGCGCGGCGCGAATTCCGCAACTCAGGGCACGCGCGGCAGCTCGACCTGATCCTCAAGGATAATCTTTTCAAAATCGCTGATTAGGATCTCGACCCGCAGCCGCCAGCGGCCGGCAAGGGGAATGCGGATGTCGTCGATGCGCCAGGTGGCATCGCCCTCGCTCACGGCCTTGCGCCGCAGCGCCTCGATGCCGGCCGCCGTATTGGCAAACACCAGCGTCAGCTCCTTGGCGTCGAGCGGGCGCAGCTCCTGGTCGAGCAGCAGCACGGACATCCTGGTGCCGCGTGCGCGTTCCGGCTCGATCTCGATCTGAGCCATGGCGCGCTCGCCGTGGACGTGGAACGAGACCAGCTGGACGGCCGCGAGCGCGCGCGGCGGCGGCGTGAAGCGCCAGGACGCGACCAGCGCCAGGATGATCAGCGCGAGAGTAAGCTCGATCCTGATCGAGGCCGCGAGCGGGCGCGCCGCCATGTCGCCCCCCGCCGCCTGAAACCGTGGAACGAGCACGTACCGGTTCGCCGCCGCAAGAGCGATGAGGACCGCGATCACCGCAAGCTTACCGGCCAGCACAAAACCATAGCGCGTCGTCCACAGCGCATCGACGCGGTCGAGCTGGACGACCATGAGCAAGCCTCCGGTTGCGACCAGGACGGCGAGCGGAACCGGGATCAGGTGCGAGAACCGCATCAGCGCCATGCGATCGGCGGCGCCAATCGCGACTGCGAGCGGAATGAGCGCACCGATCCAGAAGGTGACGGTCACGCCATGCAGAAACACCGCCGAGCGCGTGAGCCAGCGCGGCGCGACGGTGCCGGCGTGCCCGCTCAGCGCGAGCCCCACGCCTATTCCCACGAGACCCACGAGGGCCAACGCGCGTGCGAGGCGTGTGGGTGCAGCCGCCAATGCGAGCAGGCTCGCAAGCAGCGCACATTCGACCGTGACGGCGGTCAGCCCGTAGGCGGTTTCCCACCCCGCCCGCCAGACCTCCATCTGCGCCAGCTGCGACACCGGCAGGTCGAGCGCATCGAGCCCTTGCAGGCCGACCGATATTGGTATCGCGATCAGGCCGCCCACGAGCAGCGCCGCATGGACAGCCGTTGCCCGCGCGCCACCGGCGGTGTCGATCCAGGTCCGGAAGAAGACCCCGCCAATGCCCAGGACCATCCCAATGTAGACCGCCAGCTTCAACACCCACAGCGCGGACCGCGCGGTCGCGTTGCCCGAAGCCGCGCCAGCCGGCTCGCTCGGAGCGCCGATCGAAAAGATGAAGGAGCCGCCCACCGGATGGCCGTCGGCCGAGACCACGCGCCAGCTCAGCACGTGGCTGCCTTGGCGCAAGCGCGGCGGCGTGATGGTCACGACGCTGTTCTCGGCCGCCGCGGGCGGCGCGATGATCTCGCCGCCCGGTCCGATCAGCCGCATCACCAGCACCGAGACCGGCTCGTTGAAGGTCAACGTGAGGACTTTGGGCGGCTCCGCCAGCATCGCGCCGTCGGCCGGCTCGGCCCGCACCAGCGATGCATGGGCAAATGCTAGTGGCGACGCGATCAAGGCCGCAAGCAGAACGGCGATGAAGGCGAGGCGCGACACGTCAGCGCTTCGGCAGGAGGCGCAGGCCCGGCGCCGGCTCCGGGCCGCCTTCGCCCTGCGCGCCACCGTCCTTTGGGATCTCGATCCAGCGATGGATGCCTTTCTCGCATTCCTGCACGACCGGGAAATAGATGGCCTTGCCGGCCTCGAGCTCCTCCGCCAGCACGCTCGTGAACACGAATTCGTCGTAGTGCGCGTCGGCCAGCTTGCCGCCCGACCACGAGAGCTCGGTCACGCCTTCGCTTACCTTGGCGCCGCGCAGCGTATAAGGCTTGGAGTACTTGCCGCTGACGGTGTTGAGCTGCCAGCCCGGCTTCGGCATCGGCTTGACGCCAATGACGCCGTCGGGAATGCGGACGCGGATCGATGTGGTGGCGGCGCCCTCGCAACCATGTGGCACGCGCATGACCCCCTTATAGGTGGACCCGACCGGCGCCTGCTGCTGCTCCAGCGTGACGTGCGCGGATGCGTATGAGACTGCGACCAGGGCGCCGGCGGCGCCCGCGAATAGACGACGAAACATGGAACTGATCTCCGAGATGCGAGCGAGAACCCGGGCCGATGGAGGTCAGCCCGCGACGAGCGATCGAGGTTCAGCCGACACTCGGAGGCGCTTGTGAAGGTCCGGCTCGCACGGCGCGCCAGGCAATCCAGACGAAATTACCTGCGGGCCTCGCCAAGCGATCGGCGCAGGCACGCTCGACCTGGCCGACGACCGGCTGCGTGACCCAAAGCACCGCCGGAGCAGCCGCCGCGCAGAACGCGCAGCAGAGATCCCTCGCCTCGCCCGAACTGGGCGTACCGTCGACGGGCGGCTCGCTGCCGCCGCCTGCCCCATGGCAGATCACACCTGCGTCAAACGGACTTCCGGCCTGGATCGCGGCCGACTGCGCGGTCGCGAGCCCGGTGACGAGAGCCTGCAGGGCCACGAGCACCACCGCGACCGCGATGAGCGGGCGCCGGCACAGCCGCAGTTGATTGAGGAAACCTGCCGTCAAGAGAACCTCTCGCCTGCGACCCTAGCATGCTATAGTGCGTCTTGCATCGGGTCCGAAGGTCGCGCCGGAAACGAGGCATTGCGCGCGGCAGACAGACACGAACATGGCCAATCGCGAATCCGCCTTCGAGATCACCCCCGAAGTCCTGCTCAAGGCCTATGCTTGCGGCATCTTTCCGATGGCCGAAAGCGCGGACGATCCGGCGCTCTACTGGATCGAGCCCGACCTGCGCGGGATCATTCCGCTCGATCGCTTCCATGTGCCGGCTCGGCTTGCGCGCACGGTGCGATCGGACCGCTACACCGTCATGGTCAACCGCGACTTCGACGGCGTGCTGGACGGCTGCGCCGAGCCGCAGCCCGGGCGTCAGCGCACCTGGATCAACGAGCGCATCCGCATGCTCTATCGCAAGCTCTACGAGCGCCGGCATTGTCACAGCGTGGAAGTCTACGACGGCGATGAGCTTGTGGGTGGGCTCTACGGCGTCTCGCTCGGCCGTGCCTTCTTCGGCGAGAGCATGTTCCATCGCGCGCGCGACGCCTCGAAGGTAGCCCTCGTCCACCTGATCGCGCGCCTGAAAGCCGGCGGCTTCAGGCTGCTCGATACCCAGTTCGTCACCGAGCACCTCAAGACCTTCGGAGCGGTCGAGATCCCACGGCGGCAATATCACAAGCTGCTGGAATCGGCGCTCGGCAGCGACGGCGATTTCGGCGCGCTTGGGACCAGCCGGCCGGTGACCGGCGAAGAGGCACTGGCGCAGTTGAACACGCCGACCGCCTAAGCGCGCTCAGCGAAACGGCGGAAAGCCCGTCTGTTGCTGTGGCTGCTGCTGTTTGGGCGCCTGCTTCTGCTTGGGCTGCGCGGGCGGATTGCGAGCGGGCGGCGCCGCGGCGGCCGCCGGCGGGGCCACCGGCTCAGCGACAACGACCGGGCTCTTACAGTCGGTGAGCCAGATGTCATAGATCGGATGCTCGACCGCGTGCAGGCCCGGGCTGGCGGCAAACACCCAGCCGGTAAAGATGCGGCGCACTTCACCCTGCAGCGTCACCTCATCGACCTCGATAAAGGAATCGGTGTTCGCGGTCTCGGTCGAGGGACGCGTGAAGCAGGCGCGCGGCGTCAGCTGAAGCGCGCCGAACTGAACGGTTTCGCCGATCGCCACGTCGAAGCTGATGATACGCCCGGTGATCTTGTCAAGGCCGGAGAACAGCGCCGCGTTATTGACAATCTTCTGCGACGGCGGCTCGGTGATGACCTCGTCGCCCGGCTGCGGCGAGGTATCGGCTGGCTGCCCGCGTGGCAGGCGCTGCGCCGGCCCAGGCGCGGGCGCGCGCGATACCGGATCAAGCGCGGGCGCGCGCGGTGCCGGATCAAAGGCGGGTGCGCGCGGTGCCGGATCAAAGGCGGGTGCGCGCGCCGCTGGGTCAAGCGCGGTGGGCGCGCGCGCCGCCGGGTCAAGCGAGCGCGGCGCCGGGTCGAGCGCCGCTCCGGTCGGCGGCGGCAGCGGGCGCGATTGAACGGCGCCGCCAAAGGGGCCAGGGGCCGCATTGCCGGGCGGCGGACCGCCGGGAGCGGGAGGATAGTTGGCGGGCGGTGGATAGTCGGGTTGCTGCGGAGAGGGCTGCGGCGTCGGCATCTGCTGGCGCCCACCCGGGACACTCGACGGCGGACGCGGCGGCTCGCCGAAGATCCAGCCGAATTGCGCCGCCGCAGGAACGACCAGGCCGAGCGCCAGAGCGGCGGCAACAGTGGCAACAGACGTTCGTCGTCCCATCGTGAAAGCTGCCCGGGGAATCTAATCCCGCACTCTGATCCCGCTGTTAACACGGGGAATACGGCAGGGAAAGGGCGACACAGTTCCCCCGGTGGATCGTTCCACCACGGAAGCCCCTCATATCCAAGGGTTTTTGGCTTTACTCGACTTGCTGGGGGTCAGCGCCCGGGCGTCCAGGCCTTGTAGTCGCCGGTGGCCTTCGGGCGGCGCCCCTGGGCCAGCGTCGAGCCGGTGGGCCGATGCGCGCCAGGCGTGCCCGTGAGATTCGCCCGATGCGGCTTCCACCACGGGCGCGGCACGACCTTGTCCTTGGTCGGGGGGACGTCAACGGTATGGTGGAGCCAGCCATGCCACGACGGCGGGACCGTCGAGGCCTCGGCCACGCCGTTGTAGATCACCCAGCGACGCTCGAAGCCCAAACCCGGATCGATCTTGCCGCCACGCGTGCGGTAATACCGATTGCCGAACTCGTCGTCGCCGACAACCTCGCCATAGAGGCTGGTCCAGACCTGCGTGCCGAAGGTCTGGCCATTCCACCACGTGAAGAAGCGAAGCAGAAAATTCATCGCGGGCGTCATGACACCTCGCGGCCACGATGTCCAGGGCTGACAAGGACCGGTGAGTTGCTTGGCGAAACGTCGCTCGGACCCGGATTGCGCCGCTTCCGGCGCACCCGCCGGCTCCCCTCGGCAGATGCAGCGCGCTCAGCTCACGCCAAAATGGTGCAGGATCTGACTCGATGCCTGCATGGCAGCCGAGGTGAACTTGCCGTTGTACGCAACATGGTCGTAGCTGACCAACATGGCCAGCACCATCAGAGCAACACGCAACATGGCTCCACCCGTTTGACCAATGACGACGCTCGCATCCTACTCAATAGGCGTTTCATCGCTGTGAAATAGGAGATTCAAATTGTCATCAATTTTTGGTTGAGAGCCATGAGGCAAATCCCGGGAAAGTGGTGGATCACGATCCGGCGCCAGACCCGCTCCGTTGCGCGATGACGCGACGGCTCATTCGTCGGCGCCGTATTGATACCGGTGTAGCCTCGCAGATGTCGCAACCGCAGCACCGATCCGGGACCGCAATGGTGATCGCATGTTCGAAGACATTCGCAACAGCCTGACGGCGTGGCGAGACTATCTGGCATGGGTGCCGGACCCGCTGGTCGGCGCCGCCATGCTTATGCTGGCTGCCCTGCTCGCACTCGCCGTCCACCGCACGATCATTCGACTGCTGCTCCGCCTGGCACACGACCGGCATCCTCACCTGCACGCGTTCCTGGCCGGCACCATGAGCCTCACACGGCTCGCGCTCGTGGTCCTCGCCCTCTTCATCGTGCTGCCTGCCGCACCCCTCGACTTAAACGTCGAGAGCGCGCTAGCAAGGATTCTGCTGGTGGCGGCGATCGTGCTCCTGGGGTCGGCCGCGGTCACCGTGGTCGACATGACCGCCGACCTCTACCTCACACGTTTCAAGCATGACGGCGCGGACGATCTCGTCGTCCGCAAGCACCTCACGCAAGTGCGCGTCCTCACCCGCGCGGTCAACACGATGCTGATCATTGCGACCGTGGGTGCCGCGCTGATGACCTTTGAGACCGTGCGGCTCTATGGCGTCAGCCTGTTCGCCTCCGCCGGCGTTGCCGGACTGGTGGCCGGCCTCGCCGCGCGGCCGCTCCTGAGCAACCTGTTCGCCGGCATTCAGATCGCGATGACACAGCCGATCCGCATCGACGATAGCGTGCAGATCGAAAACGACGTGGGCCGCGTCGAGGAGATCACGTCGACCTATGTGGTGATCCGGCTGTGGGACCTCCGCCGCCTGATCGTGCCGCTCGCCTATTTCATCGAGAAACCGTTCCAGAACTGGACCAGGGAATCGACCAGCCGTATCGGCTCGGTGTCGCTGCATGTCGATTACACGGCGCCGGTCGAGCGGATCCGCGCCAAGGCCGCCGAGATCGTGCGGGCTTCGGCGCTCTGGGACGGCCAGGAGCTCAAGCTGCAGGTCACCGAGGCGCGGGAGAGCACGCTCGAGCTGCGGGCAATCGCGAGCGCGCGCACGTCCGGCGACGCGTACGACCTGTGCTGCGAGCTGCGTGAGAAACTCGT
>DAIUEP010000133.1:0-13782 GCA_036845065.1 Xanthobacteraceae bacterium | reverse complement strand
ACCGCATTCCGCTCGGCCACCCCGGCGCGCCCGGCAACATCGCGGAGGTGGTGGTTGCGCTCGCGGGCGACGGCTTCGGCTACGTCACCGGGCAGACGCTGCACGTCAACGGCGGATTTCTGATGGCGTGATGGGCAAGTGTCCAGCTCGATTGCGCTTCGCCTCGCCAACGTCATGCCCAGCCTTGTGCCGGGCATCCACGCCTTATTTGCAAAGTAAGACCTGGATGGCCGGGACAGAGCCCGGCCATGACGACGCAGAGAGTCAATACAACCGGAATAAGCTCTAATCCGCGAGCGCCTTGCGCACTTTCTGCACGATGGCGTCGGGCTGTGCGTAGGCGTCGGCCACGATGCGCTCCATCTCCTCGCCAGTGGTCGGATCAATGTTGATCTGCAGCTTGCCGATCTCAGCCAGGAATTCCGGATCCTTCATGGTGGCCATGAAGGCATCGCGCAGCGCCTTCACGCGGTCGGCTGGGACGCCGGGAGGCGCGATATAGGGTCGCGCCAGGATGGTGCTGACGAAGATGACGTCGAGCACTTTCTTGTCATCGTCGCTTGCCACGAAGTCCTTGACCAGCGGAACGCTGGCCGGAACCTCCGGCATCTTCTTGGGTGCCAGCTGGGCGATGATGTTGACGGTGCCATCCCGGACCCAGTCCGCGCGTGCGGCCTTGAGCCCTTCCATGTCCCAGACCCGGCCGGTGAGCTCGCCGCGCTCGAGCGCAATGACGATCTCGCGCGTGCCCGGATAGCCGGTGATGATTTTCAGATTGTCGAGGCCGAGAATGTTCTTGATCGACAGCGGCAGCAGGTAAGTGTCGCCGGTGCGCGAGACCGCCCCGATCACGAGCGGCTTTCGGCGCAGGTCCTCGATGGTCTTGATGCCGGTCGTGTGCCACGCGATCAGCACCGCCGCCGAGCTGACGGCGTTGCCGAGCATCGTCATCTCAGGCCCGTTGAACTGCGCCTTGGATTCGGCGCCGGCGAACAGCGTGTCGAACAGGAGCGCGGAGTTGACCGCGCCGATGGCGGTGCCGTCGCGCGGCGCCCGCTTGGCCAGATGATTGCCCAGAACCAGGCTGCTGGCGCCCGGCATGTTGGCCGGCATGATCGTCGGATTGCCCGGAATGTGCCGCGACAGGTGGCGGCTGATGGTGCGGGCGAACAGATCGTAGCCGCCGCCGACGCCATAGCCGATGAAGCACGTGATGGTCTTGCCGCGATAGAACTCGGCAACCGTTTGGGCCGCGGTCGGTCCGCCGAGCAGAACCGTGCACAGCGCCATCAACGGGAGCATCAACAAGGCGAGGCGGAAGATCATGATCCACTCCGAGCGTCCGGACACATCATGCTCGCGGACGATGCGTCGATCAATGCCGGGCGCTTGTTTGCCGCAGGCGGCGGCCGCAGGACGACGTGCTTCCATTTAGCCAATGGAGCCATCACAATGGCGTCCGAAAGTTTTTTAGAGCGGATGAACAGTTTTGGTCATGGCATCGCAGTCGACAATTCTGAACTGGGACGATCTGCGCGTCGTGCTGGCGGTCGCCGAGAACGGCACCATCTCGGGCGCGGCAGCGGCTCTGCGAATAAGCCACCCCACGCTGTCGCGGCGGTTGCGACGAATCGAACAACGGCTTGGTGTGCGTCTGTTCGAGCGCACCCCATCCCTGTGCCGCCCGACCGAAGCGGGCGAAGACATGAGAACGCTGGCCAATCGTCTCCGGGATGAGATCGTCGCGCTGGAGGGGCGCATAGCCGGGCGGGACCAAAGTTCGCGCGGCCCTGTCCGTCTGACGGCGCCCGATGCCGTGTCGGAATATCTGCTGCCCGGGATGTTGGCAAAAATTTGCCGGGAGGCACCAGAATTGACCATCGAGCTCGTGGTTGCCAACCGGGTGCTGTCACTGGCGGAGCGCTCCGCCGACATCGCCCTGCGCGTCACCGATACCCCGGATCCAGCGTTGCGGGGGCGGCGTGTGGGGACGGTGGCCATGGCCGTCTATGCCGAAAAGTCGCTGGCGATAGCCCGGTCCTTGGCCCAAGTCGCCGATCAACCCTGGATCGGGTACGATGCCGCCTTGGCCTGCAGCAAGCCCGGCGCCTGGGTTGCGGCCAATGTGCCGGGCGGTCGCATCCGCTTCCGCGCCAATACACTGCTTGGCGCTGCGCAGGCGATCCGCTCCGGCATCGGCTTTGGCATACTACCGTGCTTTGTTGAAAGCAGCATTCCCGGGATCATCAGGGTGGAGCCGCCGATTCCCTCCCTGGAATCGGGTTTATGGTTGCTTGTCCACCCGGACATCGCGCGGGTTCCTCGGGTGCGTGCCGCGAGCGATGCCCTTGCCCGGATGCTGAAGGCAGCGGCACCCGTGCTGTCCGGCAGCGTATCGTGAAGCTCAGGGGAAGGCGATAGAAAGTCTTTTCATCACCCTGTGCAGAAACATTCATTCGGAGCGCGGGGCCATCGGGCTAGGGTTTGGAAGGCGCTCGGCAGCTCTCTACACTGCGCTGAGCCTGGCAACAGGAGAACAAATCCAGTGTTCGTCGTACTTCTCAGATTTTCGGACAACAAAGGTAAGGCCAGCCAGGTCATGGAAGGCCACAAAGAATGGATCAAACGCGGTTTTGATGACGGCGTGTTTTTGCTGGTCGGTAGTGTTCAGCCCAATCTGGGCGGTGGAATTGTAGCACACAATACGTCACTGCTGGACCTGCAGAGCAGGGTGAATCATGATCCGTTTGTGGTTGAGAACGTGGTGAACGCTGAAATTCTTGAAATCGTCCCGTCAAAAGCCGATGCGCGGCTGAATTTCTTGCTTGATTGAACGATTTCCAAAAGTTCTCTGAAAGAAAGGCATATGAGCGCGACGATCGCGGGACCGGACGGGAAACCACGTTGCCGATGGTGCGGCGCCGCCCCGGAGTTCCTGGCCTATCACGACACTGAATGGGGCTTTCCCGTCGACGATGATCGACGCTTGTTCGAGAAATTGAGTCTGGAGGGCTTTCAGTCCGGACTGAGCTGGCGCACGATCCTCGCCAAGCGTGAGAACTTCCGCGCCGCCTTCCACGATTTCGATTTCGACAGAATAGCGCACTTCACCGAGCGTGATGTCGTGCGTCTGCTCAAGGACGGCGGGATCGTCCGCCACCGCGGCAAGATCGAGGCTGTCATCAACAATTCGCGGCAGGCCCGGGAACTCGTCAAGCGGGACGGTTCGCTGGCGGCCTTCATCTGGCGTTACGAGCCGGACTCGAAACAGCTCGCGAAGCCGCAAACCGTGTCGACCTCGGCGGAGGCGATTGCCCTCTCGAAAGCCTTAAAGAAGCTGGGTTGGAGATTCGTTGGGCCCACAACAGTGTATGCCTTCATGCAGGCGATGGGGCTGATCAACGATCATGTCGCAGACTGCGTGATCAGAACCAAGGTCGAGCGCGCGCGCAAGAGCTTCAGGCGTCCGGGGTGCTGATATCCGGCCGCCGCAGCACCACCAGCCCGTCGAGTGCGAAAGCGCCGCGCTCGCACACCAGGAACGGGTTGATGTCGATCGCCTCGATCACGTCGCCCAGGTCCTGGGCGAGCCGGCCGAGATTGACCAGCGCATCGAGAAGGGCGTCACGGTCGCCGGGCTTGCCGCCGCGAAAGCCGTCGATCAGGCGCCCGGCGCGCGTGGCCTTCACCATTGCGAGCGCCTCGTCGCGGTCGAGGCCGGGCGCGCCGAAGCTGACGTCCCTGATGAGCTCGACCCAAATGCCGCCGAGGCCGAACATCAGGACGGGGCCCATCTCCGGATCACGATGGATGCCGAGCACGCATTCGGTGCCGCCGGCAATCTGCTGCGCCACCAGGATGCCGTCGAGATTGGCCCCGAGCGCGCCGACGCGCGCCGTCAACTGCGCATGGGCGGCGCGGACGGCCGCGTCGTCGCGGCAATCGAGCAGCACCAGGCCGGCGTCGCTCTTGTGCGGGATGGCAGCCGACACGGCCTTGAGTACGACCGGAAAGCCTGTCCGGTGCGCGGCGTCGAGCGCCTCGGCCGGCGTGCTCACCAGATATTCCTTTGGCACGGGAATGTCGTAGGCGCGCAGCAGCGATTTCGATTCCACCTCGTTGAGCGCCGTGGGCTGATCGAGCGTGGCCGCGCGCGTGCGCAGGATGCGGGCGAGGTCGCTCTCGGCGGGCACCGGAAGGGCGTCGGATCGGATACGGCGGGCCGCGCCCAGCGTGCGCATGACCCGCAGCGTCCGCTCGATGTCGCGCATGACCGGCACGCTCGGGATCTGCGCTCGTACCGCGCGGCCATAGTCGGTGGCGCCGGTGATGAAGGGCGTGAACGCGGCGACCGGCTTGCCGAGCGTGGCGGCGCGCTGCGCTACGCCTTCGAGCGCGCGCAGGTTGGCGACGCGCCGCTCGGCGCCGTCGTCGCGCGGCAATTCCTCGGCGGTGAGCACGATGTCGACCTCGGGCGCGTTCACCAGCGCCTCGACGCACGCCACGTATTGGCCAGGCGCAATCGTGCGCTTGGTGTCGAGCGGATTGGTGATGTCGGGCTGCTTGAGCGCCTCGCTCAGCGCCTGGCAGGTCGCGTCGGACAGCGTTGCCAGCGTCGCTCCGGTGCGGTCGGCCGCCTCCGCGATCAGATTGCGCAACGCGCCCGAATTGGTCACCGCCGCGATGTTCGGGCCACGGGGAGGGCGGCAGCGCGCCAACAGCTCGACCGCTTCGATCGCGTCCTCGATCGACACGAGCCGCACGACGCCGGCGGTCGCGGCGACGGCCTCGAAGGCTTCGGTGCTGCCGGCGAGCGAGCCGGTGTGGGCGAGCGCAAAGGCGCGGGCGGTTTCGGAGGCGCCGATCTTGATGGCGAGCACGGTCTTGCCGTTGTCGTGAGCGCGGCGCGCGGCAACCAGAAAGCGCGCAGCGTCGGGCACGCCCTCGATGTAGCAAAGGATCACCTTCAGTTCCGGCTGAACCGCGAAGTAGTCGACGAAATCGCTGACCTTGCAGCCGATCTGGGCGCCGCAGGACGCGAAATAGCCGACCTTGAGGCCGAGCTCGTTGATGGATCGGTTGAGTGAGGCGCAGATCGCCCCGCTCTGCGCGACCACCGCGACCGGGCTCTTGGCCAGGTCCTGCAAGGTCTCGTCCGGAATGCTGCAGAAGCTCGATTCGCCGCAGGCGACGCCCATGCAATTGGGTCCGACGATGGTGAGACCGGTCTCGTCGAGCACCGTTCGCAGCCTGGCCGCGAGCGCGCGCCCCTCGCTGTCGCCGCCCTCGCCGAAGCCCGCTGCGTAAAGAGTAGCGCTGCGCGCGCCAGCGGCGGCGCCATCGCGCAGCACGCGCAGCGATGTCTCAGCCGGCGTGAAGATGACGAGATGGTCGGGCGCTTCCGGCAACGCGGTCAGGCCCGGAAAGCATGGCGTTCCCCAGATCTCGCTGCGGTTCGGATTGACCGGCATGACGCGGCCGGCAAAGCGGAAGCGCTTGAGATTGTCGAAGACACGCCGCGACCAGTGGTCGGGGCGATCCGACGCCCCGACCAGCACGACGTTGCGCGGGTGGAACAACCGCTCGATGGCGGCGTGCTTGGATTCCATGCGCGCGTCCAGCAGCGACCGCGCTCAGGCGTTCTCGACCCGCTTGAACGGCCCGAGGCCCGGGCGATAGGACTTCTCGTCCAGGAACTGCTTCATGCCGTGCTGCTCGCGGATCTCCTTGTCGTTGCGCGAGAGCGAATCCTGCTTCGACTTGAGATAATCGCGCGCCTGCTTGTCGCTCATATCGCGCACCGCCCGGATCGCCTCCTTGGTGTAGCGCACGACGTTCGGGTTGAGCTTGATCAGCTTCTGGGCGAGCTTGACCGTCTCCTCGCGCAGCTTCGCCTTCGGCACCGCAAAGTTGACGAGCCCGATCTCGACCGCGCGCTTGCCGTCGAGCGTGTCGCCGGTGACCGCGTAGTAAAGCGCGTGGCGCGGCAGCAGCATGTCGGACAGGTTCCAGCTCACCAGGCCACCCGGGATGATGCCCCAGTTCACTTCCGACAGCCCGAAGGTTGCGTCCTCGGCCGCGATTGCGAAATCGCAGGCGCAGAGCTGCGTGAAGGCGCCGCCGAAGGCGAAGCCCTGGACCATCGCGATGGTCGGCTTCGGGAACTGCGACAGCCGCTCCCAGCGCCAGTTGTGGCTGGCGTTGTTGGCCTTGTAGCGCATCTCCGGATTGTCCTGGGTGCCGCGGAAGTAGAGCCGCAGGTCCTGGCCGGCGCACCACGCCTCGCCCTTGCCGCCGAGCACGAGCACTTTCGTTTCCTTGTCGGTGGCGAGCCAGTCGAGCGCGTCGTCCATATCGAAATGCAGGTCCGGACTCATGGCGTTGCGCTTGTCGGGGCGATTGAGCCACAGGAACGTAATGCCACCCTCCCGTTCGATCAGAATGTTCTCGTATTCCTTGTCAGCCATTTCACTCTCCTTGCTTGTCATCCGATTGCTTGTCATCCGAATGTATTGAGCACATGGCGGGCGAGCGCCATGCGCATGATCTCGGGCGTCCCTTCCGTGATCATGTGGCTGCGCTGGTCGCGCCAGAGCCGCTCGACCGGCAGGTCGGTGGTGAGCCCGATGCCGCCATGCACTTGCAGGCACATGTCGGCCGCTTCCCATGCCATCTCCGTGCAATAGAGTTTCACCAGATAGGCTTCGTTGCGATCCTCGTCGCCGCGATCATGGCGTGCGGCCGCGCGATGAACGAGGAGGCTCGCGGCCTCCAGCTTCACGTAGGTGTCGACGAGGCGCCATTGGATCGCCTGCCGGCTCGCCAGCGGCTGCCCGAAGGTCGAGCGCTGCTTGGCATACGACGATGCGAGCTCCAGGCACCGCCGCGTGGCGCCGAGCGCACGGGCGCCCTGCTTGATGCGTCCGGCGCCGAGCCATCGCTGTCCGAGGCTGAAGCCGCCGCCTTCCTTGCCGACCAGGTGGCTCTTGTGGATGCGCACGTTGTCGAGCACGATCTCCCACGGCGTCTCGCCGGTGAGGGTGTGAAAGCACGTCGTCAGCTTGACGCCGGGCGTGTCCATGTCGAACACGAAGCAGGAGATGCCGCCGCGCGAACCCTTGCTGCGGTCGGTCGCGGCCATGAGGATGATGATATCGGACACGTCGGCGCCGGTGATGAAGCGCTTGGTGCCGTTGATGACGTAATGGTCGCCGTCGCGCACCGCGGTGGTGCGCATGGCGCCGGGGTCCGACCCCGCGTCCGGCTCGGTCTGGGCGAAGCAGCTTTCGCGCTCTCCGCGCGCGGTGGGGATCAGGTAGCGTTCGCGCATCTCGCCTTCGAGCGCATAGAGCGGCGCGCGGATGTCGGGCCCGAGGATGCGGACCGTTCGCGTCGGGAGTGCGACGGTGCGGCCGAGCTCGGACCACACGATGCTGCGGCCGAGCACGCCGAGGCCCTGGCCGCCGAGCTCCTTGGGCACGTCGATCTGCCAGAGGCCTAGCTCCTTGCAGCGCGCAGTCAGGCGGGCATCGATCTCGGGCTTGAGCTTCTGGCCGTCGAGCGACTTGCCTTCGATCGGGATCAACTCCTCATCGACGAAGCGACGCACCATGTCGCGCAGCATTTTCAGCTCGTCGGGAAGCTCGATCTCCACGGTCGCACTCGTCGGTTGCAAGGAACGCCAGCAGTCCCACACTTATTGGAGGCGCCTGGGCGCGCGGTCAAGCGTCGGACTGCCTGGACGAGGGCAGGAGGGCGGCCTCGAAGGCGCTGGCGACCGCCGGCTTGCTCTTGCCGGGCCGCGCCGCGTCCCCGATCGCGACGACGATTTGGCCCGGCCGCGCGAGCCGCCTGAAGCGGTCGGCCGTCGGCTGGCGCGCCTCGTGGTAGAGCCAGTCCCGCACATTGGCGCGCATGAGCCATGCGCCGATGCCGGGCCAGTGGCCGATGCCCAACGCAAGCGCGGTCCGGACGATGGGGCCGAGGCCGAAGCGATAGCGCCCGCCGGTCGCGATGACGATGCGGTCGAACGGCGCCAGCAATGCCGGGCGGGCCGCGATATCGGTGTCGTATTTGACGTTAACGCTTTGGTGGACGCAGGCGGCGACCAGGCTCTCCACGTAGCGCTCAAGGCTTTTCTCCTCGGCCGCCACGCCCTGGAACAGCGGTGCCTTGCCGGCCAGACGGAAGCTGCCGCCGGCGCGCCGGTCCTTCTCGAACACGGTGACGGCGTTGCCCCGGGCGACCAGCGAGGCATAGGTGAGGCCCGCCGGCCCCGCCCCGATCACCGCGATGCGCTCGCCTTGCGGTGGCTTTGCATCGGCGTACTGAAGCTCGCGGCCGGCCGCGGCGTTGACCACGCAGCCGATGCCGGCCCCGCCGCGCATGTCGTCGACGCAGGTGTTGCAGGCAAGGCAGCGCCTGACCGGCTCGCCGCGGGCGAGCTTCTCGACCCATTGGGGATCGGCGATAAGGGTGCGCCCGAGCGCGATGAAATCAGCCTTGCCATCCTCAACCGCGGCGGTGGCGGTGGCCGGATCGCCGAGCCGCCCGACCGCGATCACCGGCACGCGCACGGCTTTCTTCACGTCGGCCGCAAAATCGAGGAACGGCGCATCGGGCATCGCCATCGGCGGGATCATCACATGCGCGGTCGGCAATGACCGGTAGTGGCCGGCGCTGATGTGCAGCGCGTCGGCGCCGGCTTCGGCCGCCCAGATCGCGATCTGCCGGCCTTCCGCCCACGTCAGCCCGCCCGCGAAGTAGTCCTCGACCGACAGCCGATAGATGACCGGCATCCCCGGTACCGCGGCCTTGACGGCGCGCAGCACCTCGAGCCCGAAGCGGGCGCGGTTTTCAAGGCTGCCGCCGTATTGATCGCTGCGGCGGTTCTCGAACGGCGCATGGAATTGCGAGATCAGGTAGCCATGCGCGGCGTGGATCTCGACGCAGTCGAACCCGGCCCGTTGCGCCCGCGCCGCAGCCGCCGCGAAGGCCGCCACCGTCTCGGCAATGCGCGCGCGCGACATCTCCTGCGGGACGATCGTTTCGAACGTGACTTCGTACACCGGATGCGGGATCGCGGACGGCGCGATCGGCGTCTCGCCGCAGATGTCCAGGCGTGTGTGCCCGCCGCCATGCCCGAGCTGGATCGAGGCCTTGGCGCCATGGCGGTGAATCTCGTCGACCAGGCGGGTCAGGCCGGGCAGGAAGCGATCGTCGTAGATGCCGAGCTCGCGCCGGCGATGGCGGCCCGCGCGCTCGGGCGCCGCCATCTCGACCGTGATCAGGCCGGTGCCGCCGCGGGCGCGCGCCGCGTAATAGGCCAGCGAGGCATCGGTGACCATTCCCTCCGCATCGGCGGTGCGCGTCGTCATCGACGGCATGACGATGCGGTTCTTGATCTCCACCGAACCGATGCGCGAGGGTGTCAACAGGATGCTCATCGGCGCATGGCCTCACAGCACCGCGATCTCTCCGCCGTCGAGATCGATGGTGGCGCCGTGCATCCAGGTCGCGCGCGACGACACCAGGAACGCCACGAGATCGGCCACGTCCTCGACCTTGCCGAAGCGCGTGATGCCGGCCGCGCGCACGATCACCTGGCGGACCGTGTCCTCGCTGTTGCCGCTGCGCTCCATCTCGGCCTTGATGCGCCGCCACTGGCGGTCGGTCTCGACGAAACTCGGATGGATGCAGTTGACCTGCACGCCGTCGTCCTTGCCGCGATGCGCCATCGCCTTGCTGAAGGCGGCGCAGGCGGCGTTGACGGAGCTGCCGATGGTGAAGGCGGCTTCCGGCTTGCGGCCGCTGGTTCCGCCGATGGTGATCAGCGAGCCGCGGCGCTCCTTCAGCCGTGGCCAGGCCGAGCGCGTGAGCCGCACATGGGCGAAGAATTTGAGCGCAAAGCCGTCCTGCCAGTCGGCGTCGGTGAGCGCGAAGAAGTCGCCGCGCTTGGTGGTGCCGGCGTTGTTGACGAGCACGTCGAGCTGGCCGAATTCGCGCTGGACGGTGTCGACGAGCAGCGCCGGCGCGCGGTCCTCGCGCAGATCAATATTGACGACGGCCGCCTTGCGTCCTTTGGCGCGGATCGTCGCCGCCGCTTCGTCGAGCAGGGCTTGATCGCGTCCTGTCAGCAGCAGATCGCAGCCCTCATCGGCGAGCGTCAGCGCGATCGAGCGTCCGATGCCGCGGCTTGAGCCGGTCACGAGCGCGACTTTGCCGTTCAGTCCGAGATCCATCGCCGTCATTCCGCAGGCACGAGCGCGCGATACCTGTCGCAGATCGTCTTCCAGCGCGCGACGCGCTGCGTCATGCGCTCGGTCACCTCAGCTGGAACTTCCACGAACGGCGGCCGCAGCGGCCCGGGATCGACATAGCCCGCCATGCGGATCGCGATCTTGGCGGCGGTCTCGCGCCAGGACAGGCTGGCGGGCGGCTGGTTCGGCGGCGCAATGTCGAGCGTGATCGCCTTGGCGGCCTCGAGGTCGCCGCGCTTGACCGCGTCGCGCAGCGCGAGCTGCGGCCATGGCCCCATCCAGGCGTCGATCGACCACAGGCCGGCGGCGCCGAGCGCCGCATAGGTCACGAACTGAGCCTGGTGCACCAGCACGCTGATCCTGCCGCGGATGAGCTTGTGCAGCTCGGTGAACTCCTGTGGGGTGCGGTGGCTGTCCTTCATGGCGACGACCGCCGGGTTCCGGCTGATCTCCTTGATGGCCTCGATCGGCAGCGTCACGTGGTGCAGCGCCGGGTTGTGATAGATCATGATGTTGAGCTTGGGGAACAGCTCGCCGAGGTCGCGATAGAAACGAATAGCGTTGTCCACGCTCGAGGGAAAATAATAAGGCACCCCAACCAGGATGCCGTCGGCGCCTGAATTCTCGATCATCTTGATCTTCTGCACCGCTTCGCGGCTGTTCACCGAGGTGGTGCCGATGAACAGCGGCACGCGCTTCTTCACCACCGCCACCGATTCATGCGCCAGGGTGCGGAATTCGTCGGGCAGCAGCGTATGGCATTCGCCAAAGCTGCCCGTCGTTGCGATGACATTGGCGCCGTCGCGGATCATGCGATCGAGCCCGTGGTGCAACCGGCCGACGTCGATGGTCGAGGTCGCGCGGATGTCCGCCGCATCATCGGTCGCAAAGGCCGGCATCATGGCCATCAGGCCGCCGACGTCGCTCGCGCTTAGCATCGTGGTTCTCCTTATTAGTCCTACTGTGCCACATCAATCGTCACGAGACAGCCTTCCCGCTTCTTATATCAAGCCAGCCGCGAGTTCCGTAGGGTGGGCAAAGGCGCCTGCACGGCCTTTCCAGAAGACCAAATCCATCGTGCGCCGTGCCCACCTGGGACTGTCCTGCTTGCGCACATTCGGTTGGTGGGCACGGCGCACGTTAGGCTTTGCCGTACCCAAAGGCAGTGCCCTCGCCTTTGCCCACCCTACAGCGCCGAAATTGATCAACTCATCGTGTCGACAGCGCCGCCTTGAGCAGGTCGGTCGCGCTCTTCGGGGCGCCGAGCACGCGGCGCACCAGCGCATCGAGCTCTTCGCCAAAGATGGGATGAATGTCGATATGCGATTTCACCGCGTCGGCGAGGAGCTCCGGGTCGGCCATGGTCCTGCGAAACGCCTCGCGCAGCGCAGCGGCGCGCTCGGGCGCAACCGCAGGCGACGTCACGAACGGTCGGCCGATCTCGCCGGTGATCGATACCAGCTCGAAGACCGAGCGCACGGTCTCGTTGGGCGCAAGATCGATCATCAGCGGCACATGCGGCAGGTCCGGATGCTTGAACAGGCTCATCTGCATGAGCGCGATGATCTTGCCCTCGCGCACCCATTCGGGCTTGCTGGCCTTCCACTCGCTCCAGGGATTGGAGCCGCGGCCCTCGACCTCGCCGCGCTCGAGCGCGAGCACGATCGGGGTGCCGCCGGGGTAGCCGGTCACGATCTTGAATTTGGTTCCAAGGAGCTCGTTGGCGAGCTTGGGGTAGACGTAGTTCATGCCGGTCGGGCTGGTCGCGCCGATGATGACCGGCTTCTGCTTGGCGTCTTCGATCGTGCGCACCCCGGTCGTGTGCCAGACCACGAGCGTCTCATCGAGGCGCACCGGGCTGCCGATCCAGTTGAAGCGGGCGGCGTCGTATTGCACGCCGCCTTCGCCCAGCGCCTGACCCATCGGAATGCTTTGCTGGACCACCCCGATCACCGAGCCGTCCTTCGGCGCCGCGCGATAGAGATAGTTCGCGGCGACGCGACCGGATGCGCCCAGCATGTTCTCCGGCACCACACGCGGATTGCCTGGGATATGCCGACCGAGATGGCGCGAGACCAGGCGGCCGATCTGGTCGTAGCTGCCGCCGGGATCGGCCGAGATGATGAGCCGCACCGGCGTGCGGCTGTAGAAGTCGGCGATCGATTGGGCGTGGCTCGTCGCGGTGGCCAGGACCAGCGCGGCGAGGGCCCAATATGCGCGGACGATCATGTGCCGACCTCGGCTTTGCTCGGGTCCTGCACCTCATGGCCGCGGCGGCGACACTCCTCGACATAGGTGCGCCAGACGCGCTCGCGCAGGCCCGCTTCCAGATCGTTGTAGCGCAGCACCGTGCCGCCTTCGGAGACGTGCTTGTGGGTCTTGTCGAACAGGTGGTTGAGCGGGAATTTCCGGCTGCGCAGCTTGATCGCGAGCTGCATCGCGGTGGGGCTCGTTCCGAAATGGCCGTGCCACCACATGTTGGGCGGCACCACGACGCCGATGTCGTCCTCCGGCCAATCGAAGCGCACCTCCTTGCCGCCGTCCTGCCACATCAGGGTGTAGCCGCTCGCGCCGCCGCCCAGCGTGAACACGAATGCGGATGGACCATGCCGGTGCGGGTTGTAGAAGCGCAGGCCCGGATGCTCGGCCACATGCACCGAGATCACGCTGCCCGCGAGCTCGAAATAGACGGTCTTGTTGCCCGAGCCGCGTTCCTTGAAGCTTGAGCGCTGCACCATGAAGATGTCGGGCACGAAGCAGGTGTCGTGCAGGTTGACGGCGGTGCGCTCGTGGTTGGCGTCGGGCTGATACAGGATGCTGTCGGCGAGATTGGTATCGGGATTGATGCGGTCGAACTGCCAGTCGCAGCCGAACACGAATTTCGGATCGCGAAACAGGTTGTAGACGATCGGGATGGTGTTGACGCTGATGAAGCGCGCGGGCTCCCGGCCGGAATTGTTGTGCATCACGAAGCGATGATTGAGCGGGATAGCGAACAGGCTGCGCGGGCCCCATTCGAACGAGACCGGCCCCTTCGTGGTCTCGACCGTGGTGCTGCCGCGCCCCGACAGAATGAACACCACGTCGTCGCACAGTTGCCGCGCGGGCTTGCTGGACTGGCCGGGCGCGATCTCGCCGACATACATTCCTGCGAGCGATTCCGCGCCGATGATGTCATAGAAGGCGGCCGCGATGCCGCGCTCGCTCCAGGGCTTCACCGGCACGGTCTTGAGCGAGCTTGCCGAATAGCCGCGGTGCAGGTCGAGCTTGAGGTCGTCCTCGACCCAGCGCTCATAGGCGGTGCGGCCGTCCCACGGGACCCCGACGCGGGTCTTTGTGGTTGCCATGCGTTTCCTCTTTATTGGCAAATAGCCAGATGGCGAATAGCGAGTAGCCTGTAGCCCGGATTGAGCGTGAGCGAAATCCGGGAACGATGATGCAGGTGGCTCGGTCGCTCCCGCATTTCGCTAGCGGGTTCCGTTCAATTTGATGCACTCGCGGTCCTTTCTCGGCCCTCATGGTG
>DAIUEP010000132.1:0-13823 GCA_036845065.1 Xanthobacteraceae bacterium | reverse complement strand
TGAGATCGATGGCGAGCACGCGCGCACCGGTGAAGCGCTGCGCGGTCTCGATCGCGTGCTGGCCGGTGCCGCAGCCGGCGATGAGAACGTCGAGGCCGCTGCGCGGCGGTGACGCGCGCAATGGCGCTGATGGAAACTGGCTGCGCAGATACCAGTCGATCGTTACCGGCTGGCCGACCGCCCCCGCCTTGATCCAGCGCGGGTAGGGCATGTCCTCGTATTGGCGTTGAACCTTGCGCGACACCTCGTCCTCGATCGCGGTCAGCGCCGGCATCGACTGCCGGATCTCGCGCTCCTCAAGCGGTTCGCGCACCTGGACGATGAGCGCCTCGGCCGCCGCCGGCCAGGATCGTTGCAGCAGAGTATCGGCGTGTGTGAGTGTATGCAGCCGCCCATAGGCCGCAACGGCGGCAAGCGATTGCGGTGCTATATCGGCGCCGGACGCTAGCGCAGCCGTGAGCTTGTCCCGCAGCTCGCGCGCCTGCGCGGCTTCCTCGTCGCGGCATGCGAACACGTATTCGTTGATGAAGCACTGCTGCGCGAGCGCACAGGCGAAGTCGAGAAGCCCCTCATCAAGCGCATCGAGCGGGCCTGGCATCATGGCGCGCGCGAGCAATTGCCGCCTGGCATCGGTCAGCACGGCTTCCAGCGCGACTTGGCGCACCGGCGCCGACCGCAAGAGCGCCACGAGCAGCCGATCTGAAGCCAGCGCCGACAGATCGCGGAGACCGCCACACAGCTCGCCCGCAAGCGCGGAGAGCTCGCTCGGGCGGCTCCAGCCTTCCGCGAGTGCACGTGTCAGCAGCGCGCGCAGCTCGTCGTCGATGTCAGAAGGGGCAAGCTCTCTCACGCATTGCACGAACAGGGCGCGCACCTCGAGCGTCTCGCGCTGCGCCAGCGCGCGCCGCGTGAGCGCAAGCGCTTGCGCGGCATCGCCTTGTGCCAGCACGATGCGTCCGAGATTGCGGTAGGTGTCGATCAAGTCCGGCTTTAGCGCCAGCGCGCGCCGATACTGCGCCGCCGCCTCGTCCCACTGGCCGAGGGCGGCGAGCGCGACACCGAAATTGCTGTAGGCCTCCGCCGGCGCGCTCTGCTGCGCCAGCGCGCGCCGATAGTGCGGCACCGCGTCGGCAAAACGGCCATGCTGCAGATGGAGATCGCCGAGCGCCAGGTGGGCGGCCGCGTAGTCGCGGCGCAGCTCGGTCGCCTGCGTCAGGTGCGCGGCGGCCTCGTCGAGGCGGCCAAGCGCGCGCAGCACCTGCGCGATGTTGAACTCACAGTCGGCGTTGCGCCGGTCGAGCGCGATGGCCCGGCCGATGAGGTCGAGCGCGGCGTCGTGCCGGCCGGACTGGAAAGCGATCAGGCCGAGGAGATGGAGCGCATGCGCATGATTGCGGTCGAACGTCAGCACGTCGCGGCAGGCCCGGTCGGCCTGGTCGAGCCGCCCGGCGCGAAAATGCGTCACCGCGGCGGCAAACAGGTTGCCGGCGAGCGCAGCTGGACCGGACGGCGACGTGAGCGGGCCGGCGGCCCCGCCGCGCTTGCCTGCCGCCCGCCGATCCTTGCGGTTCACGGGGAGGCCAATGCCGCCGCGAGCTTCGCCGCCTGATCCTTGAGCACCTCGGGCGCCTCTTTGACGCTCGCCGGCGGCTTGAGCGCGATGCCGTCCTTGCGCGGGATCACATGGACGTGGAGGTGAAACACCACTTGTCCGCCGGCGGGCTCGCTGAACTGCTGGAGCGTCACGCCATCGGCGCCAAAGACATCGACGCTGACCTTGGCGATGCGCTGCGCGATCGTCATCACATGAGCGAAATCGTTGGGCGCCACATCGAGGATGTTGCGCGCCGGCGTCTTCGGGATCACCAGCGCATGGCCGGGCGCCCGCGGCATGATGTCGAGGAAGGCCAGCGCCTTGGCGTCCTCATAGACCTTGTGGCACGGGATCTCACCGCGCAGGATCTTGGCGAAGATGTTGCTCGGGTCATAGGCGGGCATGGCGTCCTCCAGGGGCATTTCCTCGATTGCAGGCGGCTCGCTTCTGGTCAAGCCCGGATTGTGACAGCCAAGTTGGTGACCGCAAAATGACCACACTGGAACCACTTTGACGTGAGAAGCTTGACGGGTTGGGGGGCCGAAAAAGGAGCTCTTCAAATGTGCGACTACAGCCTGCATCACGTGCGGTCGCGTGCCGCACACGTCGGAGATAAGCTGACGACGCGAGATTTCGGGACCGGCACACGCGGCTTCGCGGCGCCCGAAGATAAGACCATCGCGGTCTGCGTCCTCCCCGGCACTGAACTTGCTTTTGCCGAGGAGATCGCCCTCACGCCTGCGATCGGGCTTCGTTCGCAGGTGCACAAAGCACCTTTCAAGACCGCGGTCTTTCGCCAGATCAACCAACATAGTCCGCGGCTGCACCACGATGCCCTGGAGTTTCCGGACGGCCGAATGGTGCTCTTGACGGAGCTGTGCGAAGGCCAGTCGGCGGTCGTGCTGCAGCTTCCGGCGCAGCCGCGCACCGAGGCTGAAGCCGAGGCGCAGAAGCGGGTTGAATATATCGGCTGAGCGAGGGGGCCCGCTCGCATCAGCGCGCGGTCCTCTATTGTGGTGGCTGGGCTCGCCGGCGGTGCCGCCAGCGCACGAACGCGATGGCGGCCATGACCACGCAGATCGTCTCCGTGGTCGCGCCGGCGAGTGCCTTCGCTTGCGTCCAGAAGCTTGCTCTTTCAACAACGTCGGCGGCGACCTGCGGTCCGGCGGCGAGCATCTGGGCGATGCGTTCGTTTTCGAAATAGTCGAACCAGGCGGTGGCGAGGGGCAATGCCATGAGCGCTATGCGCAAGGGGAGGGGAAACGGCCGCTCGGCCGTGCGTCCCGGCGCCGTGAGCCACAACAGCAAGAGCCCGCGCGAGAGCGCATGGAGCGCCGGGTAGGCGGTGTCGAGCTGTAGTTGCACGTCGGCGTAATAGGCGCGGCCGATCTCGCTGAGCGCTTGCAGCAGCGCTCGCGCCTCTTCGACCGTGTAGCCGAACGGGCGCAGGTCGAACGGCGCGAGCCCGCCGGCGATCCGCCGCAAGTAGGCAAGCGTCACGAACACCATCACGCCCCACAGCGCGAAGCTGACGATCAGCGCGACCACGACGTGGCCGGTGCGGGGGAATTGCTCCGGGCGGGACGTCATGCGTCGTCACCTTTGCGGAACGGCGCGGCTTCCGCCAGCTCGTCCACCTCTGCGGCGACGTGGGCGCGCTCGTGCTTGAGAAAGTCGGCGATGGCGCGGCGCAGCGCTGGGTCGGCGATGTAATGCGCCGAGTGGGTCGTCACCGGCAGATAGCCGCGCGAGATCTTGTGCTGGCCGCCGGCGCCGGCCTCGACGCGGCCGAGCTGGTGCGCGATCGCATAGTCGATCGCCTGGTAGTAGCAGATCTCGAAATGCAGGAACGGATGCTGCTCGACGCAGCCCCAGTGGCGGCCGAACAGAACGTCCGAGCCGATGAAGTTGATGGCGCCGGCGATCCAGCGGCCGTTGCGCCTGGCCATGACCAGCAGGATCTTGTCCGCCATCTTCTCGCCGACGATCGAATAGAACGAGCGGTTGAGATAGGGCCTGCCCCATTTGCGCGAGCCGGTCTCCATGTAGAACGCGAAGAAGGCGTCCCACACGCTTTCGGTCAGCTCCGCGCCGGTGAGCTGATGCACCGTGATGCCGCTTGCCAGCGCGTCCGCCCGCTCGCGCCTGATCGCCTTGCGCTTGCGCGAAGCGAGCGAGGTGAGGAACTCCTCAAAGCTGTTGTAGCCAGCATTCTCCCAGTGGAACTGGCGGTGGGTGCGCAACAGATAGCCGTGCTCGCCCAGAAGCTGCCACTCGGCCTCGGTCGGAAACGTCACATGCACCGACGATGCGTGGCTGCGACGGCAGACTTCGGCGAGACCTTCCGCGAGCATGATGCGGACGTCGTTTTCCTGCGCGCCGGGCCGCGCCAGCAGGCGCCGCCCCGTCGCCGGCGTGAACGGAACCGCGACCTGGAGCTTGGGATAGTAGTTGCCGCCGGCGCGCTCATAGGCGTCCGCCCAGCCATGGTCGAAGACGTATTCGCCCTGCGAATGGGACTTGGCGTAGCAGGGAACGGCGCCGACGAGCTCGCCGCTGGCGGCTTCCGCCAACAGGTGCATGGGTTGCCAGCCGGTGCGGTTGCGGACCGAGCCCGAGAGCTCGAGCGAGGCCAGAAAATCGTGCGAGATGAATGGGTTGTAGTAAGCCTTGGCGCCCTCTTCGGGCGCCGGATTGGCGCAGGCGTCCCAGGCCGCGGGCGCGACGTCGCCGATGGCGTTGGCAACGCGGAGCGTGATGTCGGTCGATGTCATGGGAGGGCGACAGGGTCCTGCGCGAGCGAGAATAACATGGCGAAGGGGCGTTTGGGATTGCCGCTCATTGACCCTTCCAGCTGGCTGGATACATCGCCAGCAGCTTGCTCCGGTCCGCCGCGCTCAACGGAAAGTACCGCGGCGTCTGCGAGGCGAACAGTCCTGGGCGGCAAGGCGCCGGGCGTCCGCACATCAGCATCGCCGGATCGGCGTTGTGGCCGAGACCGATCGCATGCCCCAGCTCATGCGCGATCACGTTGCGGGCGACATTTGGCAACGACATCGGCGGGGTCTTGGTGTTGCGGATCATCGCCACCGCGCCTTGCCCGCCGGGCAGGCGATTGACGTGCGAAATGAACTCGCCGTCCGACAGCACGACCACGATCGTGCCGGGCTGCGCTGACGCGCCGCCACCCAGCGAAACCGACTCCAGCCGGAAACCGCTGCCGATGCCGGCCAGGAGCTGGTTCCAATGCGCCACCGCCGCATGCACCAACGGCACGCGGGCGTCGCCGCTCTGCCCAACCGAGATCAGCACCCTGGGAACTTTGGTGAACGGCACGCCATCGATGCCGCGGGGCTGCGCGTGTGCCGGATAGGCAAGACACAGGGCCGCTCCCATCAGAAGGTGCTTCAGATGCATCGCACGCCTCTCCGAACGATCCAAGCGTTCGGCGACCGGCTCGAACCGGGATGCCTAACTCTCGAACTCAGAAAGATTTGGCACTTTTCCGGCCAGCTTGAAAGGCTGGCCCGGCGAGCGCGCACTCAGTCTGACGTAGAACCTGCAATCACCGTGAGCCGTCTGATCAGAGGCACGTGGATTGTAAATAGGAACACTCCCCACCACTCCATCCCGGCGGCGAAAAGCTTGGAAGCTTCTGGCAAACGCGGGCTGCTCCAATCCAGGATGTGGTGCTCGAGATTAGGGGGAAGAATAAAAGTCGTGATCGCAGTGAACAGTTGCTGTACTTCCCCCGGGCTCGCTTTGAGTCCATAAGGCGTCCACGAAAAAGCGTATGCAAACTGTCCGCCAGCGCCAGCCTCTGGAAGTGGGCTGCCTCCTGACCGGATGTGGATGCCATCGAGGTCCTTGAGCTTTGGGTTGACGAGTTTCTTTCCATCGCTCGCTATGAACTCGCCGACCTTCAGGACCGACTCTGTTCTCGCGTCATACCAGTCACCGAAGAAAGTGAGCTTATCAATACGCCGGCATCCCAGCGACGTTATGATGTCTCTATCCACACTAGGGATGGCCGAAGCAATAGCCGCCAGTGCTTCCGCTTGGTCTTCTCCGGCGTCTTCATAGATAGCGAAGCCAAGGGCTCCACCAATCTGCCTGAATCGCTCGAATTCGAGGGGAAGCCTTTCGACGGCTCTCATCATGTCCTCAGTCGCGCCTTACAGATTTTGGATTTGAAGTTGCCATACAAGGTTTGCCGCGACCAGAACAGGAACGTCAAATCCGCCACACTACGGCCGAAACCCCTCGAAAATCATCTGGTCCGCATAGCTGGCCGCCCGCTCGCGATCCTCTGGTGTGCGCACCGTCCAGGTCAAGAGCGGCAGTCCCAGAAGCCTGCGCGCCGTGAGCGGCAGCGTCGCCGGCAGATCGTGCACCGCATAGGCGATGAACTGCGGACGGGTCTGCAGTGCATGTCCGAAATAGCCGAGCGCGCGCTTGGCGCGAACGGAGAGGTGGTCCCACTCGTGGTGCCGGTAGTGGCGTTCGGCGACGATGCCGCGCGTCAGCTTGGGCGCGAGCGCGCGCAGGGCGGCCATCGGACCTGGGTCGAACGACATCAGCGCCGCGGGTCCGCGATAGCCCGAGAGCACGTCGGCGGCGCGCTTGATCAGGCGGCGGTCGCCGTCGAAGCGGCTCTTGATCTCGATCACCAAGGTGACCCGGCCGGCCACCAGGTCGCACAGCTCGCCGATCGTGATCATGCGATCGGAGGTGGCCCGAAAGGGAACACGCTTGAGCTCGCTCGATTGCATGGCCGTGAGCCGCTCGCTGCCTTCGGTCAGGCGGCCGAGCGCGTCGTCATGAAACACCATGGCCTCGCCGTCGGCTGCAAGCTGCAGGTCGCATTCGATCGCGTAGTTGCCGGCGACCGCGGCCGCAAAGGCCGAGGGCGTGTTCTCGATCACGCCGGCCGCGGCGTCGTGCAGGCCGCGGTGGGCCACCGGACGCGCAATCAGCCAGTCGAGGCTGGCCATGGCTGCTCACTTGTCCGGTCAGGCGACTTCGAACAGCCCTTCGACCTCGACCGCGGCATCGAGCGGCAGCGCCGCAACCCCGACGGTGGTGCGGGCATGCCGGCCCTTGTCGCCGAACACCTCGACCATCAGGTCGGAGGCGCCATTCATGACCTTCGGCCCGTCGAGGAACGTCGGGTGGGCATTGATGAAGCCGCCGAGCCGCACCACCCGCACCATCTTGTCGAGGTCGCCGAGCGCCATCTTGACCTGGGCCAGAAGGTTGATCGCGCACGCGCGCGCCGCGCTCTGGCCTTGTTCGATCGACACGGTTTCGCCGAGCTTGCCCTTGGCGACCAGCGTGCCCGTCGAGCCGAGACAGATCTGGCCGGAAACGACCAGCAGCGACCCGGTGCGCACAAATCCGACATAGTTGGCGATCGGCGCCGCCGGCGTCGGGAGAACGATACCAAGCGCCGCGAGCTTCTGTTCAACCTGGGCCATGCTGTTTTCCCCTATCCGTTGCCAAACGAGCCGTCAGCGGCCCTGTCTTGGTCGACTCTTGGCCGATCGGCTCGCTATATTCAAGTTGGGACGCATCAGCCGTTGCGGGGGCCAGGCCACGTCCTTATGTTCGAGGCACGGCGGCCGGACACGTTTTCAGGAGACCTTTTCCAATGACGATCCTCAACACTCTTCGCCTTGCGTCCATAACGATTGCGGCGGCCGCCCTGCTCGGTGGGCCCTGGACGGCGGCGGCGCTGACGCCTGCCGGCGAGCTTGCGGCGCACCGTGCGGTCTATGAGCTCAAGCTTGCCAAGACCAGTGGCAAGGGCGGCGCGGTGGCGGCGCGCGGCCGCATTCTCTATGACTTCTCGGGCAACATGTGTGATGGCTACAAGCTCGAATTCCGCCAGGTCTCCGAGCTCGACAATGGCGAAGGCAAGGTCACGCTGAGCGACCTGCGATCGACCACCTGGGAGGATGGCGCCGCCAAGGCCTACCAGTTCGTCTCGCAGAACTATCTCAATCAGCAGCTCCTCGACGCGGTCGACGGCCGGGCCGAACGCCGGCAGAGCGTCGTCGCGGTCACGCTGTCCAAGCCGAAGGACAAGAAGCTCGACCTCGAAGCGTCGGTCATCTTTCCGACCGAGCATGTGCGGCGGATTCTCGATGCGGCGCGCGAGAACAAGAGCATTCTGGAAGTGCCGGTCTATGACGGATCGGAAAGCGGCGAGAAGGTCTACAACACGCTCACCGTCATCGGCCGCGAGATCGGTCCCGAACGCGCCCCGAACGACGCCGCGCGCGACCAACAGGCGCTCGTCGGCATGAAGCGCTGGCCGGTCACCGTGAGCTATTTCGAAAAGTCGGGCAAGGGCGGCGAGCAGTTGCCGGTCTACGCGATCTCGTTCGAGCTTTACGAGAACGGCATCTCACGCGCGCTGATGCTCGACTACAACAATTTCTCGATCAGTGGCGAGCTCAAGACGCTGGAGATCAGGGATACGAAGGCCTGTCCGTAGAGCGCAAAAAACTCTGCGCGCAGTAATGCGCGCCGCGCTTGCTGAACGCGTAGCAAGACCGAGGCGGTCATTCCGTCGCCCGGTCCTCTTCCTCGTCGTCGAGCGAGAGCCCCTTCACGACGGCTGCGTCGCCGAATTTCTGGCGCAGCCGGTCGATCGCATATTCGGCGTCAGCGGCGCGACGATCGAGGAGGTCGGAGCGATCGCCGTCGTCGGCCGCGCACAATCCTGACACTCCGATGCCGATCAGGCGGAACGCCGTGCCGTCGATCTCCCGCGCCAGCAATTCGCGCCCGGTTGCAAAGATCCTCGCGGCGAGCTGGGTCGGGCGCTCGAACGATTGAGCGCGCGTGCGAAGGCGGAAATCCCTGGTCTTGAGCTTGAGCGTTACGGTCGTGCCGGCAAGCTCGGCGGCCTTGAGGCGTGCCGAGACTTTTTCGGCGAGGTGCAACAGCCGCTGCGCCAACGGCCGCAGCTCGGCGATGTCATGGTCGAAAGTCGTCTCGGCCGAGATGCTCTTTGCCTCGCGCTCGGCGACGACCCGTCGATCGTCGCGGCCGTGGGCGAGGCGGAAGAGCCGCGCGCCCTCCGCGCCATAGCGGCGCAAGAGCTCACTCTCGCCGGCGCGCTGAAGGTCGCCGATGGTGCGTAGCCCATCCTTGGCGAGCTTCGCCTGCGCGACCTTGCCGACGCCGAAGATCAAAGAGACCGGCTTGGGCGCAAGAAAGGCCGCGGCCTCGCCCGCGCCCAGCACGGCAAATCCGCGCGGCTTGTCGAGATCGGACGCGATCTTGGCCAGGAATTTGTTGGCGGCGAGCCCGATCGATATCGTGATCTTGAGCTCTTTCTCGATCCGGTCGGCGAAGGTGGCGAGCGCCTTGCCGGGCGGCATGCCGTGCAGCCGCTCGGTCCCGGACAAGTCCATGAAGGCCTCGTCGATCGACACCGGCTCGACCAGGGGTGTGAGCGCGCGCATGTGCGTGCGCACGGCGCGGCCGACCTCGGCATATGTGTCCATGCGGGGGCGAACCACCGTCGCGTGCGGGCACAGCCGCCGCGCCTCGAACATCGGCATCGCGGAGCGCACCCCATAGGTGCGTGCCACATAGCAGCAGGTCAGCACCACGCCGCGCTGGCCGCCGCCGACGATCACCGGCTTATCAGCGAGCGAAGGGTCGTCGCGCTTCTCGATCGTGGCATAGAAGGCGTCGCAATCGACGTGCGCGATCGATAGCGAATTGAGCTCAGGGTGACGCACCAGCCGCGGCGAGCCGCACCCCGGGCAGCGCGCGGCGTTGCCCGCCACGTCGCGGCGGCAGTCGCGGCAGAAGCCTGTGGGTGCAAGCGGCGCGCTGGACATGCTAGAGGCCGTCTGATCCCAAATGAAAGCGACAGCATGGACACTATCACGAGACAGATTGCCGAATACGCCTCCTCGGCTGCCTTCAAGGACTTGGACACAGCTACTGTGCATGCCGCGACGCAACGGCTGATCGACGCGCTCGGCTGCGCGCTCGGCGCCGCGGATTGCGAGCCGGCGCAGATCGGCCGCAGGCTTGCGGCCGGGCAGACGCCCGGCCAGAACCCTGGTTCTGTGCTCTGCCATGGCGGCGAGGCGCCGCTGGAGATCGCATCATTCATCAACACCGCGATGATCCGCAATCTCGATTTCAACGACCGCTATCCGGGCGGGCATCCGAGCGACTGCCTGGGCGCGTTGCTGGCAATCGCCGGCGCCATGCCGGTCGATGGGCCGCGCCTGCTTGCCGCCATGGCTGTCGTCTACGAGATCTTTGCCCGCCTGGCCGATGCAGCCAAGCTCAGCCGCCGTGGCTGGGACCAGGGCTTTGGTGTCGCGATCGCGACCACGGCGGGCGTCTGCAACCTGCTTCGTCTGCCGCTTGAAGCGACCGCGCACGCGGTCGGCATCGCGGCGACATCGAGCCTGCCGCTGCGCGTCACCCGCTCGGGCGAGCTCACGCCATGGAAGAATGCGGCGACCGCCTATGCGGTGCGTAACGGCGTGTTCGCCGCGCTGCTCGCGCGCGAAGGCATGGTCGGTCCCGGCAACGCCTTCGAGGGCCGCAACGGCCTGTTCGAGAACGTCACCGGCCCGTTCGAGATCGCTGCCTTTCCCAGCAAGGGCGGCGAGCCGCTCACCCCGAAGGTGCAGATCAAATACTGGCCGGTCGAGACCAACGGCCAGCCGGTGGTCTTCGCGGCGCTCGAGCTTCGTCGGAAGCTCGATCCGCGCGATCTCACGGAGATCGAGGTGTTCACCTCGAAGTTCACCTGGTTCGAGATTGGCAGCGAGCCGGAGAAATGGGACCCGCGCACGCGCGAGACCGCCGACCACAGCCTGCCCTACATGTTCGCGCGCACGCTCCTCGACGGAACGCTGACGGTCGCTTCGTTCCGGGCAGAGGCGGTGCTCGAGCCTTCGCTGCGGCCCCTGATGGCGAAGATCAAGGTGACGGTCGACGAGGCGATCGAGGCGCTGCTGCCCGACATGGCGCTGCGCGTGGTGGCGAAGACCCATGAGGGCGCCCGTCATACGGTCGAGGTCGGCAATCCGTTGGGGCACCCCAACAACCCGATGCAAGACGAGCACATCGGCGAGAAGTTTGCGCTCCTCGCCGCGCCAGTGATCGGAGAGCAGCGCAGCGCCGAGGCGCTCGCACGCTGGTGGCGCGTGCGCGACGCCGGCGACATGCGCCCGCTGGTGCAGATGATCAATCTCTAGCTGGCGGTCCCGCCAGCACGTCGCGGGCGCGCGCCACATGCTCGGGATCGAACCCGTTCTCGTTGGCGAAGGCGATGAGCAGCGGCTCGTCGCTTGCGAGGTAGTCGAGGACGCCGAGCAGGAAATCCGGCTCGCGCGCCGCCGACCGGATCGATTCAGGTCCGATGCCGGTGACGGCCAGGAACCGGCCGAGCCGTTCGGGCTCGCCCGCAATGAAGCTCAGCGCCGCAACTGCAAGCGCGGCGGCGGCCTCTTGCCGTTGTTTCGGGTCAGGTTTGCCTGGGCGGGTGAAGGTCATGATCGTTGACCCCGGTTTACCAAGCTCATGTCATACAATCATTGGCCCAAGGCTGGCTATCTGCCGGTTGAAGGTAGCGATCTGGTAACCACCTGAACCCCATTATGTTTCATAATTCTTGCGATTAATCAGAGAGTTGAGAGACAAGTTGTCGTTTCGGTAACGAATCGGGACTAGTTTTTCGCACCGGCCCGTGCCCCGGCCGTGCGATCGACAAACTCCATGCGGACTACTGGTCGTGTGGGGATAACGGGGCGGAAGGCTCGGGGGCGATGGCGAAGACGGTGATGATCGTGGAGGACAATGAGCTCAACATGAAGCTCTTCCACGACCTGTTGGAGGCGCACGGCTACGCAACCGTCGGCACGCGCAGCGGAACCGAAGCGCTCGATCTGGCGCGCCGGCATCATCCCGATTTGATCCTCATGGATATCCAGCTTCCGGAAGTGTCCGGCCTCGAGGTCACCAAGTGGCTCAAGGGTGACCCTGAGCTGCAGGCCATTCCGGTCGTGGCCGTCACCGCCTTTGCGATGAAGGGCGACGAGGAGCGCATCCGCGAGGGGGGCTGCGAGGCCTATCTCTCCAAGCCGATTTCGGTAGGCAAGTTCATCGAGACCGTTCGTCATTTTCTGGGGCCGGCCTGAGGGGACCGCGGATGACCGCCCGTATTCTCGTCGTCGACGACATTCCATCCAATGTGAAGCTGCTCGAGGCGCGCCTGTCGGCCGAGTACTTTGACGTGATGACTGCCATGAGCGGGCCGGAGGCGCTCGCCATCTGCGAGCGCGCGGAATGCGACGTCGTGCTGTTGGATGTGATGATGCCGGACATGGACGGCTTCGAGGTCTGCCGTCGGCTCAAGTCCAACCCGGCCACGCACCACATCCCGGTCGTGATAGTGACTGCGCTCGATCAGCCATCCGACCGGGTGACCGGGCTTGAAGCCGGCGCCGACGATTTTCTCACCAAGCCCGTATCCGATGTCGCATTGATCGCGCGGGTGCGCTCGCTGTCGCGCCTCAAGCTGATGACCGACGAGCTGCGCATGCGTGCGGTGACCTCCCGCGACATCGGCATCGAGAGCCCGGAGCGGGAGGCGATCGCGGACGCCGGCCTCGGCGGCCGCATCCTGGTCGTCGACGACCGCGCCGCGTCGGCGGAGCGCATCAGCACGATGCTGTCGTCCGCGCATACGGTCGAGATCGAGGCGGATCCCGGCGAGGCGCTGTTCCGGACCGCCGAAGGCAACTACGATCTGCTGATCGTGTCGCTCAGCCTTGACAATTTCGATGGCCTGCGGCTTTGCAGCCAGGTCCGCTCGCTCGATCGTACCCGCAACGTGCCGATCCTGGCCATCGCCGACGCCGAGGACAACACGCGGCTGGCGCGCGGGCTCGAAATCGGCGTCAACGACTATCTGAGCCGGCCGATTGACAAGAACGAGCTGATGGCGCGCACGCGCACCCAGATCCGCAAGAAGCGCTACACCGAGCGGCTGCGCGACAACGTCCAGCTCTCGATCGAGCTCGCGATCACCGATCCGCTGACCGGTCTGTTCAATCGCCGCTACATGGAAAGCCATGTGGGCACGCTGGTCGAGCAGGCGGCCGCGCGCGGCAAGCCGCTCACAGTGCTCGTCATCGACATCGACTACTTCAAGTCGATCAACGACAGCTACGGCCACGACGCCGGCGACGACGTGCTGCGCGAGTTCGCGATCCGGATCAAGAAGTCGGTTCGCGGCATCGATCTCGCCTGCCGCTTCGGCGGCGAGGAATTCGTGGTCCTGATGCCGGAGACCGACATGGCGGTGGCCACCATGGTGGCCGAGCGGCTGCGCCGCCGGATCGCCGGGGAGCCCTTCCCCATCCAGCAGGCCGCACGCCGGGTCGAGGTCACGATTTCAATCGGAATAGCGACGCTGGGCCGTGACGAGGGCGCTGCCGCCCTGCTCAAACGGGCCGATCAGGCGCTCTATCGGGCCAAACGCGACGGCCGCAACCGGGTCGTTCCGGATGCAGCGTGAGGTATTTTTGCAACAGTCAACCCTAACTTTTTAGGTTTACCGATTTATCCACGTTATCCACCATTTATACGGTTGGATTCGCCCAGACTTTAGGTTAGCCTGAACCAGGTCGATGGATCATTTACTCTCGTTATGACAGGTCCGTTGGTCGCCGACTTTGATAACCCTGCGGTATGCTCAGGTCCGCCGCATCTCCTGGGTCCGTGGGGTTCGGCCGGTTCGGGAGCGGTACGAGTGGCCTCCTCATGAAGCCGCTCCCGGCCGGCCACCTTTCGGCTCGCTGAGGCGACTGCGACGCACACGCGAAGTCGCGACGCGCGCGCAAGTCTCAAAAACACACCCAAATCGCCAACACGCGAATTGCAGATTGCGCAACACACGCAAAGGGCGCCCGTGGGGGCGCCCTCGTCATTGATCGCGTCGTCGCAAGCGCTACTTGATCTTCGCTTCGCGGAACTCGACGTGCTTCTTGGCGACCGGGTCGTATTTCTTTTTGGTCAGCTTGTCGGTCATGGTGCGCGAGTTCTTGCGGGTCACGTAATAGAAGCCGGTGTCGGCGCTCGACACGAGCTTGACTTTGATGGTGGTGGCCTTCGCCATGGCTAAACCTCGAATTGCGTCGGTGCTGGCCGGGAACGTAGCGGCTTAAGCCGCAATGTCAAG
>DAIUEP010000131.1:1710-13833 GCA_036845065.1 Xanthobacteraceae bacterium | reverse complement strand
AGCAGCATGCCGGCCACGCCAAGATGGCGGGCCTGGTCGCCGCCGGCTGCGGCTCGAGCACCTATCTCGGCCGCATCATCATCATCGTGGATGACGACATCGACATCACCAAGCCAGCGGAAGTGATGTGGGCGGTCGCGACGCGCTGGGACCCCAAGACCGCGACCGACATCATCGACGGGGTCTGGACCGGCTATATCGATCCCATGCTGCTGCCGGAGCGCCGCGCGAAGCACGACCTTACCAACAGCCGCATCATCATCTATGCGGTGCGGCCCTTTGCCTGGAAGGACGAGTTCCCCAAGGTCAACGCGGTCGATCCCGCCTATGCGGCCGAGGTTGCGCGCAAGTGGGCCGGGAAGCTGAAATTCCTGGACGATTTGTGACGACGTGACCGGCCGCACAGAAACCTTTGTCGAGATCGCCGGCATTCGCCTGGAACTTACGCGTGTCGGACGCGGCCGGCCGCTGCTGCTTCTCCATGGCGAGGACGCGCTCGAATGCGAAGCGCCATTTCTCGAACTCTTGACTGTGGACCGCGAGGTCATCATCCCGTCGCCGCCCGGCTTCGGGCGCTCGGAGCGGCCGGACTGGGTGAGCAGCCCCGACGATATTGCGTACATCTATCTTGAGCTCATCGACCGGCTCGGTTTGGGCGGCATCGATGTTCTTGGCTGTTCGCTTGGCGGCTGGATCGCGCTTGAGATGGCCACCAAGGACCCGGGCGTCTTTTCCAGAATGACGCTCGCCGCCCCTTGCGGCGCCCGGTTCGGCAGCCCGACCGAGCGGGAGATCGCCGACATCTGGATGCTGCCGCCCGCCGAGGTCACCGGGCGAAAGTGGTTCGATCCGGCGAAGGGCCAGCGCGACTACAAGGCGATGCCGGAAGAGGCGCTCACCATCATCGCGCGCAACAACGAGAGCTTCGCCCGCTTCTGCTGGGAGCCCTACATGCACAATCCCAAGCTCAAGCATCGGCTGGCGCGGGTGACAACTCCAACGCTGTTCATCTGGGGTGAGAACGACGGCATCGTCACGCCCGCTTATGGCCGCGCTTTCGCGGATCACATTCCGGGCGCAACGCTCGCGCTCGTCACGCAGGCCGGGCACTATCCCCACATCGAGCAGCCGGACGCGTTCATGCGCCACCTGCGCGGCTTTCTCGGTTGACGTAACCTGAGCATCCGAACGATCCGGAGCTGACCATGAAGGTCTGGCACTTCACCGAGATGCCCTATCCCTATCTGCCGCCGCTCGAGGAGGTGAGCACGATGTGGGTGTCGCTGCCAAACCGGATCTTCGATCCCAAGATCGGCGCCGATCTCTACGCGCGTTATCTCGATGAATACGTCATCGCCGACGAGCTCGGCTTCAACCTGATGCTCAACGAGCATCACCAGACCGCGACCTGCCTCAACGCCGCGGTGCCGCTGACGGCCGCGATCCTGGCGCGGCAGACCAAGCGCGGCCGCATCTGCGTTCTCGGCAATCCGGTTGCCAACCGCGGCGATCCGGTGCGCGTGGCCGAGGAAATGGCGATGATCGACTGCATCTCGCGCGGCCGGCTCGACGCCGGCTTTGTGCGCGGCGTGCCCTATGAGGTCTTCGCGGCCAACACCAATCCGACCCAGACCGTGGAGCGGCTGTGGGAGGCGGTCGATCTGATCGTGAAGGCGTGGACGACGCACGACGGGCCGTTTCGCTTCGAGGGCCGCTTCACGCATCGGCGCGCCATCAATGTGTGGCCGCGCCCCTACCAGAGCCCGCATCCGCCGATCTGGATCACGGGCTCAAGCGACTTCGAGGCGATCCGCAAGGTCGCGAGCCGCGGCTACACCTTCGCGACCTTCCTGCAGCCGCACGAGAGCGTGCGCAAGATGTTCGACGCCTACCGCGGCGCCTATCGCGACTGCGGGCTGCCGGGTGGCGGCGGCATGGCGTACATGCCGCTGGTCTACACCGCCGATTCCGAGGCGGAGGCCGAGAAGGGCGCGCAGGAGCTCTCGTGGTACATCAACGTCAAGGTCGAGCCGCAATACCGGAATCCGCCCGGCTACGTGCCGGTCGCCCTCAACGTCAAGGCGCTGCAGGGCGCCTATGCGGGCCGCACCGCGGCGATCCGCGCCCAGGGGCTGGAGTTCCAGAAGGAGCAGGGCGTCGTCGTCTATGGCACGCCGGATTCCGTGGTCGCGCAGATCAAGCGCTTCCACGAGCGCGTCGGCGGCTTCGATCACCTCTTGATGATGCAGCAGGCGGGATTCCTCGACCACCAGCGCACGGTCCGCAGCATGACGCTGTTCGCCAAGGAGGTGCTGCCGCGGATCGCGCATCTGACCGGCTTAGCTGCGGCCGCGGAGACGGCCGCGGCGGAATGAACCGGCGTTAGTTAACGCTCTTGCGCGCGATCTCCTTGGCGCGCTCAATGAGGGCTGCGGGATAGTCCTTGGCGATGAAGGCCTGCAGATCGGCGCCCGCCATCGGCTCGAGATCGAAGTTGAGCTTGGCGATGTCGGCCAGGAACTCGGTGTCCTTTACCATCGCCATGAAGGCCGCGCGCAACTCGTCAACGCGCTCTTTCGGCACGCCCGGCGGCGCCACAAATGAGCGCCCGACCACCGACGACAGCGCGAATATCTCAAGGACCTTGCGGTTCTCCTCGCTCTTGGCGAGATCGACCATCCGCGGCAGGTCGGGGAGCGTGCGGTTCTTTTCGAGACCCGTCTGCAGCAGCAGGTTGACCTTCTGGTCACGCAGCCATTCGGGATTCTCGGCCTGCAGCACCGACCAGGGCAGACTCATCGCCTCGACCTCGCCGCGCTCCATCGCGATCTTGGCGGTGGCCGGCCCTTCGTAGCCGGTGAGCAGCTTGAGCTTGGTGCCAGCGAGCGCATTGAGCGCGGTCCAGTTGAGCCGCGAGGAGGAGCCGGGCGCGGCGACGATCAGCTCATGCGTGAAGGCGTCCGCGATCGTCTTCACCTTCGCGCTGTGCCAGGCAAACAGCACCGCGCTGTTGCCAATGACCCGCCCGATCCAGTTGAACTTGGCGGCATCACCCCGCAGCGTGGCAGCGCCAAGCAGCTGGTCGAGAAACACCGCCTGGTCGAAGATGCCGATCACGGTGCCGTCCTTGGCGGCGACGTTGTAGAGGTGATTGGCCGAGCGCAGGCCGCCGGCGCCCGGCATGTTCTGCACCACGAAGGCCGGATGGCCGGCGATGTGCTTGCCCATGTGCCGGGCCAGGAGCCGGCCATAGGTGTCATAGCCGCCCGAGGCGTTGGAGCCGACGATCAGCGCGAGAGTCTTGCCGCGATAGAATGGATCGTCGGCGTGCGCCTTGGAGGTCACTGTCAGGACGAGCGTCAGCAGGGCGAACAAGCACGCGTACATATGCGAGCGTTTGCGCGAATGCGGGTCTGCGATTTGCCAGAGCAGTGCCACAGCGTTCCCTCCCCCCTTGCGGGGGAGGGACAGGGAGGGGGGTGACAACAAGCGCTGCCTCCATTTTGCATTTGAGGTTCAACAAGTACAGCCGGCCTTGAGCTTGTGCGCGCGATTAGATTCCACTCGGTGCTTCGCCGCCACCCCTCTCCCTGTCCCTCCCCCGCAAGGGGGGAGGGAACCGTGTGGCGCGCACCATCGCAACTTACTGCAGCGCGAACACGAACAGCATGGTCGCATTGCTCTGGTTCTTCATTTCCGGCGAGCGCGCGAGCTTGGCGCGCGCGACCGGATTGAGGCCAGAGGCGATCGCGATGTATTGCTTGCCGTCGACCGCGTAGGTCATGGGCGGGGCGACGAAGCCGGTGCCGACATTGACCTTCCACAGCTCCTCCAAGGTCTCGTCGTCATAAGCCACGATAGTGCCGTCAAGCAGCGCGGTCACCACGATGCCGCCAGCGGTCGTCAACACGCCTGAGTGGTTCGGGTAGGCGTGCTCCTTGCGCCGCTTGACCTCGCCGGACGCGGGATCGAGCACCACCAGCCCGCTGGTGATGCGCGCCTCGTTGACATAGCCGCCGCCGCCGAACTTGCCGCGCACGTGCGCGGTCTGGTCGGGCACGATATTGGCGCAGCCTTCGTTGCCGGTGATGTAGAGGAGCTTGGTCTTCTGGCTGTAGGACGGCGGCCAGAAGTTGGTGCCGCCGTGCACGTCGGGACAGGCATTCTTGAGCACGTCGGCGCCGCCCTTCCACTCGATCGCGAAGTTCTGCACGTCCTTGCGCGGATCGTAGTCGACGGGCTTGCCGGTCTTGGCATCGATGCCCTTGGTCCAGGTCACCTTCTCGGAATATTGAACCGCCTTCAGGAACTGGCCATTCAGCCGATCCAAGGCATAGTGGAAGCCGTTGCGGTTGGCGTGAACGAGCAGCTTGCGATCCTCACCATTGACCTTGCCATCGATGATGATCTGCGGGCCGGAGGAATCGTAGTCGCGGTTGTCGTTGGCGGTGTGCTGGAAGAACCATTGCATCTTGCCGGTCGCCGCATCGAACGCCACCGAGCTGTTTGTGAAGAGATTGTCGCCCGGCCGATGGGCGGAATCGTAGCGCGGGGCCGGATTGCCCGTACCCCAATAGGTAATATTGTTCTGCGGATCGTAGGAGCCGGTCACGTAGAGCGCGCCGCCGCCGGTCTGCCAGGCGTTGTTCTTGTCCTTCCAGGTCTCGCTGCCGGGCTCGCCGGGAGCGGGGACGACGAAAGTCTTCCATTGCTGCTCGCCGGTCTTGGGATCGAGGCCGGCGAGCCAGTTGCGCACGCCGTTGTCGCCACCCGATGCGCCGATGACGATCGTGTCCTTGAGCGCGAGCGGTGCCGCTGAGAATTCGAGGTCGGGCTGGTCGCCGTGCTGTTTGTCCCAGACGATCTGGCCGGTCTCGGCGTCGGTCGCGATGATGCGCCCGTCGTAGCCGGTGACCGAGATCACAAGATTACCCCACAGCGCAACGCCGCGGTTGCGGTCTGGCTTCTGCTGACCGGGATCCATCTTCCAGAGGACACGGCCCAGCGCGGCCGGGCGGACGTCAATCTTGTAGACCACGCCCCAGACGTCAGTGATGTACATGAAGCCGTTGTCGACGAGCGGCGTCGCCTCGACGTACTCGTTGCCGGCCTTGCCGCCGAGCGGAAGCGCAAAGGCGAGCTTGAGGTTCTTCACGTTCGCCTTCGTGATCTGGTTCAGCGGAGAGAAGCGCTGGGAGGCGAAGTCGCGATGGTTCATGAGCCAGTTTTGCGGCTCGGGATTGCGTAGCCGCTCGTAGCTGACGTCCGCCGCATAGGTCGAGGCGGTGCCGGCCATGAGCAGGGCGACTGAGAATGAGACGATGGATCGGGTCGATGACATGTGCGGTTCCTCCGTGTGGCGCGATGATGCCACGGCCGCCGCGCGCTGAAAACCCGAGGTTCCACCTGATTGTAGGCCCTCGTACTTGTGCCGCAGCCAGACGCGTCCTACGCTGGCCCACGGTCAAGATGCCAAATGACGATGCCAAGCTGAAGCATCGCGGTCGTTGCAAATGTTGGGAGAGCGCCATGACAATGAAACATTGGTTGCTGGTCACGTCGGCGGCATGGGCCGTCGCTTTGGTGCAATCGGGGTGCGATCCGGCGCAGGCCGCCGGCAAGCTCATGGGGCAAGTGACCTCCGCGGAGGAGGGGGCGATGGAAGGCGTGGTGGTCAGCGCCAAGAAAGAAGGTTCCACCATCGCCATTTCCGTCGTCAGCGACGACAAGGGCAGCTTCAGCTTCCCAGCCGCCAAGCTTGAGCCCGGCAAATACACGCTGCGCATCCGCGCGATCGGCTATGAGCTTGATGGACCGAGGACCGTGGAGGTGGGCGAGGACGGCGCGCCGGTTTCGATCAAGCTGAAGAAGGCGAGAAATCTCGCCGCCCAGCTGACGAGCGGGGAATGGATGGCGAGCTTCCCGGGCACGCCGCAGCAGAAGGCCTTCATGGACCGCTGCACGAGCTGCCACACCTACGAGCGCATTGCGAAGTCGACCTACGATTCAGACGGCTGGATCACCGTTCTGCAGCGCATGGCCAGCTACGCACCCGGCAGCACGCCGCTCGAGCCACAAAGGCGTAAGGAGGTGCGCGAGCGCACGGTCGTGGATCCCGAACGGTTGCGGCCGCGTGCGGATTATCTCGCCTCCATCAACCTCAGCAATTCGCCGCAGTGGGAATACGCGCTCAAGCCGCTGCCGCGCCTGAAGGGTCGCTCGACCAAGGTTGTCGTCACCGAGTACGACCTGCCGCGCTCGACCGCGATGCCGCACGATGTCATCCTCGATGAGCATGGCATGGCCTGGTACACCGACTTCGGTCACCAGTTCCTCGGCAAGCTCGATCCCAAGACCGGCAAGGTCACCGAATATGCGGTGCCGACGCTCAAGCCCGACTACCCGACCGGCATGCTCGACATTCAGCTCAAGGACGGTGACATCTGGGTTGGCCTGATGCTGCAGGCCGGCATCGCGAAGTTCGATCGCAAGACCGAGAAGTTCACGATGTTCCCGCTGCCGAAGGAGATCAACAACCCGGCCTCGCAGCAGGCGATGGTGATGCCGATGTCGTCGCATGTCGACGGCAAGGTGTGGATGAACAGCGTCGGCATTCCGGGCGTCCACCGCATGGAGCTCGCCACGCTCAAGTTCGAGACCTTTGAGCCGTTCAAGGATTTGCCGCGTGGCGTTGACCGCAGCGTCTATGGAATCAAGGCGGACTCGCAGAACAACCTGTTCTTCATGGACTTCAGCTCGGAGTATATCGGCCGCATTGACGCCAAGAGCGGAAAGGCGAGCTTCTACAAGACGCCGACGCCGAACTCCAATCCGCGTCGTGGCTACATGGACCCGCAGGACCGGCTCTGGTTCACGGAATACCGGGCCAACAAGCTCGCGATGTTCGATACCAAGGCGGAAAAATTCACCGAATGGGACATGCCGACGCCGCTGTCGTATCCCTATGACGTGATCCCGGACCGGAACGGCGAGCTGTGGACCGCCGGCATGGCCAACGATCGTGTCGTGCGGCTCGATCCCAAGACCGGGCAGGCGACCGAGTATCAGCTGCCGAAGAACACCAACGTGCGGCGGGTCTGGATCGACAACTCGACGACGCCGGTCACCTTCTGGGTCGGCAGCAACCACGGCGCCTCGATCGTCAAGGTCGAGCCGCTCGATTGAGGCTTGCATCACGAGCGGTCCCGGCGGCGCCCGGCCGGGACACAGATGTCTCGTCGGTACTGTCTTGTCGGTGCATCAGGCGGCGAGCGCGATGCGTATGCCGCAGCTGAGGTTCCAAGCGGCATGTATCATGATGGCGAGCAGGGTCGAGCCGGTGTACCAGCGTGTCACGCCGTATGTCAGGCCGTTGACGAACACCAGGGCCATGCCAAACAAGCCGTAGTGCATATGTGCCAAGGCAAAGAGCAAGGTGCTCAGGAGGATGGCACGGGCCGCGCCCATGCGACTTTCGCTCCAGCCATGCTGGAGAAAGCCGCGGAAGATGATTTCTTCAGTGACTGGGGCAATCACGACCAGAACCATCCAGTAAAAGACGATCGCCGTGGGATTGCCCATGACGGCGCGGTAATCGTTGACAAGTTGCTGTTCAGCCGGCGAGCTGAACGTGGGAGACGAAGATCCCAGGCCAAAGAAGAAAAGCCAGAGCGCAGCGAAAATCGCAGAGGCAAACAAGATGTGATGCCAGCGAGGCCACTCGAGACCGAGGTAGGCGCGCGCAGAAGGACCGCGCCAGTGCGCCACGAGCACCAGAAACAGGGCGCCCGCGAGGATGGGGACCTTCCCCATCGCATACTGCAGGATTAGCGGATCAATGTGACGGAGGTAGAATTTCGCGCTCGATACGACATGACCTGCACCCGCCATGACGGCATAGGCGGCCGCGAGCCAGCCGAGAGTCGACCAGAAGCCCCATGGCCGTCCAATCACGCCGGCTGCCGGCCGAGGCGGAAACGACAGGTTTGCCGGATAGGCTGTTGAGATCGCAGACATGCCATGGCTCCCGCAGTTCGGGTTAGCGATACCCAAAACCCTATGTGGAGCGGTCGTCAGGAGACTGTGACGGAGAACACAAAAGCCCGGATTACTTCCGGATGCTTCTTCCGGATGCTTAATGGCTCGTTAGGGCTTGTCCCTGCGGTGTTTGCGCGAGATCCGGCCGCTCAGTTGCGGGCGGTTTGCAGCCCGAGAATCTCCCGCGCCTCATCGGGACTCGCAACGTTGTCGCCCAGGGTCTCGATGATGTGCGCCGCCTTCTCCACCAGCGCGGCATTGCTCGGCGCGAGCTTGCCCTTCGCCAGATAGAGATTGTCCTCAAGCCCGACGCGGACATGCCCGCCGAGCAGCACCGCCTGCGCCACCATCGGGAACTGATGGAGCGAGATGCCGAACGCAAACCAGGGCGATCCGGCCGGCAGCAGGTTGCGCATGTAGGTCATCGCCTCGGGCGTGGCCGGCTGGCCCCACGAGATGCCGAGGCAGAGCTGGAACATGCCGGGCGGCTTGATGTGGCCGGTCTCGATCATGCGCTTGGCGAGCAGCAGGTGCCCGGTTTCGAAGACTTCAAGCTCCGGCAGGACGCCGATATCTCGAATGGCAAGCGCCATGGCCTGCAGGTGCTCGGGCGTGTTGATGAACACGCGTGAGCCCATGTTGAGGCTGCCCATGTCGAGGCTGCAGATGTCAGGGCGCAACTCGATCACGTGGCGCACGCGCGCCGCGGGGAGAGCCATGCTTGAGCCCGGGCCGGCCTTCATCGGATCCTCCGCGTCCGGGACGAAGCGGGCGCCCGGTCCGGTCGTGAGGTTGATGAGCACGTCGGTGCCGCTCGCGCGGATGCGCTCGACCACCTCGCGATAGAGTGCCCCATCCATGCTGGGCTTGGTGGTTTGCGGGTTCCGTACATGGATGTGAACGACCGCGGCGCCCGCCTTGGCGGCGTCGATCGAGGACTGGGCGATCTGCGCGGGCGTCACCGGAACGGCCGGGTTCTTGCCGGGGGAGTCCGCTGAGCCTGTAACCGCGCATGAAATGATGACTTTTCGCTGCATGGATCCCGAGCCTCCCCGCCGAACCTGCCATTCTACAATGCATTCTAGGCGAGGATGCAGCGCAAGCCTATTTCCGGCCGCGCCGCCCGCTGGGGCTTGCTGCGGCGACCGCAACGCTGGCCACAATCAATCACAATCAATAAGGAGCGGCGACTTGCCACCCATTGTGCGCTGCGCTAAGCCTGCCCAATCCCGTCCTTGGAACGAATCCAACGGTCACAGGGGCGTTTGTGAGGCCTGCGGCGCCTTGTACGGCTGCCGGGGAGGGGGCGGATTTCCCATCGGGGCTGCGGCAACGTCGGAGAACGAGGGTTCCGATGAACGAACTTTTGCTGGACTACCTTCCGCTCGCGGTCTTCATCGCGGTGGCGTCCGGTATCGCTGTGGCGCTGCTCGTCATCCCCTTTGTGCTTGCCTACAAACGGCCTGATTCCGAAAAGCTTTCCGCCTACGAATGCGGCTTCAACGCCTTCGATGACGCGCGCATGACATTCGATGTGCGCTTCTACCTGGTCGCCATCCTGTTCATCATCTTCGATCTCGAGGTCAGCTTTCTCTTCCCCTGGGCGGTCGCCTTCGGCGAGGTCGGCCTGTTCGGCTTCTGGTCGATGGTGGTTTTTCTTGGCGTTCTGACCGTCGGCTTCATATATGAGTGGCGAAAGGGAGCACTCGAATGGGATTGACGCCGCAGCGTCAGGCCGTCGTGGCTCCAGCCGCGAGCGGCATTCTCGATCCGCGCACCGGCAGACCCGTCGGCGCCGACGACCCCTACTTCATCGGCCTCAACAACGAGCTTGCCGACAAGGGCTTTCTTGTCACCGCGACCTCCGACCTCATCACCTGGGCGCGTTCCGGGTCGCTGATGTGGATGACATTCGGGCTTGCCTGTTGCGCGGTCGAGATGATGCAGATGTCGATGCCGCGCTACGACGCCGAACGCTTCGGGTTCGCACCGCGCGCCTCGCCGCGCCAGTCGGACGTCATGATCGTGGCCGGCACGCTCACCAACAAGATGGCGCCCGCGCTGCGCAAGGTCTACGACCAGATGCCGGAGCCGCGCTATGTGATCTCGATGGGGTCCTGCGCCAACGGCGGCGGGTACTATCACTATTCCTATGCGGTCGTGCGCGGCTGTGATCGCATCGTGCCGGTCGACATCTACGTGCCCGGCTGCCCGCCGACCGCGGAGGCGCTGTTGTATGGCGTGCTGCTCTTGCAGAAGAAAATCCGTCGTACCGGCACGATTGAACGCTGAAGGGCCGGCCAATCATGGACGATGTTGAGAATCTTGGTCAGACGATCGCGAGTGCGCTTGCCGGCGCAGTGACTGGCCACCACGTCGCCCATGGCGAGCTCACCATCGCCACGACGGCAGGCGACCTGATCAAGGTCATGGGATTCCTGCGTGACGACGAGCGCTGCCAGTTCGTGAGCTTCATCGACGTTACGGCAGTCGACTGGCCAAGCCGCGAGCAGCGATTTGATCTCGTCTATCATCTGCTGTCGCCGCGGAAGAACTGCCGCATCCGGGTGAAGCTAGAAGTGGGCGAGGGCACGCCGGTTCCCTCCATCATCGATGTCTTCCCCGGCGCCAACTGGTTCGAGCGCGAGACCTACGATCTCTACGGCGTGCCGTTCACCGGCCACCCCGACATGCGTCGGCTGCTCACGGACTATGGCTTCGAGGGCCATCCGCTGCGCAAGGACTTCCCGCTCACCGGCTTCGTCGAGGTGCGCTACGACGATGAGGAAAAGCGCGTCGTTTACGAGCCAGTGCGGCTGGCGCAGGAGTTCCGCAACTTCGATTTCCTCTCGCCATGGGAAGGGCCGGACTATCCGCTGCCGGGTGACGAAAAGGCGAAGCAATGACCGAGACGACGGCGCCGCGCAACTTCACCATCAATTTCGGGCCGCAGCATCCGGCGGCGCATGGCGTGCTGCGCCTGGTGCTGGAGCTCGACGGCGAGGTGGTCGAGCGCGTCGATCCGCATATCGGGCTCCTGCATCGCGGCACCGAGAAGCTGATCGAGCACAAGACCTATCTGCAGGCGATCCCCTATTTCGACCGGCTCGATTATGTCGCGCCGATGAACCAGGAGCATGCCTTCTGCCTCGCGGCGGAGAAGCTTCTCGGGCTCGCGGTGCCCAGACGTGCGCAGCTCATCCGCGTGCTGTTTTGCGAGATCGGCCGGCTCCTTTCGCACATCCTCAACGTCACCACGCAGGCGATGGACGTCGGCGCGCTCACGCCGCCCTTGTGGGGCTTCGAGCAGCGCGAGAAGCTGATGGTGTTCTACGAGCGCGCCTCAGGGAGCCGCATGCACGCGGCCTATTTCCGCATCGGCGGCGTGCACCAGGATCTGCCGTCGAAGCTCGTCGACGACATCGATGCGTTCTGCGATCCGTTCCTGAAGGTCTGCGACGATCTTGAAAGCCTGCTCACCGAGAACCGCATCTTCAAGCAGCGCAACGTCGATATCGGCGTGGTGAGCCTCAAGGACGCCTGGGCCTGGGGCTTCTCGGGCGTGATGGTGCGCGGCTCGGGCGCCGCCTGGGACCTGCGCAAGGCGCAGCCCTATGAATGCTATGACGAGCTCGATTTCGACATCCCGGTCGGCAAGAACGGCGATTGCTACGATCGCTACTGCATCCGCATGGAAGAGATGCGCCAGTCGACCCGCATCATGAAGCAGTGCATCGAAAAGCTGCGCTCACCGGAAGGACAGGGGCCGGTCACGGTCGACGACAACAAGATCGTGCCGCCCAAGCGCGGCGAGATGAAGCGCTCGATGGAGGCGCTGATTCACCACTTCAAGCTCTACACCGAAGGCTTCCACGTGCCGGCCGGCGATGTCTATGCCGCGGTCGAGGCGCCCAAGGGTGAGTTCGGCGTCTATCTCGTCGCCGACGGCACCAACAAGCCATACAAATGCAAGATCCGCGCGCCCGGCTTCGCGCATTTGCAGGCGATGGATTTCCTCTGCCGCGGCCACATGCTCGCGGACGTCTCCGCCATTCTGGGCTCGCTCGATATCGTGTTCGGGGAGGT
>DAIUEP010000131.1:0-1610 GCA_036845065.1 Xanthobacteraceae bacterium | reverse complement strand
GCCTGGGCCAGGAAGCAGATCGCGAAATATCCGGAAGGCCGCCAGGCGTCCGCGGTGATCCCGCTTCTCTGGCGCGCGCAGGAGCAGGCCGGCGGCTGGCTGCCGCAGAAGGCGATCGAGCACGTTGCCGAGGTGCTGGGTATGGCCCGCATTCGCGTCCTTGAGGTCGCGACCTTCTACACCATGTTCAACCTGGAGCCGGTCGGCCGATACCACGTCCAGCTCTGCGGCACGACGCCCTGCATGCTGCGCGGGTCCGATGAGCTCAAGAAAGTCTGCCATCGGCGGATCGGCGACCAGCACCACGTTACCGCCGACGGAAAATTCTCGTGGATAGAGGTCGAATGTCTCGGGGCTTGCGTGAATGCACCGATGGCGCAGATCAACTTCGATTATTACGAAGACCTGACGCCCGAGACGTTCGAGAAGGTCCTCGACGAGCTTGCCGCCGGCAGGACGCCGAAGCCCGGACCCCAGGTCAATCGCCAGATGTCCGCCCCGATCGGCGGGCCGACAACGCTCAAATCACAAGGCTGAAGGATGCTCGACGACAAGGACCGCATCTTCAGGAACCTCTACGGCCAGCATGACTGGGGCCTCGCCGGTGCCCGTGCGCGCGGCGCCTGGGAGGGCACCAAGGGTTTCATCGAGAAGGGCCGCGACTGGCTCGTCAACGAGGTAAAGGCGTCGGGCCAGCGTGGCCGCGGCGGTGCTGGCTTCGCCACCGGCCTCAAGTGGTCGTTCATGCCCAAGCAGGTCGGCGATCGGCCGCACTATCTCGTGGTCAACGCCGACGAGTCGGAGCCCGGCACCTGCAAGGACCGCGAGGTCATGCGGCACGACCCGCATCTCCTCATCGAGGGTTGCCTCTATGCCGGCGCCGCCATGGCCGCCAACACCGGCTACATCTATATCCGCGGCGAGTTCGTGCGCGAGCGCGAGCGTCTGCAGGCCGCGATCGACCAAGCCTATGAGGCCAGGCTCATCGGCAAGAACAACGTCCACGGCTGGGACTTCGACCTCTACCTGCACCACGGCGCCGGCGCCTATATTTGCGGCGAGGAAACCGCGCTGCTGGAGAGCCTCGAAGGCAAGAAGGGCCAGCCGCGGCTCAAGCCGCCGTTCCCGGCCAATATGGGCCTTTATGGCTGCCCGACCACGGTCAACAACGTGGAGACGATCGCGCAGGTGCCTGACATCCTGCGCCGCGGCGCCGCCTGGTTCGCCGGCATCGGCCGGGCCAACAACACCGGTACCAAGCTGTTCTGCATCTCCGGCCATGTGATGAAGCCTTGCAACGTCGAAGAGACCATGGGCATCCCGCTGCGCGAGCTGATTGAGCGGCATGCCGGCGGCGTACGCGGCGGCTGGGACAACCTGCTCGCGGTGATCCCCGGCGGCTCCTCGATGCCGCTGGTGCCGGCCGGCACCGATCAGGCCGACAGCCTGCTGATGGATTTCGACGGCTGCCGCGACAAGAAATCGGCGCTTGGCACCGCGGCCGTGATCGTGATGGACAAGTCGGCCGACATCATCCGCGCCATGGCGCGCATCTCCTATTTCTACAAGCACGAGAGCTGCGGCCAGTGCACGCCCTGCCGCGAGGGCAT
>DAIUEP010000130.1:0-14264 GCA_036845065.1 Xanthobacteraceae bacterium | reverse complement strand
ACCACGCGCGAGACCTTCTACCAGTCCGACATCCTGCTCACGCCCTATTCGACCCAAGGCGAGGAGACCATCGACGCCGCCAAGCTCGGCGCTTTCATCGAGCGCCAGTACAAGGACGCCAAGGTCGATCCCGACGAGATCGACACCGGCGCGCTGATCCTCACCGGCGTCGCCGTGCGCCGCAGCAACGCCCGCAAGATCGGCGAGCTGTTCGCGCGCCAAGCTGGCAAGATGGTCGCGGTCTCGGCCGGCGACAATCTCGAGACCGTGATGGCGGCCTACGGCTCGGGCGCGGTCGCCCGCTCGATCCGCGACAAGACCACCGTGATGAACGTCGACATCGGCGGCGGCACGTCCAAGATCGCAGTCTGCGCCGACGGCAAGGTGATCGACCTCACCGCCATCGACGTCGGCGCGCGGCTTGTTTGTATCGACGACGCCCGCCGGATCGTGCGCATCGAGGAAGCCGGCCGCCGGTTCGCGGCCGAGCTCGGCATCACGCTCGCGCTTGGGGCGACGCTCTCGGCCGAGCACGCGCAAGCGCTGGCGGCCCGGATGGCGGACCGGCTGTTCGAAGGCATGCGCGGCGGCTCGCCAGTCGCCGGCGGATCGGGATTGTGCCGGCTCGACCCCCTCTCCTATCGCGGCACAATCGATCAGGTCACGTTCTCGGGCGGTGTGTCGGAATACATCTACGGCCGCGAGACCGCCGCGTTCGGCGACCTCGGCATGCTGCTCGCCAAGGAAATCCGTTCGCGCGTCGAAGCGTGGGGCCCGACCATCGAGTCCTCGAACGAGGGCATCCGCGCCACCGTCGTCGGCGCCTCGCAGTACACCACGCAGGTCAGCGGCAGCACCATCTACGTGTCGCCGATGGAGACGCTGCCGCTGCGCAACGTGCCGGTGATCGCCCCGACGCTGCCACTCGATGACGAGGTGATCGACAGCGCCGCGGTGTCGTCGGCGATCAAGGGCGTGCTCAAGCGGCTCGATCTCGGCTCCGGCGACACGCCGGTCGCGGTGTTCGTGCCCTGGAGCGGCTCGGCCACCTTCCAGCGGCTGCATGCCCTCTGCGAGGGCTGCGTCAACGGGCTCTCCGAGATCCTGGCGCACGGCCACCCGCTGGTGCTGGCCGGCGACGGCGACGTCGGCGGTCTGCTCGGCATTCACTTGCACGAAGAGATGAAGCTCAACAACGGCGTCGTCTCGATCGACGGCCTCGAGCTCAAGGACTTCGACTACATCGACATCGGAACCATGTTGCCGGCCTCGGGCGCGGTGCCGGTCGTGATCAAGTCGCTGATCTTCCCGACCTCGGCCGCGACCGGTAAGGACTGGCAGGCGGCCCCGCGCGCGATTGGCGAGGCCGCGGCAGCGAGTTGACACTCACTTCCACGTCATGGCCGGGCTTGTCCCGGCCATCCACGTCTCCTATTCCGACCGATGAAGGAAGACGTGGATGCCCGCGACAAGCGCGGGCATGACGACCGAAAGCTTGGATTGTTTGAAAGACGCCTAGAATGAGCCGCTACCGCGTCACAGTCGACACCGGCGGAACCTTTTCGGATTTCGTCTATCTCAATGAATCAACCGGCGAGGTCACGATCTCGAAGGTGCCATCGACGCCCGATGACCCCTCGCGTGCGATCCTGGCGGGCGTCGAATCGCTGATCGCGCAGGGCGTGCAGCCGACTGACATCTCCTATTTCTGCCACGGCACTACGGTCGGCACCAATGCGCTCCTAGAAGGCAAGGGCGTCAGGACCGGCCTCCTGGTGACCGAGGGCTTTCGCGGCATCTATCCGGTCGGCGAGCAGGCGCGCCCTTATGGCGCGGCGCTGTTCGACGTCATGTTCGACAAGCCCGCGGTGCTGGTGCCGCCGAGCCTGACCGGCGAGGTGAAGGAGCGCGTCGACTTTCGCGGCAACGTGCTGCGACCGCTCGACGAGGTCGCGCTGCGTGAGACCGTGCGCGAGCTGAAAGCGCAGAAGATCGAGTCGCTCGCGGTCTGCCTGTTGTTCTCGTTCCTGCATCCGCAGCACGAGAGCCGCGTGCGCGAGATCGTGCTCGAGGAGATGCCGAACTTAAGCGTCTCGCTCTCGTCCGAGATCGTGCCGCAGATCCGCGAGTACTATCGGCTGAGCACGACCGTCATCAACGCCTACCTGCAGCCGATCCTGGCGCACTACATTGCGCAACTCGACCGCCGCCTCAACGCCGCCGGCCTCACCACGCGGCAGAAATACATCATGCAGTCGAATGGCGGCATGGCGACCTTTGCGGCGGCCGCCCGCAAGGCGGTGACCACCGTGCTGTCGGGGCCCGCGGGCGGCGTCACCGCCGGCGCTTATGCGTGCCGCATGACCCAATGCCAGAACATCATCACCTTCGACATGGGCGGCACCTCCTGCGACGTGGCGCTGATCAAGGACGGCGAGCCTTCGGTCGCAAGCCGCGGCAAGATCGAAGGCCGCGACCTCGCCGTGCCGATGATGGACATCAACACGGTCAGCGCCGGCGGCGGCACCATTGCGCGCGTTGATCGCTTCGGCGTGCTGCAGGTGGGACCCGACTCAGCCGGCGCGATGCCGGGGCCGGCCTGCTACAGCCGCGGCGGCGAGATGCCGACCATCACCGACTGCAATCTGGTGATGGGGCATCTGTCCGCGGAGAACTTCCTGGGCGGCCGCATGCGGCTCGATGCCGAGAAGGCCCGGCGCGCGGTCGAGTCCAAGATCGCGCAGCCGCTCGGCATGGGCGTCGAAGAGGCGGCCGAAGGCATCGTGCGCATCATCGACGTCAAGATGGAGGAGGCGATCAAGGCGATCTCCACCATGCGCGGCCATGACCTGCGCGATTTCATGCTGCTGGCGTTCGGCGGCGCCGGCCCGGTGCACGCCGGCCGCATGGCGCGCGACCTCGGCATGGCCGGCATGATCGTGCCGCTCTATCCCGGCGTCTATTCGGCGATCGGCCTGATCATGTCGGACGTCAAGCACGACTATATCCAGTCGAGGATGACGCCGATCGACGAGCTCACGCCGGACGACGTAAACGCCATGTTTGCCCGGCTCGAAGCGATGGCGGCGCAAGAGCTGCATGAGGACGGTTTCGCGGCGGGCTCCGTCGCGATCCAGCGCGCGCTCGACATGCGCTATGCCGGCCAGGGCTACGAGATCACCATGCCGTGCGGCGACGCTGACCTCGGCGTGCTGCGCCGCGCCTTTGACGAGCAGCACAAGATGATGTTCGGCCACAACGCGCCCGAGGAGCCGGTCGAGATCGTGTCCTACCGGGTGCGCGGCGTCGGCCGCGTGCCGCCGGTCGAGATGCCGCGCTTCAAGCGCACTGGCGCGACGCTCTCAGACGCGCTGCGCGAGACGCGCCACGCTCGCTTCGACGGCCAGGCGATCGAATGCCCGGTCTACCAGCGCGACCGCCTCGACGTCGGGCTCACCGTGAAGGGACCCGCCATCCTCGACCAGTTCGACTGCACCACGGTGATCTGTCCAGGCCAGATCGCCCGCGTGGACGAATGGAGGAACCTGATCGTGACGGGGGAGAAGTGACGGTGGGCGCCGCAACACATTCAGTTGTAGGGTGGGCAAAGGCGCGCACTCGGCGTCGCAGCGCCTTTGCCCACCATGCAGCGCCTGAACGCGATGAAGTCCAACGGTCATGTCGCAATATCTACGCGCGAAAATCGAGGGTGGCGTATACTTCTTCACCATCACGCTCGCAGACCGGTCGAGTGATCTCCTCGTGCGCCACATCGAGCACTTACGGAAAGTCTACAAGGTTGTCGAATATCGCCATCCGTTCGATACAATCGCCATCTGCGTGCTTCCTGACCATATGCACGCAGTCTGGTCGCTACCGTCAGGCGACAGCAACTTTCCGGTTCGATGGAGCCAGATCAAGAGCGCGTTCTCTCGCGAGTTGCCCGCCGCCAATGTGCGGTCGGCGAGCAAAGCCGCCAAACGCGACAAAGGCATTTGGCAGCGGCGCTATTGGGAGCACGTGATTCGCAATGAGTCCGATCTGGAGCGTCACGTCGACTATATTCACTATAATCCGGTCAAGCATGGCTTGGTGGCTCGCGTCTGCGATTGGCCCTATAGCAGCTTTCATCGCTACGTTGCACGTGGCGACTTGCCGGTCGATTGGGGCGGCGATGTGAGAGAGATTGCTGGCATGTTTGGAGAGTAAATAGTGGTCAAGGCAATGTTGATCTGGTCTGGTGGGCAAAGGCACATGTTCTGGGCCCAACATCGACTCGACCGCCGCTGCGCCTTTGCCCATCGAGCGATCGAGGAGCCCCTGATGCACATTGATGCCGTCGATCTCGAAGTCGTGAAAGCGAGCCTCTCCGGCATCGTCCAGGAGATGCAGAACTCGTTGTTCCGCACCGGCTTCTCCACCATCGTGCGCGAGTCGCAAGATGCGAGCTGCGCGCTGATGAACGCCAAGGGCGAGGTGGTGGCGCAGCACGTGGTGCTGCCACTGCATATCGGCGCCTTCCCGGCCTGCTGCGGCGCAATCATCGCGGAATTCGGCGACACCATCGCGGAAGGCGACGCCTTCCTGATCAATCATCCTTACGAAGGCGGCAGCCCGCATGCGCCCGACATGTGCGTGATCAGCCCGGTGTTCTGCGAGGGCGCGCTGTTCGGCTTCTGCGGCTCGATCGCGCACAAGAGCGACATCGGCGGCCCGGTGCCGGGAAGCTGCTCGGGCCAGGCGCGCGAGACCTTCAACGAGGGCCTGCACCTGCCGGCCGTGCGCTATCAGCGCGCCTTCAAGCCGCTCGGCGACATCGACCGCATCATCGGCGCCAACAGCCGCACGCCCGAGCTTGTCCTTGGCGACATTCGCGGGCAGCTCGGCGCCGACCGGCTGGGCGAGCGCCGCCTCGTCGAGCTCGCCGCGAAATACGGCAAGGCGAAAGTGCTCGCGTGTTTCGACCGGCTGTTCGAGATCTCGGAAGGAAAGCTGCGCCAAAGCTTCGCGGAGTGGAAGGACGGCCGCTTCGAGGCCGAGCGCTTCGTCGACGACGACGGCGTCGACCTGGAAAAGCCGGTCCGCATTCACGTCGTGGTGGAGAAAAAGGGCGACCGCATCCATTTCGATTTCTCAGGCTCGGCCGACCAGACCAAGGGGCCCGCCAACGTCCGCCCGCCGCTGGTGCAGGCGGCCTGCGCCTATTGCCTGATCTCGCTGATCGATCCGCACACCTTCGTGAGCCAGGGCCTGTTGCGCGCCTTCACCATCACGGCGCGCGACGGCAGCGTGCTCAATCCGCGCTTTCCAGCGCCGGTCAACACCTATAATCCGACCGTGCATGCCCTGGTCGACGCCGTCTACGACGCCTTGAGCAACATCGTGCCCGACAAAGTGCGCGCCGACGGCAGCGGCAGCCGCTCCATCATCCTGGGCGGGCGCAGCACCTATACCGGCAAGGGCTACGTGCAATACGAGATCATCGCCGGCGGCGCCGGCGCCCGCGCCACCAAGGACGGCGCCTCCGGCATCACGGTCAACCAGAGCAACGCCATGATCGCGCCGGTCGAGATCATCGAGAGCGAATTCCCGACCCGCTTGGTGCGCTTCGATTTGATCAAGGACTCCGGCGGCGCCGGACGCTTCCGCGGCGGGCTTGGCATCAGGCGCGAATATCTCAACCTCGAGGATGCCCGCTTCTCGATCCGCTCAATGAAGCACGTCATCGCGCCGAACGGCTGCGCCGGCGGCAAGACCGGCCGCACCGGCGACATCTGGATCAATCCCGACAGCCAGGACGCCAAGCGCCTGCCCACGCGCTATGCCGATTATCCGCTCAAGGCTGGCGACATCTTCCGCCTCGATACGCCGGGCGGCGGCGGCCACGGCGATCCGCTCGCGCGCGAAGCGCAGCGCGTGCTCATCGATGTGCGCGACGGCAATGTCTCGCCGGAAGCGGCGGAGCGCGACTACGGCGTGGTGCTAAGGCGCGAGGGCTCGGCCTGGACGGTCGATCAGGCCGCGACCGACGCGCGGCGCGCAACACTCAAATCAGACAAGCGATAACGGGAGCACAAGATGGCAGACGTGAAACGCACGGCAATGATCGGGCTTGGCGCCATGGGGCTGCAGATGGGCCGCCACATGGTCAAGCACGGCTTCGAGGTGAACGGCTACGACATCAGCGCCGACGCCGCCAAGAAAGCCGAGAGCCACGGCATGCGCATCTGCGCATCGGTCGCCGACGCCGGCAGGAATGCCGAGGTGGTCTTCGTCATGGTGGCGAACGACAAGCAGATCCACGACGTGATCGAGCGCTCGGGCCTCATCGACGTGCTGGCGCGCGGCTCGGTAATCGCGATCGCGAGCTCCTGCTCGCCCGAGACCTGCCGCGACCTTGCCAAGCTCGCCGCGCCGAAGGGCATCGGCATCGTCGACGTTCCACTGGTGCTCGGCCAGGAGGCCATGGACAACGGCCAGGTCGTCGCCTACGTGGGCGGCGACGACGCCTCGGTCGCCAAGGCGCGGCCGGCGATCGCCGCCTTCAGCAAGCAAGTGCTGCACGTCGGCGACGTCGGCGCCGGCCAGATCACCAAGAGCATCAACAATATGCTGCTGTGGGCCTGCATGGTGGCCAACTTCGAGTGCCTCACGTTTGCGAAAAAGCTCGGCGTCGACGTTCCGCGCCTGATCGAGGCGCTCGGCCACGGCAGTGGCGCCAACTGGTCGCTGTCGCGCTGGGGCAAGAGCACCGGCAAGTGGGCCGAGAAGGACATGGACGTCGCACTCGAGCTCGCGCAGTCGGCCAAGATGCCGATGCCGCTTGCTGGCCTGGTCGATCAGCTGGTCAAGAATCTCAATCAGGAGCGCATGAAAGCCCTGATGTCATGAATCTGACGCGGGGTTCTCTGCCCGGACGGGCTTGATCTCGTCCCCGCAGCGCGCGAGGCTCGCTACCTCAGGGAGGAGCCCATGCGCCGCATCGGGACCATGGCTGCCGCACTCGCGCTCGCTGCGGCCTCGCCGGCCGCAGCGCAGGATTGGCCGGCCCGGCCGTTGACGATGGTGATCCCGTTCGCGCCCGGCGGCGCGCTCGACGTGGTGGCGCGCATCATCGGCCCGCGTCTGTCGGAAGTTCTGGGCAAGCCCGTGATCATCGAGAACGTGGGCGGCGCCGGCGGCATGACTGGCGGCCTCCGCGTCGCCAAGGCGCCACCCGACGGCTACCAGTTCGTTTTCGGCGGCACCAGCACGCACGGCATCAACCAGACGCTCTACAAGAACCCGCTCTACAACGCGGCGACCGATTTCGCGCCGGTCGCGATGCTGATCGAGCAGCCGCTGGTGTTGATCACGAGGCCCGATCTGCCGGTTGGCAACCTGCAGGAGTTCATCGCCTACACCAAGGCGAACCAGGTCAAGATGCAATACGGCTCGAGCGGCGCGGGCGCCACGCCGCATCTGGCCTGCTCACTGCTCAATGCCAAGATCGGCGTCCAGGTCACTCACATTCCCTATCGCGGCACGGCGCCGGCCACGCAGGACATGCTGGCCGGACGGCTCGACTACATGTGTCCGCTGAGCGCATCGGCGACGCCGCAGATCGAGAGCGGACAGGTCAAGGCGATCGCGGTGCTGGCGAAGGAACGCTCGCCGGTCCTGCCCAATCTCGCCAGCGCGCTCGAGCAGGGCCTTGCCGATCTCGACACCACCGCCTGGAACGGCTTTTTCCTGCCGAAGGGCACGCCGGCCGCGATCGTGCAGAAGCTGAACGAGGCGGCAAGCGCCACCATCGACACGCCGGCGGTGCGCGAGCGCCTGCGCGAAATCGGCGTATCGACCGTGGCACGCGAGCGCCGCTCGCCCGCGTATCTGCAGAAATTCGTCGAGAACGAAATCGAGAAATGGGCGGTCCCGATCAGAGCCGCAGGCGTCACGGCGGAGTAGACGACGCGATCGCAAGCCCTTGAGGAGGAATGCAAGATGCTGAAGTCGCTTTTGGCCGCGCTTGGAACCGCACTTGCGCTGTCGATGACGGCCCATGCGCAGGACTGGCCGAGCCGGACCATCACCATGATGATCTCGTTCACGGCCGGCAGCTCGATCGACGTCGCCGGCCGCATCGTGGCGGCGCGCATGGCCGAGATCCTGGGCCAGTCGATCGTGATCGAGAACGTCGGCGGCGCCGGCGGCATGGTCGGCGCGGCGCGCGTCGCCAAGGGGGCGCCCGACGGCAACCAGATCCTGTTCGGCAACAGCGCGACCCACACCTACAGCCAGAGCCTCTACAAGGCCCCGCTCTACAATGCGGCGACCGAGTTCGCGCCGGTCGCGCTGATCGCCGAGACGCCGCCGGTCCTGATCGCCCGCAACGACCTGCCGGTCACCAACCTGCAGGACTTCATCGCCTACACCAGGACGAACCAGGCCAAGCTCCATTACGGCTCGGCCGGCGGCGGCTCCGCCAGCCATCTCGCCTGCGTGCTGTTCAATTCGACGATTGGCGTCAAGGTCACGCACGTGCCCTATCGCGGCGGTCCGCAGGCGATGGGCGACCTGATCGGCGGGAGCATCGACTACTGGTGCCCGCTCGCCGCCAGCGCGGTCCCGCAGATCGAAGGCAAGGCCGTGAAAGCGATTGCCATGATGAGCAAGAACCGCCTGGGACTGCTGCCCGCGCTCGCGTCCGCGCATGAGCAGGGCCTCGCCAATTTCGACGCTTCGTCCTGGTACGGCATCTTCGCGCCCAAGGCCACGCCCGCGCCGATCATGCAGAAGCTTCATGCCGCGACCGTCGCGGCGCTGGACACGCCCGCCGTGCAGCAGAAGATGACCGAGGTGGGCGCCGATGTGGTTGCTCGCGAGCGCCGCTCGCCCGAATACCTGCAGACCTTCGTCGAGAAAGACATCAAGATGTGGGCGGAGATCATCAAGTCCGCCGGGATCACGCCCGAATAGCGAGGAGACGATCATGCCGAGACTACTCATTGCGCTCGCGCTTGTGGCGACGCTGACCACGCCGGCGCCCGCGCAGGACTGGCCGGCCCGGCCAATGACCATGGTGGTCGCCTATGCGGCCGGCGGCCCGGTCGACACCATCGCGCGCATCTTCGGGCAGCGGCTGAGCGAGGTGCTCGGCCAGCAGGTCGTGATCGAGAACATCGGCGGCGCCGGCGGCATGGTGGGCGCGAGCCGCGTCGCCAAGGCGGCACCCGACGGCTACACTTTCTTGTTCGGCGGGCTGTCCAACCTGGCGCAGAACCAGACGCTCTATAAGCAGCCGCTCTACAACGCCGCGACCGACTTCACGCCGGTCGGGCTCGTGACCGATTCGCCGCGCGTGCTGATCGCGCGCAAGGACCTGCCCGCCAACACGCTTGCCGAGTTCGTCACCTACGCCAAGGCCAACAAGGACAAGATGCAATATGGCTCCGCCGGCGGCGGCTCGGGCTCGCATGTCTGCGCGATCCTGCTCGACGGCGTGATCGGCGCGCGCATCACGCACGTGCCCTATCGCGGCGCCGGCCCCGCCATGCAGGACCTGATCGCCGGCCGGCTCGATTACATGGCCGAGCAGATCTCGACCGCGGTCCAGCAGATCGACGCCGGCACCGTGCGGGGCATCGCGATCCTCGGCCCCGACCGCGTGCCAGTGCTGCCCAAGCTGCAATCGGCCAAGGAAGCCGGCCTCGGCGACTTCGACTGCGGCGCCTGGGCCGCGCTGGTGCTGCCGCTCAAGACCCCGGACGCCATCGTGCGCCGCCTCAACAAGGCGGCGGGCGAGGCGATCGACACGCCATCGACGCGCGAGCGGCTCGCCGGCCTCGGCGTCACCACGGTGGCGACGGAGCGACGGAGCCCCGAATATCTCGGAAAATACATCCCGGCCGAGATCGAGAAATGGGCCGGCCCGATCAAGGCCAGCGGCGTCAGCGGGGAGTGATGGACGGATTGCCCTCTCCGTCGTCATGCCCGCGCTTGTCGCGGGCATCCACGTCTTTCTAACCTTGTTACAGCGAGCAAGACGTGGATGGCCGGGACGAGCCCGGCCATGACGTGGATAGACCATGGCCTGACTACTTCGCCGCCGCCTTCTTGCGCTTGAAGTGGCCGAGGCCGGGACGGTAGGTCTTCTCGTCCAGGAACTGCTTCATGCCTTCGCCGCGGCTGTTCTCCTTGTCCATGTACTTCAATGCGTCGCTCTTGGCGTTGAGATAGTCGGCCGCCTGCGGCTCGTTCATGAAGCGCACCGCCCGGATCGCCTCCTTGGTGTAGCGCATCGCGGCCGGGCTCTTCTCCATCAGCTTCTTGGCGAGCTTGACGGTCTCCTCGCGCAGCTTGTCCTTCGGGAACGAGAAGTTGATGAAGCCCATCTGCTTCGCCTGCTTGCCGTCGAACGGATCACCCGTCATGGCGTAGTACATGGCGTCGCGGAAGTTGAGCGTCTGCACCACGTTCCATGACACGATGCCGCCGGGCAGGATGCCCCAGTTCACCTCCGACAAGCCGAAGGTCGCGTCATCGGCCGCAACCGCGAAATCGCAGGCGCAGACCTGCGTGAACGCGCCGCCGAAGCAGAAGCCGTTGACCATCGCGATGGTGGGCTTCGGAAAGGTCGAGAGCTTCTGCCAGCGCCACTGGTTTGACGCGCGGCGCGCCTTGGCGCGCATCGCGGGGTCCGCCTCGGTGCCGCGGAAATAAAGGCGAATGTCCTGGCCGGCGCAGAACGCCGGGCCCGCGCCCGTCACGACGACAATCTCGGTCTCGTCGTCGAGCGCGAGCTCGTCGAGCACGTCGTCCATGTCCATGTGCAGCTGCGGCGACATGGCGTTACGCTTGTCCGGGCGATTGAAGATCACCCAGGTGATCCCGCCCTCCTTCTCCACCTTGATGGTTTCATATTTCTTGGCAGTCATCTTTTCTTCTCCTCGCGTGTTTGATTGGAACGTCGTTGATGGATTTGTCGTGATGACGGGCGGGAAGGCTCTTCTTACGACACCTTTCCGGGCAAGGCGACCGTGCGCTCGGGCGCGAAGATCAGGAGCACCTCGCCGTCGGCCGGGAGCGGCAGATCGGCGGCCGTGGTGACCTGCAAATTAACCCCGTCGCTGACCACGTCGACCCGGCGCGACGCCCCCAGGAAGGTCACGGCGCTGACGCGGCCGGACAGGCAGTTCTCGCCGGCCGCCGCGGCGCCGCCGGCCCGCGCGACGAGACGGATGCTTTCCGGCCGGATCGAGACCGAGACCGCCGCCGGATCGACGTTCCCCTGCGGCACCAGGCACTGGATCTGCCGCCCGGACAGCACCTCGACTGAAGCCTTGCCGTTGGCGCTGCCGAGGAGACGTCCGGTGAGCAGATTGGTCGCCCCCACGAAGCGCGCCACGAACGGATTGGCGGGTCGGAAATAGATGTCCTGCGGCGAGCCGATCTGGGTGACGTGGCCACGGTCGATCACGGCAATCTGGTCGGAGAGCGCGAGCGCCTCGGACTGGTCGTGGGTGACGTAGACCGTCGTGATCCCGATCTTGCTCTGCAGGCGCTTGAGCTCGGTGCGCATCTCGTCGCGCAGCTGGGCATCGAGATTGGAGAGCGGCTCGTCGAGGAGAAGGAGCCGCGGCTCATGCACCACCGCGCGAGCGAGCGCGACCCGCTGCTGCTGGCCGCCGGACAGCCGGGTCGCCGGCCGCTGCTGGAAACCATCGAGGTCGACGATCGCGAGCGCGCGGCGCACGCCCTCCTCGATCTCAGCCTTGGAATAGCGGCGCTGCTTGGAGACCGTGAACGGAAATGCCACGTTCTCGGCGACCGTCATGTGCGGCCAGATCGCATAGGACTGAAACACCATCCCGACCGAGCGCTGCTCGACTGGCACGTTCAGGCGCGCCTTGGCGTCGAACAGGGTGCGGCTCTCAACCGCGATGACGCCTTCGTCTGGCGTCTCAAGCCCCGCGATGCAACGCAGCGTCGTGGTCTTGCCGCAGCCGGACGGGCCGAGCAGCGTGAAGAACGTGCCCGGCTCGAGCGTGAAGCTTGCATCGCGGATGCCGCCCGCGATCTGGTCGGTCGAATTGTCGAAGATCTTGGTCAATCCATCGACGCGCAACATACGCAAGAACTCCTCAAGCCCGCCCGAGCGCGCCGGCGGCCGAGCGCCGCGCCATCGCATAGAACACCACCGCGATCAACGCCATCAGCATCGACCACATCAGTCCGAGCGCCGCAAGCTCGGTGCCCTGGCCGTTGCCCCACAGGTCGAACATCGCGACCGCCATGGTCTGCGAGCGCGGTCCCGCCAGCAGGATCGCGAGCGAGAGCGCGCGCGCCGACATCAGAAAGATGAACAGCCAGCCGGCGACCAGCGCGGGCGCCAACAGTGGCGCCACGATCCGCCGCAGCCTGGTGAGCGCGGACGCCCCGCAGATCGCGGCGGCTTCCTCGAGCTCACGGTGAATCTGCAACATGCCGGAGGAGCAGTAGCGCATCCCGTAGGGCAGGTAGTTGATCACGAACGCCCAGATCAGAATGCCGAGCGTGCCGTAGAGCGGGATCGGGATGCGCAGGAACACCTGCATCACCGCGATGCCGAGGATGAGGCCTGGAAACACCAGCGGGATGGTCGCCAGCCGCTCGATGATCCAGCCGCCGGGCGCACGCCGCACCGCGAGCCAGGCGCCCAGGAACGTCAGCGTGATCGCCACGGTGGCGGTCGCGACCGCGACCAGGAGCGTGTTGACCAAGAGCTCCATCTGCCCGGATGCGAGCACGGTGCGATAGTTGTTGAGGCTGATCAGCTTGAAGGCGGCGGCGCTGACCGGCTGGAAGAACGGCAGGAGCGAGACCCACACCAGCATCAGCATCGGCACGAGCAACAGCAGGACGAAGTTGAGCACCAACAGCCCGGCCGCGACCTTGCGCAGCCGCCCGAGGTCGAACGGCCGCGGCCGGAAGCCCTTGCCGGTGATGGTCGCGAACCGCTCGGCGTGGCGCGACAGCCGCCCGTAGATGTAGAGCAGCACCAATACGAGCGCGAGCATCAGCACCGACAGCGCGCTCGCACCGCCGATGTCGGGCGGCGCGCGCGCCACCATGTTGCTGTAGATATCGGTCGTGAGCACCGAGATGCGGCCCGGCAGGCCGACCAGCGCCGGCACCTCGAACGCCTCGATCGCCCGGATGAAGACGAGCATCGAGAGCGCCAGGATCGACGGCAGCGACAGCCGCATGGTGACGCGCCTGATGGTGTCCCAGACGCCAGCGCCGTGCACGCGCGCGGCCTCCTCGAGCTCCGGATTGGCGTTGCGCAGCGTCGCGCCCACGAGCAGGAAGGCGAGCGGCGACCACAGGAAGCCCTCGACCAGGATCATGCCGTGCATGGAATAGATGTTGATCAGCACGTCGGTCGAGCCGGTCAGCGTGCGGTAAAGGTGGTTGACCGGGCCGGCCTTGCCGAAGAACAGCAGCCAGGCGGTGACGTAGAGGATGTAGGGGGTGCCGAGCGAGATGATCGCGGTGAGATAGGCTAGCCCCTTGAGCGGCGCGTTGGTGCGCTCGACGATCCAGGCCGTCACCCAGCCGATCACGAGCGCAACCAGCGCGCTCAAGGCCGCGAAAATGAGCGAGTTGATGCTGGTTGTGATGAAGTGGCGGCTGCGGATGACGGCTTCGAAGTTGCCGAAGCCGAAAGATGCCGAATCGTAGGTTGGTCCCGCGATGGTGAGGCTGCCCTGGATCAGGAACAGGAACGGCGGCAGCACCAGCGCGCACAGGATGACAATGAGGAGGGCGGCCAGCATCGCCTGCTGGCGGGCCGAAAGCCGTGCCCAGCGGCCGGTGCGGGCGTCGGTCGCCGCCATGTCCCGGACATGCGCCAGATCCGCCGACGTGGTCAAAGACAGGGTCCTCCCGGCTTCCTTATGTTCCGTTATTGCACGTTATGGCACGGACTTGTGCAATCCGCCACGCAGCCGCAGGGGTGGAGCGCGGCACGGGGACTCGCTGGAATTCCACGCAAATTGGGTTTCGAAGTGCCAAAACATTGATCTGGCTTCCAAGGCTGGGTCCCCGCTTGCGCGGGAACGAACGGAGAATGTGGCTCCGCTTGTGCTCTCGTATTCGGTTGTCAAACAGCCCCGCAGCGTTGGGTGAATTTCAAAACGGCAAAGGGAGATCGGCCCCTGTTCGGTCGCTGGGCCGGGGGGCGCCCTTGGTGTTGTCTCTTCGCTTCCCCCAGATCGAGGGGGATGGCGCGCCGACAAGGCGCA
>DAIUEP010000129.1:12584-14371 GCA_036845065.1 Xanthobacteraceae bacterium | reverse complement strand
AATGAAACTCACCGAGCCGAGCGAGCCGAGCTCATGCGCGTCGATCAGCACGCGGCGCTCCTTGATGCGGAAAGTGTCGCCCGCGCGCCGCAGGATATAGCGATACTCGCCGACATATTCGCGCACGCGCTCGTAGCGGCGGAAGCGGTAGCAGACAAAGTTGGCGGTGACCGTGATCAGGTCGCCCTCGACCCCGAGGATGCGCACATTCGAGATCATCCGACGGGTGCGCGACTTCGGGAACTCGGCATGACAGTTGGGGTCGCTGATGCGGATCACCCGCTGGCGGATGCGCTCGCGGTCATCCGCCACCAAAAACAGCGTCTTGCGGTGATCGGATTCGGGCTGGTCGTTGGGCGGCACGTAGTAGGCGGCGTCGTCCGCCAGAAGGCCCTGCCACGCGTCGAGCTTCCATTCGTCGAGCAGAGCAGCCTCGTGATAGAGGAAATCCTCGATCTCCTGGCGCGTGACCACGGTTCGGGTCGCGATCGTCATGCCGGCATCCCCATCAGCTCGTTCCAGCGCCGCCAGAAGATACGCAGGTGATGCTCGTCGCTGTTGAGCTGCTCGCCTTCCTTGCCCATGCCGCGCGACATCTCCGACCAGCGGTCCTCGTGCCAGTTGGCGAGCCCCTGCTGAACAAGCTCGAGCGCCTCGACGTCGTCGGGCGTGGCGAAGCCGCCCGGGCCGTAGAAGGTGAGGAAGGCGTCGAGCCGGCGCGCCCGCGCGCTCTCGCTCTCTTCCACCGGGCCGAGCGCCCAGGCGGTGACGTGCATCTTGTTCGGGCCCTCCGGATAAAATGTGCGCACCGTCACCGAGGAGCCGTCGTTGATCACCAGATTGGGGAAGATCACGAGATTGCGGTTGGTGTCGGCGACGCGACCCGCCCGCTCCTCGCCCAGGCGGGCGACCAGCTCGCGCCTGATCTCGTCCATCTCGGGCTTGGCGGCCTCGCCGTAGAGCGGGATCCACTTGGCCACGGGCCGGCCGCGGAAATTGACGTTGTCGGTGGTGAAGTGGCCGTTGCCGAGCTCGATCGCGAGCCCCTTGGTCGGCAGCACCAGTCCGGCTTCCTTCGGCGGCTCGATCTTGACGCCGGAATTGGCCATGAAGTTGAGCCAGGTCGAGTGCGTCGACGGCAGGTGGTAGTCGTCGACGCTGTTCTCCACCATCAGCTTCCAGTTGGCGGCAACGTCGTACTCCTGCACGCCGGCGATGATCTCCATCTGGCCCGACGGCGACTGGTCGACGACGAGGTCGATGTAATCCTTGGCGCGGCCGAGATAGTCGGCCAGCGGCTGCACGTCCTGGCTCAGGCACATGAACCAGAAGCCCCGATACTGCTCGAACCGGGCCGGCCGCTTGAGGCCGAAGGCGCTCTTGTCGAAGCTCTCCGCATAGGCATCGTCGCCCGGCACCCGGGTCAGGCTGCCGTCGTTGCCGTAGGTCCAGCCATGGTAAATGCACATGAAGCGGCGGGCGTTTCCGTCGCGCTGGGTGCACACGATGGCGCCGCGGTGCCGGCAGGTGTTGAACAGGCAATGGACCTCCCCGGCCTGGTCGCGCACGAAGATCACCGGCCGGCCGGCAACCTTGCGGGAGCGGAAATCGCCGGGCTTTTTCAGCTCGGAATCGTGGCCGACGTAGATCCAGCAGCGCGCGAAGATGCGCGACATCTCCTGGCGCAGGACCTCGTCGGAGACCAGCACCTCGCGGTCGAGCAGGAAGGTTTTCTTGTCGTGGTCGTCGATGATGTAGGAGCGGGCGGACATTGTTCGCTCTCGTTG
>DAIUEP010000129.1:0-12484 GCA_036845065.1 Xanthobacteraceae bacterium | reverse complement strand
TCTTGTCGTGGTCGTCGATGATGTAGGAGCGGGCGGACATTGTTCGCTCTCGTTGAGGGTCCTTTGGGCCTTAGGTTATAGGGCGGCCGGAAAAGGGGTCAATCTGGGAGCCCCCTTTCCGCTCCCCTCTCCGCTCCCCTCTTGCACTTTTTGGCTATCCCGCTAAAGCACGGGGTATCCGCCCACTGCGCCCGTGAGAGCCCATGCCTGCCGTCCAAGTCTGCGCCGCCGCCGACATCCCTGAAAATGGCGTCATCAGCCGCGAAGTCGGCGACGAGCTCGTCGCCATCTACAACATCAACGGGACCTACTACGCCACCGAGGCGCGCTGCACCCACGGCATGGCCGACCTCGCCGACGGCACGATCGACGGCGAGGAGATCGAGTGCACGTTCCACTTCGGCAAGTTTCACGTGCCGAGCGGCAAGGCGACGGAATCGCCCTGCTTCATCGCGCTCAAGACCTACAAGACCGAGGTGCGCGACGGCCAGGTCTTCGTCGACCTCGACACCCCGGCCCCGACAGCGGCGGCCTAGCTCGACTGCGTCAGAAACTGGGAGCACGCGGCAAAACGACAGCGTTGCAGCCAGCTTCTGCGGGCGTTACTGCGCCCTCTCCCCGCGGGAGAGGGCTCAAGACAGGAAGCCGCAAACGCAAGCGGGGTGAGGGGGGCGCTTCGCCATATACCCTGCTCCTCGCGAAGAGGCCCCCTCACCCAATTGCGAGGTGCTGACACGCCTTCATGCCCTCTCCCGCGAGGGGAGAGGGCGCGATAATGAGCGCCGCGAGAAACTGTAGCGCGCATTGAGCCACAAGCGCGTCGCCGCGCGTCTTCGACACGCTGTTGCGAAAATCCGGGAACGATCGCATTTCACTGGTGCTCAATGCGGTCTACAAGCTGCGATTAAGACGCCGGCCAATAGCGAGCTTCAACCAGCTTCAACGAGAAGGGCGCAGCCGTGACAGCGGCCGCGCCCTTCCAAGCTCGAAAGATCGTGCTCAGTTCGAGTTCGACGGCAGGATCTCGACCAGGCCCACCGCGCTGACGCCGCTCAGCGCCATCGCGATGTTGCCGTCACGCGTCTTCACCATGTGACGCACGATGCCGCCGCCGAGCGGCATTTCCCAGGTCTGGAATTTCTCGGTCTTCGGGTCGAAGCGCACGAGCGTGTTCGGCCGCAGGTTCGACTCCGAGTACCAGATGATGTCGTTGATCACGACCATGCCGTAGGGCTGCGCGAGCTGCCCGCCCGGGCCCTGGTATTCCTTCGTGGCGCCGGTCTTGGGGTCAAAGCGCACCAGCTTGCCGTTCGACCAGTCGCCATACCAGATCATGTCGTCGGAGGTCACATCCATGCGGCGGATGCGGGTCTTGGGATCGGGCAGCACGAATTCCTTCAGCTCCAGCGTGTCCGGATCGATGGTCGCCATCTTGTTCGAGCCGAAATAGCTGAACCAGGGCCGCCGGCCATCGGACAGGAACTTCAGCGCGTAGGGTTGCTGGCCGGGCGCCCCGACCGGTGTGAACAGCTTGATGTCACCGGTCTTGGGATCGAGCCGCCCCATGAAGCCGCCATTCTGCACGCTGAACCACAGGATGCCGTTCTTGTCGAACAGCGGGGTGTGCGGGTCCTTCGCCTTGGGGTCGGGCATCGCATAGGTCTTGTACTCGCCGGTCTTGACGTCGAGCTTGCCGATATGGGCGCCCCAGTTGCCGGCGTACCAGATGTTGCCGTCCTTGTCCTCGACCAGCCCGTGCGGCCCTCCCTTCACTGGGATCGGGTATTCCTTCATCTGGCCAGTCGCAGGGTCGAGCCGGCCGAGCTGGTTGGCGAACTGTCCGGCCCACCAGATGGCGCCATCCGCAGTCGCCAGCGGATCATGCGGACGCGAGCCGGGCGTCGGCGTGTTCCAGGTCTTGAACCGCACGTTGGCGGGGCCGGCGATGATCACCGGCTTCGGCCGCTCCAAGCCCTTATAATTCGCGATGAAGTACTCAGAAATATCCTTCACCTGCGCGTCGTTGATAAGGGCGCCGGCCGCCTTCATCATGTGGACGGTCTCGCGCCATTCTTCCGGGTCCTTGTTGGAGTTCACGACCCGCCGCAGGTCGTGGCAGGCCACGCATTTCTCCTGGATCAGCGGCTTGGCCGAGCCGTCTTTCAGCGGGAAGCCGCCAGGCTGGCTTGGATCGGGCTGCACGACCTGGGCCTGAGCAGGGAGGACTGCGCAGAATGATGCAAATGCGATCACTACGGGAAGCGAGAGATTTTTCATTGTATCTCCGTCAGGCTTCTGTTCGCAGCGCTGCCCTCGCGGTCGCGCCACCCTTGGGTTTCAGAAAACATTGGATTGTAGCGACAGACATAGTCCTTTGCCACCGGGGTTCAGGTCGCCCCGATGAACTTCTTGACGTCCGCCACCAGCGCATCCGGCGCCATGCGGGCGACGTCGTGCTGGGACTGAACGGGCGCCTGGATGATCTGCGGATACTCCTTGGTCAGCCGCTCGACGGTCGCGGGCGGATAGCGGTCCGACTGCAGCCCGCGCACCAACAGGGTCGGAACCTTGACCATCGCAAGCTCCTCCCACATCTCGCGCACCGGCCGGCGCGGCAGCTGCGCGCCCTCCCCGATCGGCTTGCGGTTGGCGTTGTCGGGATCGCGCTTGAGCATGTAGCCCGCCTCGACCTTGATCAGCGCGTGCAGCGCGCGCTCGCGATCGAGCCCGAAGCGCGGCGGATTGTTCAGCTTGGCGAAGTTCGCCATGGCGGCCTCGACCGAGGGAAACACCAGCGGCGGATTGCCGATCGAGCCGCCGGTGCGGGCGGTCTCCTCGCGATTCATCTGGCTGTCGACCAGAATGAGCTTTTCGGTCTTGTCCGCGAAGTTGACCGCAAACGAGATCGAGGTCGGGCCGCCGCCCGAATGCGCCATCACGATCACCTTGGGCCAGCGCATCGCGGCCATCACCGCCAGCGCGTCATCAAGGAACGCGTCGTATGAATAGTCCTTGCTCGGGCTCCAGGTCGACTCGCCCCAGCCGCGCTTGTCGTGCACCACCACCTCTCGGTCGGATGCCAGCGCGGTCGCCACCTCGATCCAATCGTAGGAGTCGTAGTAGTTCGATCCGTGCAGGATCATGATCGGCGTCGCACCGGGCGAGCCGAACGCGCGATAGAACAGCGATACGTCGCCGGAATTGATCCGGCCAGTGCGTTGCGCAACTGCCATGGTCATGTCCCCTATATCGTTCCGGTGAACTTGCGCACGTGCGCCACCAGCGCGTCCGGCGCCTGATCGGCGACGTCGTGCTGTGCGTCGACGGTAACGATCGCAACCTTGGTGTAGTCCTTGGTGAGCCGCGCCAGGATCGCCGGATTGTCCCAGCGGTCCGAGCGCAGCCCACGCACCAGCATGGTCGGCGCCTTGACGGCGGCGAGATCCTGCCAGACGTCGGTGCGCGGGCGGCGCGGCATTTGCGCGCCTTCCCCGATCGGCGCCGCATTGCCGTTGTCGGGGTCGCGCTTGAGCATGAAGCTGCCGTCGACGCTCACCAGCGCGTGCTGCGCCCGCTCGCGATCGTGCGCGACGCGCGGCGGGTTGTTGAGCTTGGCGAAGCTCGCCATCGCGGCGTCGATCGACGGGAACACCAGCGGCGGGTTGCCGGTGGTCGGACGCTGGCCGCCGCCGCCCGCCGCCTCGATCTGCATCAGCGGATCGACGATCACGAGGCCTGCGACCTTGTCGGGAAAATTCGCCGAGAGCGAGACCACCACACGGCCGGATGCCGAGTGGCCCATCACGATCACCTTGTCCCAGCGCATCGCGGCCGCGACCGCCAGCGCATCATCGACGTGGGCATCGAGCGAATAGTCCTTGCTCGGGCTCCAGCTCGATTCGCCCCAGCCGCGCCGGTCGAAGGCGACCACCTCGCGGTCGGCGGCAAGCGCGCCGGCAACACCGATCCAGTCATAGGAATCGAAATAGTTGGCGCCGTGCATGACCAGGATCGGGGTGCGGCCGGCGGCGCCGAAGCGGCGATAGAAAATCGACACGTCACCGGAGTTCACCCGACCGGTCTGGTGCGGGACGTTGGGCAACGCCATGACTTGATCCTCCCCAATTGCCCGCGTTCCTGCGGCGCTTGTTCCGCCGTTCCGGCGGACATTATATCGATCAGTGCAGCGTCAGTGCAGCCGCGGGCCCTTCAAGAACCGGTTGCGATCCGCGGACGGCACCCGCAACTCCATGGTGCGTCCATCGCGAAAAATCTTCATCGGCACTTCGACACCCGCATGGCCCAAAGACCAGATGCGCCGGAACAGCCCGGCGAGATCCTTCACCTCGGCGCCGCCCACCTCCAGCACGACATCGCCGGTGCGCAGATCGGCCTTGCGCGCGGGCCCGCGGTTGGACAGCCCCACCACGACCACGCGGTGATTGACCTCGGTGGCATAGAGCCCGAGCCATGGCCGCGCCGGACGGTTGCGGCGGCCGAGCGTGAGCAGATCGTCTAGGATCGGCTTGAGCAGATCGATCGGCACGATCATGTTGAGATGCTCGCTGCCCTGCTCGCGCGGCTGCTCGAGTTGCAGCGATCCGATGCCGATGAGATCGCCCTTGGGCCCGATCACGGCGGTACCGCCCCAATTGGGATGCGCCGGGGCGGTGAAGATCGCCTCGTCGAGCACGTATTCCCAGTAGCCGGCGAATTCCTGCCGGGCGGCGATGTGCGCCGCCACGGAGTGGTGCCGGCCGCCGGCGCCCGCCACCACGACCTGCTCGCCAACCGCGGCTGCGCTCGACTGCCCGAGCGACAAGGCCGGCAGATCGACGCGCGCCAGCGCCTGCACCAGCCCGAACCCGGTCTCCTGGTCGTAGCCCAGCACATGGCCGGGCGCGACCCGGCCGTCGCTGAAGGTGAGCCAGACCTGCTCGGCCTCGGTGATCAGATAGCCGATCGTGAGCACGACGCCGTCCTCGCGGATGAGGACGCCGTTGCCGGCGCGCTCGGTGCCCAGCGTCTCGGCCGAAAAGGCGTCGGAGGGGACAATGGAATGGACGGCCACGACCGCCGCCAACGCCCGGTCGAGATCGTAGGAATAGTCCTGCGACTTGGGTTGGACTGACGAAGGAACTTTCCAGTCGGCCGGCTGCGGCATTCCCGAATTCCCTATCTCGTCGACGTCACGCCCGCTTGCGATCTCGCGCAATGGTTGCACGAACCCACCCCGCGCCGGGGCGGGGTGGTGAGTCAGCGTATTCATTTTCAATTCGCGATGCCAGTCCCGCGGGCTGTGTAGCCCCGCCGGCGATGGCCGCGCGTCCCGGCGCGCGGATGGCTGGCGACGACGCGGTTTCGCCTTGCGTGGCGCCTATCCCCGCATGCGCGCATAGGCGCTAACCCAACTTTCTCAGGAGCTGTGTCCCGGACGCGGTGCAGCGCGAGCGCACGAAAATCGCCGATGTCATGCGGCGAGCGAGAGTGCGCTCGTGGTGCACCGCAGATCCGGGACCGCCACAGGTCGGAACGTGGGAAGAATCACGTTCATTCCTTCACGTCATTCCTTGATGTGCTCGATGAAGGAATCGCGGTTCGGCATCTTGATCTTGGGCAGCGTCTGCGCGTCGACGACGTCATTCTCGCCGATGATCTCGTTGAGGAACAAGAGATAGGCGGTCACCGCGTAGGTCTCGTCGTGGGTGAGCGACTTGGTCTCCTGGTACGGCATCGAGGTGAAGACGTAGTCGAAGATCGTGGTCGCATAGGGCCAGAACGTGCCGATGGTCTTCTGCGTCGTAGTCTTCGCGCCGGTCGTGCCCTTGATGCCGGCAAGCCGCAGCGCGGAGCCGCCCGCGCCCTTTTCGCCGTGACAGGCCTGGCACTTGGCCGCGTAGACCGCCTCGCCCTGCTTGGCGGTGCCGCTACCGTGCGGCAGCCCGACGCCGTCGGGCGCGACCGTGATGCTCCACGATTCGACTTCTTCGGGCGTGGCGGGCCGGCCGAGCTGCGCCTTCTCGCCGAATTGCGCCAGCGCGGTCGCAATACCGGCGGCCAGCAGCGTGGCGGCAAGCACAACCTTACGCATAGACATGGCTCACCTCCCCGTTCGCGGCGACCGCCCAGCTGGTGATGCAGTTGGGCATGTAGTTGCCGGTCAATCCGCGCTCGGCGATCATCGCTTGGCGCGTCCACTGCACATAGCCGGTGTCGTCGGTGCAGCGGCTCTGCAGAATTGCGGGCTGGCCATCCCAGCGCCACGGCAACTGGAAGCGGACCAGCGCTTTCGGCATCACCTGCGACTGGAATGCGGCTTCCGCCCAGCTCTTGCCGCCGTCGGCGGAGACCTCGACCTTACGCACAATGCCGCGGCCGCGCCCGGACCAGGCAAGCCCGGTGATCTTGTAGAGGCCGGGGCCTTGCAGCTTGAGCTCGGGCGACGGCTGGGTGATGACCGACTTCGCGTCCATCACCAGGTAGAACTGCAGCGTTTTGCCGTCCGCGCGCAGGATCGAGTAGCGCGAGGTCTCGTCACGGGTGTGCGTCGGTCCCTCGGTGACCTTGATGCGGCGCAGATATTTGACGTTGGCGTTGCCCTGGTAGCCGGGCAGGAACAGCCGCATCGGATAGCCGTTCTCCGGCCGCAGCCGCTCGCCGTTCTGGTAGAGCGCGATCAGCGCGTCATCCATGATCTTGGACATCGGCACGCTGCGCGCCATGCCGGAAGCGTCGGCGCCCTCCGCGACGATCCACTTGCCGCTGGGCTTGACGCCGGCCTCTTCGAGCAGCGTGGAGACCCGCACGCCGGTCCACTCGGACGAGCAGATCTGGCCGTGGATGCGTGTCACGCCGGCCTTGATCGGCTCCCTGTTGTAGAGCGTCTGGCTGTTGCCGCCGCACTCTAGGAAGTAGATGCGCGACTCCATCGGATATTTCGCCAGCGCATCGAGCGTGAAGATCAGCGGGCGATCGACGAGCCCATGGATCAGAAGCTTGTGCTTGTCCGGATCGATGTCGGGAACGCCCGAGTGCAACCGCACGAAGTGCAGGCCATTCGGCGTGATGGTGCCGTTGAGCAAGTGCAGCGGCGCGCGGATCGAACCCAGCCCGGGCGGGGCGCCGGCCTGCTGGTTCGCGCCGCCGCGCACCACCTTGCTTTCGAACTGGGAGGGCTGGCCGTAGGGCGACAATCCGGCGCCGGTCGGCGTCTTCATCCACGGCTCGACCGGCAGCGGAGCGGCCTCCGCGCCGTCACTCAGCGCGTAGCCGGTCATGGCGGCCGCCATGGCGGCGCCACCGGTCAGCAACATGCGCCGATGCAGAAGCCCGTTGCCGGCGGCGGCTTCCTGCTCATCGAGCCAGCGTTCGGTTCGCTTGCGAGACATGCGTTCCCTCCTTGTGTTCCCTCCATGCGCCAGGTTGCGGCCCGGCGTATTCCCACTATCCTGTAACCGCAGAATAGCACGCTGCCGCGGGCGTTCTACGGCCCGTCAGCTTAGAAAGACCGTGTTTCGCGCAGGGCGCGATTGACCAAGGTCAAGGCTGGAAGGAATGGTACAGCTGGGTGGCTTCGAACCACCGACCTCCGGTTCCACAGACCGGCGCTCTAACCATCTGAGCTACAGCTGCACAGGGGCTCAGGCGCGGATGCCCAGCGAGCGGCAGGAACCTAGGAGCAAGCCCCGCTCTTGGCAAGGGCGGCCGGATTGAGGGGGATTGAGGGCCGGTTTAAGGGCCACAATGCAAAGAGCCCAGGTCAAGCGACCCGGGCTCGCAAGCCAGACCGAACTGCTCGGTCGCTTATCCAACTTTCTTGAAAGCCTTGGTCACGCTGTCCTTCACCGGCTCGGCCGTCTCGGTCATGACCTTCTGGGCGATCGCCGCCAGGTCCTTGGTCTGCGCCGTCACGGTCTCGAACTGCTTGCGCGCGTGCGAGGTCGAAAGCTCGACCAGCTCGGAATAGGACTTCACCTTCACGAAATCCGCGTAGAAGTCGAAGGTGGCGTTGGTGTTGGTCCGCACCGCCTCGATCATCTTGAGCCCGTAGTCCGAGACGCCCTTGGTGGCGGTCGCGTAGGTGCCCTCAAGCACGTCCGTCGCCTCCTCGGCCGCGGTCTTCATCCGCTCGTAGGTATCCTTCGCCTGCGACACGCTCTTCTCGGCGAATTCGCGAAAGGCCGCCGGCACTTCCATGTGCGGGACCTCGAACGTGGGCATCTCAAATTTGGGGAATTCGAACATCGACGCGGCCGGGGCAGCTGCCTTGGCCTTGGTCTTGGGGTGCGAGACCTCGGACATAACCATAATCCTCTGGGTGGGCGGCAGGACTGGCATTTGCGGACCACGCCGCCCGGCAGGGGTCCGAGCCTGTTACGGGCCGGCTTGGGTGCAACACACCATAGAGACCGGCCTGAATGGCATACAAGCCATATAACACTGCCTATAGTGCAATGCAATAGAAAATATTGCATTGCACAAATTCTTAACCATGCCAGCAGAAATGCAAGTTCCAGGGCTGCCTTGGTACCAGGAAGGGATGCTGGGACATTCCGGCGACCGCGACACCCCACCATCGCCGCAACAGTTGTAGGAACTTCAAATCGGCGGCACTACACATCCGGCACGAGAGCTGTGATTCCCGGGCGCGGGCGTGGACGGGCACCTGATGAGCGAAGCCTTTTCGTGGCTGGTCTGGCTGCGCGATCCCTGTCTGGCGCCGCTGGCGCTCGAGCCGTTGCCGGCCTGGGCGTGGACGCTTGACGGCACGCGGATTCTCTGGGCCAACGCGAACGGCGCGGCGATTTTCGGCGCGGAGACACCTGCCGCACTTGCGGCGTGTCGCTTCGAGGCGAGCGATGTGGCCGCGCAGGTCGCGAGGCTGTCCACCACCCTGCCCGCTGATGGCTCGAACGGGTTCGAGCGCTTGCGCGGATTTGGGGTCGGCCTCGACCGGACGCTGATCTGCCGCTGCGCGCGCATCAAGCTCGCCGACGGCGCAGACGCGATCCTGATCGCGGCGACCGAGCATGCCGGGCCCGAGCTCGCGCTCGCCGAGCGGGTCGCGTACTTGCTCGCCGACACCGATGCGCCGGTGGCGGCCGTTGCGACCGACGGCACGCTCATCCACGCGACCGCGGCGGCGCAGGCGCACCTCGCCGGCGCGCGCACGCTCGCAGCGCTCGGCGCCGAAACCCTTGGCGCCGAAGCGCTGGCCGCCAGGGCCGACAGCCATGCGGCGGGCAAAACGGCGGCGGGCAAGCTCAGCATCGATCGAGCGGGGCCGGTTCTTTTCGCAACCTTCGGCGCAGCGCCGGCTCCGGCGGAGCGCCGCCAGCCATTGCGGTTCGTCTGGCAGATCGACACCGATGGGCGCTTCACCCTCGACTCCGAGGAATTTACAGTGCTCGCCGGCGCGCACGCGCTGCTCGGGCGCAGCTGGGAGGAGCTTTCCGCGACGCTTGGCCTCGACCCGGACGGGCAGATGGCGCGGGCGCTCGCGACCCGCGACACCTGGAGCGGGCTCGCGATCGCCTGGCCGGTTGACCGCGATGGCACGCGACTCTCGGTCGAGATGTCGGGCCTGCCGGTATTCGATCGCGAGCGGCGCTTCCGCGGCTATCGCGGCTTCGGCATCTGCCGCGACCTCGCACGCCTCAATGCGCTGGCGCGCCGCGTCGCCGCCACGGAAAAGACCGCGCCTCCGCCGCCAGCGGTGCAACGCGCCGCGCCGGAAATCGCCGCCGCCGCGACCGATCAGGGCGTCACCTCGGATTGCCGCGGCCCGGCCGCTACCCCCGAACCCGAGGCGGAGCCGTCGGCGACCGCACGCGCCATCGGCCCGGTCCTCGATCGCCTGCCGGTCGGCGTGTTGATCTATCGGCTCAACGAGCTGGTTTATGCCAACCGTTTGTTTCTGCGCTGGACGGGCTATGGGTCGGTTGCGGCGCTGGCGCGGGCGGGCGGCATCGAAAGCCTGCTGATCGGCTCCGGCGCGGTCGAGCCGGGTGAAGCGCCCTTCACCATCACCAGCAGTCAGGGCGAGAGCATCCCGGTGGCCGGCCGGCTGTTCTCGGTGCCATGGGAGGGCGACAAGGCCTTCGCGCTGATCACCACGCCGGTGCCGGCGTCGGTCCCTGCCGCGCCCACCGGCGAGAGCCCGGCGCTCATGGAGGCGCGGACCGAGATCACCGAGCTGCGCGCGATCCTGGATATGGCGAGCGACGCAATCGTCGTGCTCGACGGTGAGCTGCGCATCGCGTCCTCGAACCGCCGTGCCGACGCGCTGTTCGGCGCCGATACGCTCGTTGGAGCGCCCTTTGCCGACTTGTTCGCGCCCGCGAGCGCTCAGATCGCGCTCGGCCACCTCGCCAAGCCGGACGAAGGCGCGCTCGAGGTCACCGGGCGCACGCGTCAGGACACGCTGCTCGCGTTGTCGATGACGATCAGGCGGCTCGGCACCGATCGACTCTGCGCGCTGTTGCAGGATCTCTCGCCATGGCGGAAGGGCGAGGCGGAGCTCGTTGCGGCGCGCCGGCAGGCCGAGAAGCAGTCCTCCGCCAAGTCCGAATTCCTCGCCAAGATCAGCCACGAGCTGCGCAACCCGCTCAATGCCATCATCGGCTTCTCCGAGCTCATGATCGACGAGCGTTTCGGCGCCATCGGCAACGACCGCTACCGGCAATACCTCAAGGACATTCATGCATCCGGCGGGCACATCATGTCGCTGGTCAATGATCTGCTCGATCTCTCCAAGATCGAATCCGGACGGCTCGAGCTCGCGTTCGTGGGCGTCGCGCTCAACGAGCTGGTCGAGCAATGCGTCGCGCTGATGCAGCCGCAGGCCAACCGCGAGGGCATCATCGTGCGCACCTCGCTGGCGCCGCGGCTGCCGGAGGTGACCGCGGATGCGCGCTCGCTGCGGCAGATCGTGCTCAATTTGGTCGCGAACTCGATCAAATTCACCGGCGCCGGAGGCCAGGTCATCGTCTCGACCGCGCGCGCGGAGACCGGCGCCGTGATCCTGCGCGTGCGCGACACCGGCGTCGGCATCCGCGAAGACGAGCTTGCGGCCGCGCTCGAGCCGTTCCAGCGGGTGTCGACGCGCTCCGGCGGCAGCGGCATCGGCTTGCCACTCTCCAAGGCGCTGGCGGAGGCGAACGGCGCCAGCCTGCGCATCGAGAGCAGACCCGGCGCCGGCACGCTGGTCGAGGTGACGTTCCCGCGCGAGCGGGTGATGCAGTGACGCGCGCAGTGGCGCAGCCGAACGCGTAGCCTGCTACCTGGGGCCGCTGCGTCCTATTGGAACGCGCCGGAACCTATTGCGGCCTCAGGGATTGGATGACATAGCTTGTCAGCATTCGGTACGGGGACACGCAGGCTCCCCGCCAGACGGCTTGCCGTCCAAGCTCTGCGCAACACCTGCTTTGGCGGGACAGGTTGCGCATGGACGGAATTCTTCACCCGATCAGTCCATCGATTGGCCCTGGCCGCCGCCGCCACGCACTGAGGCGCGTCCGCAGGCGTGAGCAACGGCGGCCGCAATCAGCCGGCAACGGCCTGCCGCCCATCGAGCGTTGGATCATGGAGGGTTGGCCGGGCGCGCACTGCCCGCTCAGCGCGGGGCCTCCATCGTCACGAACCCACGCCTGCGCAGGAACAACAACAAGCGGATCGGATGAGTTGTTCATGGTAGAGCTTCGCGCAACCGATAGCCCCGGCCTACGCCGTGACGCGCGCAGTGTCGCCATGCGCGTCGCTGGAGACATGCGCGCTGCTATCACTGGTTTGGCCGCATCGATCGCGCTCGGGATTTCGGCGGCCGCGGCTGCGGAGCGCACGACGACAATCGATATTTCAAGCACCCGCATTGGAGCGCCACCAGCCGATTTCGACTTTCAACGGACCGGCCAAGGCGATCTGGGACAATGGGCGGTGGTGCGCGACCCGACGGCCGTCGACGGATTGGCCATCGAGCACGTCAGCACCGACACACAGGAGGATCGGTTTCCGCTGGCGATCTATCAGCCGCTCCCAGCAGAAAACGTCGAAGTCAGGATTCGCTTGAAGATCGTCGCGGGTCCCTTGCAAACCGCCGGATTTGCCGTCGGCGTGCGCAGTCCGGACAGCTACTACGCCGTGAGCGCGAATGCGTTCGAACATCGCGTCGACCTTCTCTTGTTCTCGGGCGGCAAGCCAACGCGGGTGGATGGCGCGGAGGCCAGCGTGATGGCGGATCGCTGGCACACGTTGGCGGTCACGATCAATGACGATCACTTCACGGTGTCGCTCGACCACAAGGTGCTGTTCACCGCCTTCGAGCGCACCCGCATGAAAGATGGTCGCATCGCGCTCTGGACGCAGGAAGACAACGTGACACGCTTTGATCAAATTGAAGTTCGCGTGCTGCCTCCAACACCGTGGCGCTAATGGCAATCAGGTTTTCACAAGACTGAGGAAAGTATCGGGGCGAAACCCGCAGCCG
>DAIUEP010000128.1:0-14380 GCA_036845065.1 Xanthobacteraceae bacterium | reverse complement strand
ATCAAGATCATGTTCATCACCGGCTTTGCGGCGGTCGCGCTCAATTCGGATTCGAAGGCGCCGAAAAACGCCAAGGTCCTGTCCAAGCCGGTCCACCTGCGCGAGCTGGTCAGCGAAGTGCACAAGATGCTGGCGGCCTAGTGCCCCGTTTCCGAAGTTCGTGAGTCGTTGCAGCACCCTCAGACACGAACTTCGGAAACAAAGGGGCACTAGCAAGTCTATGATTCTAGTGCCGCTTTTCGATTTGAAGTTCCTGACAAAGTTTGCTGCACGTGGTGCAGGAACTTCAAATCGGCGGCACTCGGGCCAAGACGCCTTTGAGGCCTATCTTGCCTCGTGCCGGGCGAGCCGATATGAGGTTCCCCAGCCGGATACGGGCGCGTAGCTCAGCGGAAGAGCACCTCCTTGACATGGAGGGGGTCACAGGTTCGATCCCTGTCGCGCCCACCAGCCTTCGCCGCTTCGCGGCTACGTCTGGCAAGCCCTAAACAAGCGCGCGCGAAATACGCAGATAGAGCAATGAACGCGATCAATATCATCGCGCCCTACAAGCATCTCGGCCTGTGGGTGTTTGATGACCCGCGCGTGGGCCTGGTGCAAGAGCCGTTCGTTTCCGGCGCTGACACAATGATTGATCGTGTCGTCGCAACAATTCCCGACGCGGAAAAGGGCTTCGTATTGCTGTTTTCAGCCGAGCCGTTCCCTGGACATCAGTTTCGTTTGGAGTGGCGACGGGCTGATGGCTCCGGAAATTGGTACTACGCATCGGACCTGGACCTGGAAGGCTGGCTGTGCCCGGCACTTCTCCGATACTTTTCCGAGGCGCCGAAGCAACTCTACGTCCAGGTCAGGAGCCGCGAAGGCACGTTGTCTTAGGACATCCAAGACGCTGCGAACTTGTGTCCTGCTTCGTCCGAGTCATCCCGCTGTCGCAAGACCTTTGAGTCCCTGTCAGAATCGGCGCGCAGGGTCCTCCGCGAATCAAAGGCGGGGGACCCATGGCCGATTCTCTTCGATCAAGCGCGTTGCTCACGCGTCGTCGGTTCGTGGCAACCGCTGCATCGTCGCTGTCGATCACCGCGCTCGGCGGCATCGCCAAGCCATATCTCAGCCGGGCGGCCGACCGGCCCGTCATTACCCACGGCATCCAGTCAGGCGACGTATCGACCGATTCCGGGGTCGTGTGGGCGCGCTCGGATCGGCCGTCGCGCATGCTGGTCGAGGTGGCGACGACCGAGAGCTTCAAGAGTCTCTGCAACAGCGCCTTCGTCGATGCGCTGCTGGAAACCGATTTCACCGCCAAGGCGCTGATCGAGGGGCTGCCGCCCGGACAAGACATCTTCTACCGCATCCGCTTTCAGGATCATGCATCGCCCACGATCCTGGGCGAGCCGCTGGTCGGGCGCTTTCGCACCGCGCCGAGCGAACGGCGCGATGTGTCGTTCACGTGGTCGGGCGATACCGCCGGCGGCGGCTGGGGTATCTCTGAAACCCACGGCGGCATGCGCGCCTACTCGACCATGCGGGGCAACAGGCCGGACTTCTTTGTTCATTGCGGCGATCACATCTACGCGGATTGTCCGATTCCGGCGCAGCGGCGCCTGCCGGACGGGCGGGTCTGGACGAACATCGTCACGGAAGAAAAATCGAAAGTCGCGGAGACGCTCGCGGAGTTTCGCGGCAACTACAAATACAATCTGCTCGATCGGAACCTGCGCGCGTTCAATGCCCAGGTCCCGACCTTCGCGTTATGGGATGATCACGAGGTCACCAACGACTGGGTTCCAGGCGGACCGGTTCGCGGCGACGGCTATCGCGAGCGGAGCATCCTGACGCTGGCGGCGCGTGGCGGCCGCGCCTTCCGCGAATTCATGCCGATCCGGGAATCGCCGGTCGAGGCCGGGCGCGTTTACCGCAAGATCGGCTACGGGCCCCTGCTCGATCTGTTCATGCTCGACATGCGCTCCTATCGCGGAGGCAATGTGCGTGAGCTCTCGACCTATGCGCCCGATGCGCATCTGCTGGGGCCCGTCCAGTTGGCCTGGCTCAAGCGCGAGCTGATGAACTCAAGAGCCACCTGGAAGGTGATCGCGGCCGACCTGCCGATCGGGGTGATCAGCCACGACGCGATCGGGCAGGGCGATGGCCCGCCGCGCGGCCGCGAGGTCGAGATCGCCGATCTGTTGGCCTTCATCAAGCACGCCGGCATCCGCAATACCGTCTGGCTCACGGCCGACATGCACTACACCGCGGCGAACTACTACGATCCGAACCGGGCAGTGTTCCAGGACTTCGAGCCGTTCTGGGAGTTCATCTCCGGCCCGCTTCATGCCGGCACTTGGCCGCCACAGACGCTCGACAACACGTTCGGGCCGCGCGCCGTCTACCAGAAGGGCTGCAGCAAGGATCAAGGCGAAGACCTGGCGCCGTGCTTCGGCCTGCAGTTCTTCGGCCATGTCGCCATCGATGGCGCCACCGAGGTGATGACGGTCACGCTCAAGGACGTCAACGATCGCAACCTATGGTCGACCAAGATCGAGCCGAGCACCGAGCATTGGTCGGGTCGGACCGCGGCAATCGGCGGATGAGCGGGACAAAAAACGGCGTGTCGGCTGGCTGCAACACGGCTGTCACATGAGGTCCATAGGCTGCCGTCAATCGCCCCCATGGAGGTCCCCATGCGCAGAGTCCTAGCTGCAGCCACCGCCTTTGCGGCGGTTGCCGTCGCCGTTCCGCTTTGCCAGGCGCAGACCATCTATCCGATCGACCGCGCCGACATTCTGGTCGGCTCCCGGTTCGACTTCAAAGTTGAGTTCCCGGGGCTCGCCGATTCGGCCAAAATCTCGTTGACCCTGAATGGCGAGGATCACCAGAAGGTCTTTGGCAGGTCCGCGGTGTTCATCGAGCGCGAGGACGGCAAGGAACAGTCGGCGCTGATCTTGCGTGATGTGACGCTGTCGCAGCCGGGCGACTACAAGGTTCGGGCGACCGACGGAACGCTGGCGCGCGAGATCGCCTGGACGGTTTATGCCACCGGGCCGCGCAAGGCCAAGAACGTGATTCTATTCATCGGCGACGGCATGGCGCCGGCGCATCGTGTGGCCGCGAGGCTCCTGTCCAAGGGGATCGCCGAGGGCAAGGCCCGCGGCAAGCTTGCGATCGACGATATGCCGCACATGGCGATGGTCGCGACCGCCGGCAGCGACTCGATCATCACCGACTCGGCGAATTCGGCCAGTGCCTATGCCACCGGCCACAAGTCGGCCGTCAACGCGCTGGGCGTCTATGCCGACCGCACCAGCGATCCGTTCGACGATCCGAGGGTCGAGAACATCACCAGCCTGGTGCAGCGCCGCCACGCGATGGCGGTGGGAATAGTCACCAATACCGAGATCGAGGACGCGACGCCTGCCGCCATGGTCGCCCACACGCGGCGCCGCGCCGAGTACGACCGCATCGTCGATCATATCTTTAACGCGAAGCCTGATGTCGTCCTGGGCGGTGGCTTGGCGAACTTCCTGCCGCGGTCGGCAAAGGACTCCAAGCGCAAGGACGAGGCGGACTTCGTCGCGCGCTTCCGCGACGCCGGCTATTCGTATGCAACGACCGCAGGGGAGCTGAAGTCCGCGGCCGCCATGCCCGTCACCAGAAAGCTGCTCGGTCTCTTCAATCTCGGCAACATGGATGGCGTGCTCGACCGCAAATTCCTCAAGGGCGGAACGGTGCGGCGTTTCCCCGAGCAGCCCGACCTGACCGAGCAGGTGAGTGCCGCGCTCTCCATGCTCTCGCGCAACGAGGCTGGCTTCTTCCTGATGGTCGAATCCGGCTTGATCGACAAATACACCCATGCTCTCGACATGGAGCGTGCGGTCTACGACACGATCATGCTCGATAACGCGGTCAAGCTCGCGCGCGACTGGGCGAGCGCACGCGGCGATGACACGCTCATCATGGTCGTGGCCGACCACAATCACCCGGTCGGCCTGATCGGCACCATCAACGACGACATGACGACTGTCCCCAACGTGCCGCTGCGCGAGCGCGTGGGCACCTATGGACAAGCCGGCTTTCCGAACTATCCGGCGCCCGATGCCGAGGGCTATCCGGCGCGCGTCGACGTCAGCCGGCGCCTTGGAATGTTCTCGGCGAGCTTGCCCGATCACTACGAGACCTACCGGCCAAAGCTCGACGGGCCGAATGAGCCGACGGTGACGGGCGACAAGCCCGACACGTTCGTCGCCAACCCGCGCTACAAGGACTTGCCGGGCGCACAGCTGCGCGGCGGCAACCTTCCGGCGATGATCAATTCCGACGTCCATTCGGGCGAGGACGTGATCCTCACCGCCACCGGTCCGGGCAGCGACCGCGTGCGTGGCCAGATGGACAATACGGAAGTGTTCCGCGTGATTGCGGAAGCGCTCGGGCTGGGTGACGGCGTCAAACCGGATCGCGCCTCGCTACCGTGACCTGTAGATCATCGCCTGCTTCGCGCGCTCGACGATGCTGGTCGGCGTCGCGAACGCCTTGGCGACCTCGGCCTGCACCTCGTCACCCGAGAGCGCATCGATGTCGAGCTTCATGCGGGCCGCTTCCGCGATGACGTCGCGGTCGCGGAAGGTGTCCGTGAACGCCTTGCGCAGCGCCGCGACGCGGTCGGCCGGAACGCCCGGCGGCAGCACGAATGGGCGGCCGAACATCAGCTGGCTGTAGATCAGGTCCATCACCCTGCGGTCGTCGTCGGTCTTGGCGAAGTCGATGGCGACCGGCACGCCCATCTCGTTCATGTCGCGGTGGCCGCGGCTGGCCAACTGGGCGATGACCCTGGCGAGCCCGCTGTCGAGCAAGCGCGCGCGCTGCTGGGCGACGCTCGACCAGCCGACCCCGCAGGCGCCCTGCACCTCGTTGCGCTCGATCGCCAGCACGATCTCGTTGCTGCCCGGATAGCCGGTCACGATCCGCAGCTTGGCGCCCAGGATATTGTTGAGCATGGCGGCGAAGTCGCGGGTCGAGCCGCCCTCGTTGGAGGCGCCGATAATGAGCTCCTTCTCCAGCGCCTCCTTGAATGACTTCACCGGCGCGTCGGTGCGGGCGAGGCAGAGGAACACCTCGATATTGGCGTTGCCGACATAGATGAACTTGCTCGGATCGTGCTGCACCGGGTCGCCGAACAGCGGCTGCACGATGGCGCCCGAGAAGATCGCTCCGATCGCGGTGCCGTCCTTGGGCGCCACCGCGTACATGTAGCCCGCGAGCTTGTTGCTGCCGGCGCCCGGCATGTTCTGCGGCACGATCGCCGGATTGCCTGGGATGTAGCTCGAGAACTTGCGCGCCAGGAGCCGGGCGTAGGCGTCGTAGCCGCCGCCTGCGGTCGAGCCGATGAAGAGGTTGATCTGCTTGCCGCGATAGAATTGCGCGACGGAATCCTGGGCTCCGGCGGGCTCGAGCGCCAGAGTTGCGGCTGCCGCTGCGATGGCGCCTAGAAGGCCAAGCCGGGCTAGTGTCATTCGATCTTCTCCGGCCCCCGAGGATTTGCCAGCAGGTCCATTAATACTTCAAACAATAGTACTCTTGGGGCTCGTCTTGTCAAAATCGCGAGTGCAAAGGACCGCTGGAATCTGATCGCGGCCTGCTTATTGCGTGCGAGAAACACCAATGGTGCGCAAGGTTGCAACCGCGATCACGATCCATGTCAGGCTGCGAATGGTCATTGCGCCGACCGTTCTCATCTCGAAAGCGCCACCAAGGAGAACGTGAACCCCGAATGCGGCGAACACCGCGACTGTTGTCACTGCGATCATTGCCGACATTAGCGCCGCCCAACGTGTCCAGCGGAACATGCCGTAGGCTGCGATAATATATGCGAACCCGGCCATGAAATTGAACCAGAGAACGAAGGGAACAATGTTGCCGGCGGCCTCGGCGGCGCTGCCAAACAGCGTTTGTCCGCCGACAAGCACGGTAACAACGCCGAAGCCTGCCGCCACAAGAGCTGCCACCACGGCCCAGCGGGGACGAGCAGATGTCGTTTCACTCATTTGTCGGATAGCGGTCGCAGCGTTGAACGGAACTGCTTGTGGCAACTCACGCAGCTCTCCGCCAGGCGGCCAAACGCTCGTGCCGATCCCGAGATATCCTTGGCTGCTGCCCGCCTGGCAAGGTCAGCCGCCGCCTGATGACTCTGGTTGTCGATTGTCTCAAAGGCCGAGAAGCTCCTGCCAAGCTTGCTCTTTATCGCAGCAGCGATCTCGTTCGGCAGAGGATGGCCCCCGATGGCCTTGGCCGATGCTTCGAGGTCCTTGAAGTCCTCCATGAGCAGCGCGTTGGTGAGCCGCAAGTACTCTGCTCCGAGCTCCTGCATGATGGCGCGCAGCGTCACATCATGGTTGGCGTGTTGTGTCAGCGCGGGGTTCGTCAAGAACGACGTCAATGCAATTGCCGTGAGGACGGCTATGAGCGATCGTCGACTGTGATCGATCATGATCGCGCTCCATCATGGCCTTTCAAATAAACATCGGCGGCGCATAACGGTGGAGCATTGACTTGGGTCAATTCCGTGCGTCGAACGGCACAAGCGGCTCCGTTGCGCCTCGACCCAGATCTGACCAGCCGTCAAGCACTCGCAGCCTGCTTCTCCCGGCCTCCTGCCATATAAGCCTCGGCGCGGGTGAGATTGCGGCGCGTCGTCTCGATGTAGGAGGTGGCGTGGATCTCCTCGAACACCTGCAGCGCCGCGCGATAGGCGGCCACCGCCTCCGCCATCCGCGTCATGTTACGCTCACGCCTGCCCAGCTCTGCGAGCGCATTGCCAAGGTTGTTCTGGGTCCTGGCCCATAGGATCGGCATCTCGCCGCGGGTCCGGACCTCGAGCGCCGCGCGGAACGCGGCGATCGCTTCCGCCAGCCGCTCGGTGCTGGCTTCGCTCTCGCCAAGAGCTTGAAGCGCGGTGCCGAGGTTGTTCTGGGCCGCGGCCCAGTCGGCCGGCATTGCGGTGCGGGTCGTGACCTCGAGCGCCGTGCGATAGACCGCGACCGCTTCTGCGAGCCGCTCCGGATTGCGCTCGCGCTCGCCAAGGGTCTGCAGCGCGGCGCCGAGGTTGTTCTGGGTCGTCGCCCATTGCGTGGGCATCGCGGCGCGGGTCCTGACCTCGAGCGCCGCACGAAACGCGGCGACCGCTTCCGCCAGCCGTTCCGGGCTGCCCTCGCGCTCGCCAAGGGCCTGCAGCGCAATGCCGAGGTTGTTCTGCGTCACCGCCCATTGGACAGGCGTCTCCGCGCGGGTATTGACCTCGAGCGCTGCGCGGCAGGCAGTAACCGCTTCCGTGAGCCGATCCGCGTTCCCCTCGCGCTCACCCAGGGTCAGGAGCGCAATGCTTAGGTTGTTCTGGGTCGTCGCCCATTGGGCCGGCATCGCCTCGCGGGTATAGACCTCGAGCGCCGCGCGGAAGGCGCCAACCGCTTCCGCCAGTCGCGTCGGGCTGCCCTCGCGCTCGGCAAGGGTCTGCAGCGCATTGCCGAAGTCGTTCTGGGTCATGGCCCATTGGGTCGGCATCTCGGCGCGGGTTACCTCATTGCCGAGGAGATGGCGATAGCCTTCGATCGCCGTATAGAGCGCACCGGTGCTTCCGCGCCGCTCGGCGTAGCTCCAGAGCGCATTGGCGGCCGCGACGCGCACCTCGGCGCGGAAGCTCCAGCCGTCGGACTTGGAAGGATAAAGAATGCGCTGGAGCATGACCTCCGCGTTGCTGCGCCCCGTGAGCGCCAGGGTCTTGAGCTCTGCGACCGCCTGCTTCTGGACCGCTACGTCCGGATCACGGAGCGCCTCCTCGATGTGGCGCAGATCAAGGCCCTCCGTCCTTCGCCGGGCAATGTCGAGCAAGCGCTTCAGGGCGGCGAGAATGAGCAGGTCGAGCGAAAGCCGGTAGGCCAGGACCGCCCATTTGGCGGTGGCCGACGGATTCGTGATCCCGGTGATGTCCTCGTAGCCGATCCGATCGCCGAACAGATCGGAGTGCTCGACCAGGGCCGCCGCCTTGAGCATCTCGATTACGCTGTAGATCATGAACGTGAACGGTCCCGCGTCAGGCGCGAGCTCAAACCCGTAGCCGTGGGCCTGGAGATGCGAAAAGGCCACCGGTGCGAAGACCAGCAGAAAGCCGCAGGCGAGCATGACCTCCGCCGAAAGGTCGCCGCGAATCTTGATGCCCTTCTCGACATACGGGATCTCGGCAAAGACCTCGTCCTCATCGCGCGACCAATGGCGGAAGACGATGAAGATTGCGAAGACACCGACCGCAATGGCGACGAGGCCCCACGGCCATGGGGCGAGCGCACCGGCCAGGGCAAAGCCGGAAAAAATCACGACAAGGATGTTGGATCGAAGCCACGGTTCCGCAATGCGGGTGCCGACAAGCCACGAGCCTGCATGCACAAGCGCACGATCCAAAGCGCGCAGGCCGTCGATGACACTGTCGAGGACAGACGCTTTAGTCGTATCGGGGCGACCCCTGATCCAGTCAAACAGTAAATAGAGTGTGGCGAGCAACGCGAGGATGAGGAGGCCCGAAACAAGCGACGCAAGCGGTGTCGGAGACGCGAAAAGCGCTTCGATCTGTGAAAACACGGCAAGGCTCCTGATAACGAGGTACCATTCTCGGGAAAAATCACCGATTGTAGGGTGTACGCGCGCACGCTGGCTCTCGCCGATGGCGATTACAAGACCGCCAGCGACAACGTGCACCGCGCGGAGACTCTCGCGCAGGACGTATCCATTCAGTCAAAGCGGAAAATGACAGCCCGAACGGCATGACCGTCGGGATCCGCGGTCGTGCTTTTCCCAGGCGCTGTTATACCAACGCGCACAATGTTTGACTCGTCATGCCCGCGCTTGTCGCGGGCATCCACGTCTTAATTCACGAGTCGAATCAAAGACGTGGATGGCCGGGACAAGCCCGGCCATGACGTGGAGAGTGCGTTCGTCATTGCGCACGTTGGTAGGGCGGAATGATGCGTCTTCGTGCGCACACGTACCGATCTGTGCGCAAGCTCGTCAGTTTGAATTTGCCTTCCGCAATTGGCGTAGGAACTTCAAATCGGCGGCACTAGGTATGCACCTCGACCATCATGCCCTGCGGGAAAATCTCCTCCACCTTGGCGTGCCGGTGGGCGATCCCTTGCTCGTAGGTGTAGCGCAGGAACTGCTCGAAGGTCGCCCGGTTCTCCTCGATCCCGAACGGGAACGGATCGCCATCGAACAGGTCGCGCATGCGGCGCGCATAGGTGGTGAGCCACGGCAGCGGATAGCGTGACACCGACTGCTCGAACATCCGCTCATGCGCCCGGTTCTTGGACAGGTTGAAGGCGTTGTAGAGACTGCCCGCGACCCACGGATACTGGTCGAGGATCGAGCGCTTCATCGCGATCACGTGCATGATAGGCCAGACCTTGGTGCGCGCGTAGTATTTCTCTTCCATCTCCAGATAGTCGGGAAACAGGCGCACGACGTCGGGGTGCCCTTTGACGAAGCAGTCGGGCGGCCGTGCCACCAGCGCGCAGTCGATCTCACCCTTGGCCAGCATGTCGCTTAGCGTGGTGTCGTCCCGGCGCGTGAGCTTGACGCCTTTCGGCAAGGAGAGCTCGACCTTCTCGGTGCGCCCGGGCTCGTTGGTGCCGGCCTGGTACCAATGCACGTCGGTCAGCTTGACGCCGTGCTCGTCGTTGAGCCAGCCGCGCATGTAGACAGCGGCCGTGTGCGCCCATTCGGGTGAGCCGATCGACTTGCCCTTGAGGTCCTCGGGCGTTTTGATCTTGCTGTTCTTGTTCACGTAGAAGGCCGAGAAGCGGAAGTGCCGCGAGCAGACGATCGGGAGTGCGATGATGTCAGGCTCCTTGCGAGTCACCTGAGTGGAGAACTTCGCGAACGATAGCTCCGACACGTCCCATTCGCGATTGAAGGTGAAGCGCGCAAAGATTTCGTGCAACTCGGGCATCAGCCAGGTGTGCTCGATGCCTTCCGCCTGCACGGCGCCGCTGCGGAAATCGCGGAAGTGATCGTAGTCTTCGGTCGCGATCGTGAGATGCAATTTCTTCATCGTGGGCGCTCGGTGAGGTCCTTGGGTTCCATGGCAAGCTTGGCTTTGGCGATGATGTTGTCGGGCGTGCCGACCAGATCGGCGACGATCTTCTGGATGGTGACGCCGTCGGTGGGCGCCACGTCCAGGCTGGCTTTCTTCGAGTCATCGAGGTAGGCGGGGTCCTTCATCATCGCGTCGAAGGCGCGGCGCAGGAGCGCCACGCGCTCGGCCGGCACGCCAGGCGACGTGACGAATGGGCGGCCGATCACGACGTCGGTCGAAAACAGCCGCAGGATTTGGCGGTCATCCTCGCTCTTGGCGAAGTCGGTCAGCAACGGGACCTGCGGGAACTCGGCATCGCGCGCAAGCCCGATTTGCGCGATCAGGTTGATCTTGTTGGTGCGCAGCCACTCGCCGTTCTCGGCCTTGAGGCTGTTGAAGTTGTTGCCGGCGCGGCCTTCGATCTCGCCGCGCTCGAGCGCGAGCCCGACCTCGGCGGCGCTCGCATAGCCGGTGACGAGCTTGAACCGGGTGCCGATCAGACTGTTCATGACGGTCGGATAGATGATGGTGTAGGAGCCCGCGCCGGTTCCGCCCATGACGACCACGCGCCTGGTGGCGTCCTCGACCGATCTGATGCCCGAGGTGTGCCACACATAGACCGTGCCGTTGCTTGACGAGGTCGAGGCCAGCCAGTTGAATTGCGCCGAGTTGAACTGGATGCTGCGGCTGCGCTCGATCACCTGCGCCATCACGAAAATCGGAATGAAGGTGGCGATGGTGGTGCCGTCCTTGGGGGCCTGGGTGAACACATAGTTCGCGGCCCGGATGTGGCCGGCGCCTGGCATGTTCTTCACCACGATCGTGGGCTGGCCGGGAATATGATTGGCGAGGTGGCGCGCGACCACGCGCGCGTTCGCGTCGAGGCCGCCGCCGACGCCGGTCGAGACGGTGAGCTCGATGGTCTTGCCCTTGTAGAAATCGGCCTGCGCGGCGGCAGGCGGGGAGGCGATCACAACGCCGGCCAGTCCCGCAAGCGCGGCCCACGCGGCTGTCGCCTTTCGAATTGCCGGCATGTCGATTTTCTCTGCTCGTAGGCTCGCGGATGCACCTACCCCCAGCGAGGCGTGAGCGCAAGCTACCCCAGAACCATCAGGTTGTACTCGAACGAGACCGGACAGACGTAGACCCGGATCGACCATCAAGCCGCTTGTTCCCCAATTAGAGGGTTTATAGACTGTGTCAGGGGTGGTGCCTCAGGCTCATGCTCCGCTTACGTGCGCGAAAATCAGTTGGGAGGATTCAATGAAGTATATCGTTTGCGCCGCGGCGCTTGTTTTGGGCCCCGCGATCGTCGCTGTTCCGCCGATGCTGTTTGCGGCGGAGAACACGCCCTGGGCGTACCCGGTTGCCCCGAAGGGGGCGCCGAAGCGAGACCCCAACAAGATCATCACGCAGCCGGGCAGCGACAAGAAATACAACGAGGTCGAGGTCAACAACCCGTTTGGCCCGCCCGACTGGTTCCCGGGCGATCACCCGCCGATGCCTCCGGTCGTCGCGAATGGGCGTCAGCCTGAGCCGCGCGCCTGCTCGCTCTGCCATCTCACGACCGGCGACGGCCATCCGGAATCAGCCGGCATCGCCGGCCTGCCGGCGTCCTACTTCATCCGCACCCTGCAGGACTTCAAGGAAGGTCGCCGGAAAGGCGGCCGCGCCGGCGCCATGATCGACATCACCAAGGGCATGAATGAAGAGGATATGAAGTCGGCGGCCGAATACTTCGCCAAAATCAAGCCGCTGAAGGGCTACGTCAAAGTGATCGAAGCGGCCGAGGTGCCCAAGACCTATGTCGGAGCCGGCGCCATGCGCTTCGTCAGCAAGGGCGCGGAAGCCGGCATGGAGCCGATCGGCTCGCGCATCATCACCGTGCCGCAGGATGAGGACGCGGCCGAAGCGCGCAACCCACGCCATGGCTTCAACCACTACGTCCCGCCGGGCTCGATCAAGAAGGGCGAGGATCTGGTCAAGACCGGCGGCGGTGGCAAGACGGTGCCGTGCGCGGTCTGCCATGGCCCGGACCTGAGGGGCCTTGGCGAGATACCGCCGATTGCCAACCGCGACCTGCTCTATGTGGTGCGCCAGCTTAACGACATGCAGACCGGAGCCCGCACGGGCACCTGGGTCCCGCTCATGAAGCCGGTGGTCGACAAGATGACGCTCGACGACATGATCGCGGTCGCGGCCTATATCGGAACGCTCGAGCCCTGATCGAGTATCGAGCGGCGCGGTTTACATGACCGCACGACGTGCTGCCGCCCTCTCCCGCTTGCGGGGGAGGGCGTGATCGTGGCAGAGCTTCGAGTGAATTCGCGCCCCACGGTCGAGCCACTACGGATGGAATTCGGCGTTTTCGACCATCTCGACCGCAACGATTTGCCGTTGCGCGACTACTACGAGTCCCGTCTCGCGATCGCCGAGACCTATGACCGGCTCGGATTTTACGCCTATCACATCGCAGAGCATCACTCGACGCCGCTCGGCATGGCGGCGAGCCCCAGCGTGTTCCTGGCCGCCGTCGCGCAGCGCACGAGGCGCCTGCGCTTCGGGCCGCTGGTCTACGCGCTGCCGCTCTATCATCCGCTGCGGATGATCGAAGAGATCTGCATGCTCGACCAGATGAGCGGCGGCCGGCTCGAGATCGGGTTCGGGCGCGGCTCGGTTCCGGCCGAGCTTATCTATTACGGTCAGAAGCCGGAGGACGCGCAGGCGGTCTACGCGGAGGCGCTTGAGCTCATCCTGCAGGGTCTCACGTCGCGCAGCCTGACCTTCAACGGCCAGTTCTTCCGGTTCGACAACGTCCCTATGGAGCTTGCGCCCTGTCAGAAGCCGCATCCGCCGGTGTGGTATGGCGTGCATGCACCGGAGAGCGCGGCCCGCGCCGCCCGCAAGGGCCTGCAGGTGGTCAGCCTCGACCCGGCCGGGGCGACCCGCGCCTCGTTCGACAGCTTTCGGGCGGCCTGGCGCGAGGCCTGGGGCACGAAGCCGCTTCCGTTGATGGGGCTCGGTCGCTTCATTGTCGTGGCAAACACCGACGCCGAGGCGCTCGCGATCGCTCGCCGGGCCTATCCGCGCTGGCACGACAGCTTCACCTTCCTGCACCGCAAGCATGGGCGCCTCAATGCTCATCCCCGTCCCGCCACCTTTGAGGGGCTTGCCGATGCCAGACAGGGCGTGGCGGGCGCGCCTGCGGCGGTCGCGGCTTTCCTGCGCCGGGAGCTCGCCGAGACGGGAAGCAACTACTGCGTCTGCCAGTTTGCCTTCGGCGATCTCACTGAGGTCGAGATCCGGCGATCGGTCGAGCTGTTTGCCCGCGACGTCATGCCCCTGTTGGCTGGACTGGCAACGCCTGCGGCCGATTGATCGCCTCTGGCCCGGCCATATAATCGGGGCAAGCCCGGCCATTGCGGCCACCAAGGAGCGCATCAGGATGGCGTCGCAGCGGTCTCTCGACCCTGGCGTGAAGCAGGCGCAACGCGTCATCGGCGTGCAGGCCTTGTCGCCGGCGCTCGGCGCTCAGATCATCGGGGTCGATCTGCGCGAGGAGATCGACGATGTCTGCGCCCGGCAGATGCTCGATGCCTGGCACCAGCACCTCGTGATCCTGCTGCGCAACCAGAAGCTGACCGAGGACGACCAGGTCCGTTTTGCGGAGCGCTTCGGACCGCCGGCCAAGATCCACACGCCGCAGTTCCTGCAAAAGCATCCGGCCGTGATGCTCATTTCCAACATCCGCGAAGACGGCAAGCCGATCGGCGCGCTGCCGGACGGCGAGATGCAGTTTCACACCGACCAGTGCCACCAGGAGCTGCCCGCCAAGGCGTCGATGCTTTATGCCATCGAGGTGCCGAGCAAGGGCGGCAACACGCTGTTCGCCAACGCCTACATGGCCTATGAGACGCTGCCAGACGACATCAAGCGCCGCCTTGAGGGCCGCCGCGCGCTCAATGCCTACGACTATGATTCCGCTGCCACCATTCGCGGTGCCGAGGTGCCCGAAGGCGCCCCCTCGTACTGGCATCCGGCGGTCCGCACGCATCCGGCGACGGGCCGCAAGGCGCTCTACGTCAACCGCCTGATGACGCGGAAGATCGAAGGATTGCCGCCACAGGAGAGCGAGGAACTGCTCAATTTCCTGTTCGATCACCAGGAGCAGCCGCAGTTCATCTATGAGCATGTTTGGCGCGTGGGCGACATCTTGATGTGGGACAACCGCTGCACGCTGCATGCCCGCACCGACTTCAGCCCCGATGA
>DAIUEP010000127.1:0-14447 GCA_036845065.1 Xanthobacteraceae bacterium | reverse complement strand
CGCCGCGAGCGCGCGGCGTATCGGGGTGGGGAACTTCGGCCATTGGGAACTCCTGCAGGATTTTTCATCTGGGGCCAATGTTGGCGTCGTCAGCTCGCTCGCAGCGTCTAGCTTGTCGTGCGCCATTATTGGTCGGTCTCGGGCGATCGTCGCCACGGCATTTTTTTAGAACAACACCCGACACGCGATGGTTCCGGGCATTTCTCGCGCCATGCTTTTCATCACCGCCGATTCCGCCGTTATGCGTTTGACCGACCGCCGAAACGGCCGTGCGCATGCAGCACTTCGACGAAACCGGTTGCAGTTTTCCGGCACACTTGCGCTGCCGAAGAAGGCAACCATTTCTCGCCCTGGAGTGAGGCCATGGATTTCATCGCACTGGAAAATCGTGTTAGCGCGCACAACTACGCGCCGCTGCCGGTGGTGCTGACGCGCGGCGAAGGCTCCCATCTGTGGGACGCCGACGGGCGACGCTATGTCGACATGATGAGCGCCTACTCGGCGGTCAGCCTCGGTCACGCCCATCCGCGCATCCTGGCGGCGCTGACCGCGCAGGCGAAGCGCCTGGCGGTTCCGTCGCGTGCCTACTACAGCGACCGGCTCGGGCCGTTTCTCGAGGAACTCTGCCGCGTCAGCGGGTTTGATGCCGCGCTGCCAATGAACACCGGCGCAGAAGCGGTCGAGACCGCCGTCAAAGCCGCGCGCCGATGGGGCTATCGCGTCAAGGGCGTGCGCCGCGACCGCGCCGAGATCATCGTGGCGCAAGGGAACTTCCATGGCCGCACCACCACCATCGTGGGCTTCTCGTCGGAGCCTTCCTATCGCGACGGCTTCGGGCCGTTCCCGCCTGGCTTCCGCCCGGTTCCCTTCGGCGACCTCGCCGCGATGGAGCGCGCGATCACGCCCGACACCGCGGCCGTCCTGGTCGAGCCGATCCAGGGCGAGGCCGGCATCGTCGTGCCGCCCAAGGGCTGGCTCGCCGGCGTGCGGGCGCTATGCGACCGCCACGGCGTGCTCTTGATCGTCGACGAGGTGCAGTCGGGGCTTGGCCGCACCGGCGCGTGGTTTGCGTTCGAGCATGAGAACGTGCGCCCGGACGGCATCATCGTCGGCAAGGCGCTCGGTGGCGGCGTGCTGCCGGTGTCGGCCTTCGTGGCGCGGCGTGCGGTCATGGACGTGTTCACGCCGGGCTCGCACGGATCGACCTTCGGCGGCAATCCGCTCGCCGCCGCGGTCGGGCTCGAGGCGCTGCACGTCATCCGCGACGAGGGTCTGGTCGAGCGCAGCCGCGTGCTCGGTGTCCATATGCTCGAGCGCCTGCGCGCGATCAAGAGCCCGGCGCTCAAGGCCGTGCGCGGCCTTGGCCTGTGGGTTGGCGCCGAGATCGATCCGGAGATTGCGAGCGCACGGACCGCCTGCGAGCAGCTCCTGGCCAAGGGCGTGCTGTCGAAGGAGACCCACGACACTGTGGTACGGCTCGCGCCGCCGCTCGTCATCGCGCGCGATGATCTCGACTGGGCGCTCGATCGTTTCGAGGAGGTGGTGCGCGAGCTGTCGCGCGCGCCGCGCCGCCCGGTCGCTGCCTGAGGTTTCTCCATCCCGAGGTCACGTCCAACCTGAGGTCACGTCCATGACGACGCAATCGAACCCGCACTTCCTGATGTGCCGGCCGCAGCACTTCGCGGTCAACTATGCCATCAACCCGTGGATGGACCCGTCGAGCTGGGCGCGCGATGAGCGCGTGCTCGCGGCGGCGGCGCGGCGGGAGTGGGCATCGCTGCACCGCGCGCTCAATGACGCGGGCGCGCAGATCGACCTGGTGCCGTCGGCGCCGGGCCTGCCCGATCTGGTGTTCACCGCCAACGCGGCGGTGGTGCTCGACGGCAAGGCGCTGCTGGCGCGCTTCCGCCATGCGGAGCGCCGCGCCGAGGAGCCGCATTTCGCGGCCGCCTTCCGCAAGCTGCAGGCGCGTGGCCTGATCGCGTCGGTGCGCACGCTGCCCGAGGACGTGACGCTTGAAGGCGCCGGCGACTGTGTATGGGACGATACCCGCAACCTGTTCTGGATGGGCTACGGCCCGCGCTCCGACGAGGCCGCCCGGCATGCCGTGGCGGAGGAGTTCGGAGCCGAGGTGGTGGCGCTGCGGCTCGCCGATCCGAGCTTCTATCACATGGATACCGCGCTCTGCCCGCTGCCGGGCGGCGAGGTGCTCTACGTCCCGGCCGCGTTCACGCCGGAGGGCCGTGCCGCGATTTGCGGCCGCGTGGCGGCGGACCAGCGCATCGCGATCGCCGACGAGGATGCCCGATTGCTTGCCGCCAATGCGGTCTGTGTGGGCAGCACGCTCGTGCTGTCGGGCTGCAGCGATGGCCTGCGCGGCCGGCTCAACGAGCGCGGCTATCGCGTGCGCCCGACGCCGCTCGGCTCGTTCCTGCGCAGCGGCGGCAGCGCATTCTGCCTCACGCTGCGGCTCGATCGCCGCTCGGCCGGGGGCGAGACCAGGATCGTGGGCACCGCGGCCTGAGCGGGGCGCCAAACGGCGGTTCCACAAGCCGGCTGGCACCCGAACGGCCCGCTTCACATTCTTGTCACGCTGCCCTAGATTAATGGGGGCTGCCCGCTGCATCGCAGCATGAAGGAGGTTGAGGAGCGCCGCCGTGAACGGCCAGGTATCACCCACAGGATGGCCAGCTCTCGTGCTCAACGCGGACTTTCGCCCGCTGAGCTATTACCCGCTGTCGCTGTGGTCCTGGCAGGACACCATCAAGGCCGTCTTCCTCGAGCGGGTGAACATCGTCGCCAATTACGATCGCTCGGTGCACAGCCCCAGCCTCGAAATGAAGCTGCCGAGCGTGGTCTCGCTCAAGACCTTCGTGAAGCCGGCCACGCAGCCCGCGTTCACGCGCTTCAATGTGTTCCTGCGCGACAGATTCTCCTGCCAGTATTGCGGCCGGCGCGACGATCTCACGTTCGACCATCTGGTGCCGCGCTCGCGCGGCGGCCAGACCACCTGGATCAACGTGGTCGCGGCCTGCTCGCCGTGCAATCTGCGCAAGGGCAACCTGACGATGACCGAGGCCAAGATGTGGCCCTCGCAGATGCCGTTCCAGCCCTCGGTGCACCACCTGCACCGGAACGGCCGGCTGTTCCCGCCCAACTATCTGCACGATAGCTGGCTCGATTATCTCTATTGGGATACCGAGCTCGATCCGTGAGCCTGCGGGCGATGGCGTCAGTCGTCTTCACGCGCCGGCAGGCGGCGTCCTGCTACCAGGCCCCAGATCGCAGCCGCGGCGAGCGCGAGCGAGATCAGCACGTTGTAGCCGGCAAGCGATACCCCGAGAAAGCGCCAGGCCGCCTCGTCGCAGCGCACGACGTTGACCCGCTGCAGCCGATCCAGGAGGTCGGTCGCCGAGCCGAGCCCCTCCAGCGCGCCGGAGCAGTCACGCGGGCCCGCCCACAGTTTCCATTCCACCCCGGAATGGTAGACGCCAAGCCCGGCGTTCCACAGCATGCCAAGCGCGATCATGGCGAGCGCGCCGATCAGCACCTTGCGCTTGGAGCCGACCGATTCGCCGAGAATCACAAGGGCCGCAAGCGGGATCGCGAAGTAGTACGGGTAGCGCTGCTCCAGGCAGAGCGGGCAGGGCTTGAGGCCGAGCCCGTATTGGAAGAACCAGGCGCCCAGGATGGCGGCCATGCCGCCCACCACCACCGCAACCGCCGCGGCCGCGATTGGCCGGGTGTGCACGAGGGTCGCCCAGGTTTCGGGTGTGGCCTTGCTCATCGGCACCGCTACCGGCTCGCCAGCTCGTTCGCTCATGCACTAAAGCCCTGCCATGAAACCCGAAATCGCCCGCTCGAGCGTATGCTCTGTTGCCACGATCCGCGACCGGACGCCATGCAACTCTTTGAGATCGGGCCGTGACCCCCGACCCGGCTCATGTGGCCCTTGGGCGGTCGCGCCCGGGGGCCTTGAGGCGCGCATCCATCGATATATGCCGGCCGTTGACCCCCCGCCATGGGCCGCTATGATCCGCGCCGCCTTGCCCCTGTGGCGGAATTGGTAGACGCGGCAGACTCAAAATCTGTTGGTGGCGACATCGTGCTGGTTCGAGTCCGGCCAGGGGCACCATCGGCCGAAAACGGCGTCGATTTCACCTGCTCGTCATCTCGAAAAGTCCCTATCAGGCCAGAAGGGGGAGAAATGCGCAGGTCTATCCGCGTGATTGCAGTGTCATGTCTGGCATTGGCCGGTGCTTCTTCATCAGCCGCCGGCCAAACGTCGTCCCACGACGCCTTCTGGAAGCGCGTTCAAGACCTGTGCAACGCGACCTCGAACATCAAAACCATCGACAAGATCGAGCCGCACGCCGAGCGGATCGCCGCGGCAGCCGAAACCGAGCATCGGCTCTGGGATGGCCACCAGGTCGACCACAACGGCCGGCTCTACAAATTCGGTCTCACCGAAGCCGAGAACGAGCAAGACCCCGGAGAGAGTAGCACCGTCCCTCTTCAAAAGGTCGGGTGGTGGAATGTCTGGCGCTATCTGTCGGTCCTCTCCGAGGCTGGCCGCATCAATCTGGATTTTCTCCGGGTCACCTCGATGGAAGGTGCGATTGACGCGCGCGACCCGGACGATTCTGCTCAACGACGCTCGAATCCGTTCAGCAGCCTGTTTGGCGCGATGGATCAGATCGGAAATGTTCAACTCCGCGAGGCGGCGAAGGAAAGCGTCATTCGCGGCGCCGTCTCGGATCGCCCATGGTCGGCGGTGTTCATTTCATATGTCGTGCACACGGCGATTGGCGCAACGGTGGCCAAGACCTCGCAGGAGTTCGCCTATAGCCCACGTCATATCGACTATATCCAGCAGGCGTTCCTGGCCAGCCGAGCGGAGGAGCAAGGCAGCCCGACGTCGGCGATCTACCGCGCATGTCCAGCGCACGAGACCACGCCGAGACGCGGCGACCTGATCTGCTACCATCGTCATAAATCCTGCCAGGATCTGCCGACCCGCTCGATTCAAAACCTGGTCGCGTTTGGCGATCGCCCGAACGAAGCGTGCAAATCGATCAGCGTTTCGCACTGCGACGTGGTCACCCACATCGATAAAAACGCCAAGAAGGTTTACACGGTCGGCGGAAATGTACTCCAGTCGGTCACAGAGCGCCGGATGAACCTGGCTGCGAACGGTTTGAAGTTTTCTCTCAATCAAGGCGAAAAGGATTGCAGTGCTGCGCAGTCAGGCGCAGGCCAAACGAATGCTGCCGCCAAGGAGCACTGCTCTTTGAATAACAAGGACTGGTTCGTCGTCCTTCAAGTGCGGCCATCTGATCCCAAGCGCATCTCGACTTTCGGCCATGGGCACTGATCCAACGGTGCGAGGCCGATGCCATGGTGGCGGCCGCGCGGCTCGTCGTTGCGGCTCTCCGTGAGCCCAACAACCTGACACCTCGCATCCTCTCCGTTGCCACAAAGGTATCTGACGACGTGCGCTCACTGTCGCTTGACGGTGGTAAAACACCGAGTGGATGCGGATGATGGTAATAGAGCGCCATCGACGGGCTTCACAGTGCTCGCGTAACTCCTTGATCAAACACGCACAATACAAATTCCATATCTTTGCTTCCTTTCCGCCATGTTTTTGTCCACCAGGTTAGCAGATGGTTTGTGCTCAGGTTCTGTGGCGTATCGCTGTTGCGTAGCTTGGGGGAGTACCAAATGGCTAAGCCCGTCGTCGTTCTGGTTGGCGCGGACAAGGGTGGGGTCGGCAAGACGACCGTGTCGCGCACGCTTCTTGACTATCTCGCCGCTCGCAAAATCCCGACGCGGGCCTTCGACACCGAATGGCCGCGCGGCACGCTCAAGCGGTTCCACCCGGATATCACCGAAGTGGTCGACGTGACCTCGGTGCCGGATCAGATGAAGATCTTCGACACCCTGGAGAGTTCCAGTGCGGCGGTGACCCTCATCGACGTGCGCGCCGGCATCATGTCGTCGACCTTGAATGCACTGCGCAATATCGGGTTCCTGGATGCGGGGCGGAAAGGGCAGCTGACCTTTGCGCTGTTCCATATCCTGGGCTCCTCGATCGCGTCGCTCGACGAGATCGCGGAGACATCGCACTATCTGACCGACGCCAAGTATTTCCTGGTCAAGAATTTCATCAACAACACCAGCTTCTTCGAATGGGACCAGGCGACCTACAATAGCTATTTCAAGCAGTTCAAGGACGCGGTCGAGGTCACCATCCCGCAGCTCAGCGAAATGGCCTATGAGCAGGTCGAGCTGGTGGCGGCGCCATTCACGAATTTCATTGCCAACAAGGCCGCTAACGGCCTGCCGGCCAACCACTCGTTCGTGTTGCGCGGCTACGTGCGGCATTGGCTGGAAAATGTCTGGTCGGAATACGACCGGGTCAAATTCCTTGATCTGGTGGGCGTTAGAGAAACCTCCACCGAGGCCGTCAAGCCCAGGCTGATGAAGCTCGCGGAAGCCGTCTCCTGACCGGCGCTGCCGCGGCGTGCCGCCTGGGTGACCTGGCGGTTCGCCGACCTTTGCACGTCGAGTGACGGCTTTGGCTGGCTGAGCGGGTGGCCTCTATGTCGATTCTGTCGTTTGATGAAACCGAGGAGAGTGGATATGACGTCCGTCCCCGCCGCGATGCGGGGGCCGGCACGGGACCGCTCTATATCGTTTGTTCGCCGCGCCGGAATGTCGGCAAGACGCTGATGGCGCGGCTCTTGGCCGAGTTCTATTTCGCCCACGACCGGCCGATCGCGGCCTTCGATCTCGCCGACGAGGGCCCGCAGCTGTCCGACTACCTGCCGGACGTCTCGACTGCGGTCGAGCTCGGCAGCATGCGCGGCCAGATGGCTTTCTTCGATCGCCTGATCGGCGAAAAGCATGCCGCCAAGGTGGTTGACGTCAGCCACCGCATGTTCCGGGACTTCTTCGTCATCGCCAACAAGATCGGCATTCTGGAAGAAGCGAGCCGCCGCGGCATCGAGCCGATCATCCTGTTCATGGTCGATCCCGACGAGCAATCGGCGGCGGCTTATTCGATCCTGCAGCGCTGGTTCACCGACGTGTCGCTGCTGCCCGTGCGCAACCAGACCGTCGCCAGCGGCATTCCGTATTGGGGCGCGTTCCCGAACGAGAGCCAGATTCACGTGGCGCTGGAAATTCCGCTCCTGACCGCGTCGGTGAAGACGCTGATCGGGCAGCCGTCATTCTCGTTCGCGCGCTTCCAGCGCACGCAGTCGATCGGCCTGCCGGTGCGGCTCGACGACGAGCTGCGCGGCTTCATCCGGCGCGTGTTCCGCCAGTTCTGCGAAGTCGAGACCAGGCGCATGTGCGGCGACGTGCGCTGGCACTGGAGCAGCAATCCGTAGTCCATCCGAGTGTCCCGGGCGCGGCGCAGCGCGGCCCCTGCGGACGAGATCGTTTCTGCGCCAGCGACGCGGTGCGCCGCAGACCCGGGACCGTCCCGGGGTGTGTAGCGGTCCCGGATCTGCAGTGCAGCACGAGCGCACTCTCCGTTCTGTGCGGTTATCTCGGCGGTCTGCGTGCGCTCGTGCTGCGCTGCGTCCGGGACACGCGTCATCCCGGCCGGACGAACGCGCGCTTGAGGAACTCGCCGCCATGGCGCAGGCCTTCCTGGTCGATGCCGTGGCCGACCCCCGTGGAGAGATGCCATTCCACGGCGAGGCCGACCGAGGCCAACCCGCTCGAGGCATGAAACATCGCCTGCGGCGGGATCAGGTCGTCGCTGTCGCCGTGCACCAGTAGAACCGGCGGGCGTGACTTGATCTCAGCCGCGAAGGCTTCCGGCTTGAGGTCGGGCGGCACCACCAAGAGGCCCGAATAGCCCACGATCGCGAGCGGCGCGGCGGCGCGGCGCAGCCCCACATGCAGCGCCATCATGGTGCCTTGGCTGAAGCCAACGAGCGCCAGCGCGGATGCGGGCAGGTTGCGGCGCCCCAGTTCGGTGTCAAGAAAGCGCTCGAGCGCCGGCGCCGCCTTGTTGACGCCGATCCAGCGCTCGTTCGGATCGCGAAACGTGAGATTGAACCATTGCCGGCCGGTCGGCGCCTGACCGCAGGGCTCGGGCGCATGTGGGGAAACGAACGCTGCCTGCGGCAGCAGGCCCTGCCAGGCGCGGCCGATATCGATGAGGTCGTTGCCATCCGCCCCATAGCCATGCAGGAACACCACCAGCTGGCGCGCCGCGCCGCCCGCACCCGGCTCAAGCCGTGGTCCATCGAGTTCAGCCGCCATTGCGTCTCCTGTTCGTTGCTATCGTCTTCGTTGCTTTTGTCTTCGTTGCTTTTGTCTTCGTTGCTATCGTCTTCGTCGCGGGCTTTTTCGTTGCCGTCTTCGGCGCGGGCGGCCGCTGCTTGGCGGCGCGATAATAGGCCCAGAGCAGGCAGGCGGCCGCGCCGCGCCAGGGACGCCACTGCTCGGCGAGCGGGCCCATGTCCCTGGTGCTTGGGCGCGTCTTGAGCCCGAGCAGAAGCCGTGCCGCCTCCTGCAAGGCGAGATCGCCGGCCGGCCAGGCGTCGGCATGGCCGAGGCAGAACAACAGATAGATGTCGGCGGTCCATGGTCCGATGCCGTGGATCGCGGTCAGCGTCCGATGCGCATCGTCGGCTGATGCGTCTGCGAGGCTCGGCAGATCGATTGCACCCTCGGCCACCGCGCGGGCGACCGCCTTGAGGGTGCGGATCTTTGGCGCCGAGAGGCCGATGCGCGCGAGCTTCGCGGGCCGCGCCTTGAGCACCGCCGTGTGGTCGAGCGGATCGAGCGCCGCCTTGAGCCGCTCCCAGATCGCGCTGGCGCTGGCGGTCGAGAGCTGTTGAGCGACCACGATCGCGGCGAGCCCGTCGAACCCGTCGGGCCGCTTGCGCAGCGGCGGCCGGCCGGCCGCCGCGAGCGCCTGCGCGAAGCGCGCATCCGTCTGCACCAGCGCGGCGAGCGCCGTGTCGAGATCGGCTTCGGTATGGAGGCGCGCGGGCATGAGCTTGAATCCATACACGCGGGCATTCGTGCCGTCACCCGTGTGATGGCCGCCAGGGCGCGCCTTACAGCGTCACCCACCCCTCGGGTGGCGTGCGGCCCGGATGGAGCGCGCCGCAGGCCTTGCAGGTGCGCGCTTTGTCGTCGGCGTAGAAGGCTTCATAGAGCGGCGGCAGGTCCTTCACCAGGTGCTTGACCTTCACCTCCACCCGGTGGACGAGCGCGCCGCATGTGAAGCAGTACCATTCGAAGCCATCGAGGTCGTTCGGCCGCGCCGCTTCGACCACCAGCCCGACCGAGCCCGGCTGCGGTCGCTGCGGTGAGTGGCGTACATGTGGCGGCAGCAGGAACACGTCGCCTTCGCGGATCGGCACGTCGTAGAATTGGCCATTGTCGATGACCTTGAGCACCATGTCGCCCTTGAGCTGGTAGAAGAACTCCTCGACCGGATCGTCATGATAGTCGGTGCGCTGATTGGGCCCGCCGACCACCTGCACGGTCATGTCGCCGTCCTCGAACACCTTCTTGTTGCTGACCGGCGGCTGCAAGAGGTGCTGGTTCTCGCCGATCCATTTCTGAAAGTTGAAGGCGTGCAGCCGTCCAGTCGCCATGGTGATCTCCTGTCAAGCGGCCGACGAGCGGGCGCCGGCAAGCTTGAGCCCGCAGCTCTCGAAGGCGCGCCGCGTCGCCTCTCGTTCGGCGTCGGTCAGCTCGAGCATCGGGCGACGCACCGCGCCGCCGGCTTGCCCGAGCAAGTCCTGCCAGTATTTCGAATGGGCGTGGAACTTCTCCGGCGGGCGCGAGCGCTTGAACGCCTCGCGCACCGGATTGAGGCTGTCGCGCACCGCCTTGGCGCGGGCCTGCTCGCCGCGCAACGCGAGATCGGTGTAGTCGCGCATGCGGCGGTCGGTCCTGGTCTGGTAGAGATAAGGCGGCGAGGAGCACAGATAGAGCTGCCAGTTGAGCTCGATGATGTTGTCGAGCCATTCCTCCTCGGACGCCGTGCTCACGATCAGCTTGTCGCCCGCAAGCCTGCTGAGCCTGGCATACATCTCGCGCGGCACGCTGTACTTGATGGCGACGACGTTAGGGAGATCGGCGACGCGCGCGCACAGCTCCGGGCTCATCAGATAACCCGAATCGGGATGGCTCCAGAGCGCGATGCCGATGTCGACCGCGTCGCTCACTGTCCGGTAGTAGGCGGAGAGCGTGTCGTCCTGCCTGGTGAGAAAGTGCAGCACCGGCGCATGTACCACGATGTAGTTGGAGCCGATCGCTTGCGCGTGCCTGGCGAGCTCGATCACGGTGTCGAGGTTCTGGTCGGAGCAGGACAGGATGGTGCGCTCCCCGCCGATTTCCTCGACCGCGATGTCGAAGGTGCGCTTGCGCTCGGTGAGCGACATCGAGAAGAACTCGCCCTGCTTGCCGCTCACGAACACGCCATCGATGCCGAGCTCGTCGACCCAGTGGCGCAGGTTGCGGCGGAAGCCCTCCTCGTCGATCGCGCCGTCCGGCCGAAACGGCGTCAGCGCCGCCGCCCAGATGCCCTTCAGATTGTCGCGGGCGTAGGCCTTGGCGTCATTGCGGGAATATCTCATGGCGTACCCTCGGAGGCTGCGGAGTTATTCTGCAGTTTTTTCACGTCTTTGCCATTCCTCATTGGGGCGAGAGCATGACAAGTGGCGCCCTATGGTCCTAGAAAATGTCCATGTCCACGCCGATCTTCCGCTTCGCGCCGAGCCCGAACGGCTATCTGCATCTCGGCCATGCGCTTTCAGCGCTGCTCAATTTCGACATGGCGCGGGCGGCGGGCGGGCGCCTGCTCCTGCGCATCGAGGACATCGACCGCACGCGCTGCCGCCCCGAATACGAAGCCGCGATCTACGAGGACCTGGCTTGGCTCGGCATCGCCCGGGAGGAGCCGGTGCGCCGCCAGAGCGAGCATCTCGACGACTATCGCGCGGCACTCGCGCGGCTTGAGGCGCGGGGCCTCCTCTACGCCAGCTTCGAAAGCCGGGCCGAGATTGCGGCCCTAGTGGCCGCGCGCGAAGCAGAGGGGCTTTGGCCGCGCGACCCGGATGGCGCCCCGCTCTATCCGGGCACCACGCTGTCATCCGCCGAGCGCCAGCGACGGCTTGAGGCCGGCGAGCCCTACACGCTGCGGCTCGACATGGCGGCGGCGCGGGCGCGCGCCGGCACGCTCGATTGGGCCGAAACCGGCGCGGGGCCGAACGGCGAGACCGGAACCGTCGCGGCGGCGCCAACCGCCTGGGGCGACGTCGTGCTGGCCCGCAAGGAAACCCCGACCAGCTATCATCTGTCCGTTGTGGTCGACGATGCGCTGCAGGGCGTGAGCCGGGTGGTCCGGGGCCAGGATCTGTTCTGGTCGACCGGCGTGCACCGCCTGCTGCAGGCGCTCCTTGGCCTGCCGGCGCCGACCTATCACCACCACCGCCTGGTGCTAGATTCTCACGGGCGCAAGCTCTCCAAGTCGACCCGGGCGACGGCGCTACGGACCCTGCGGCAGGACGGCGCAACGCCGGCCGACATCCGGCACATGGTCGGCCTCCCGGAGGTGCTGAGGCACTGAGACGCTAAGGCCCCTGTTGCCGATGGCAGGCGCCGTGGCAATCTGCTTGGCGGTGGGGGCAATGCCGAAACGGACCAAATCCACACGACATCTGCGGGCGAAGCGCAAGCCACCGCAGCGGCGACGTCGTCCGCCACGAACCGCCGCGGTCGAAGCCACGCTGGCGGCGCTTGCCCATGACATCCGTACCCCGCTGACCGGCATCCTGGCACTGAGTGAGCTTCTGGCGACCTCCGGCCTTGGCGAACGCGAGCACGGCTGGGCGACCGCCATCAAGGGCACGGCGGAGCATCTCGCCATGCTCACGTCGCTGATCGTCGACGCGTCGCGGGCCGAGGCCAAGGGCCTCACGCTTCGTCGTACGGCGTTTCGTCCCCGCCAGCTGGCCGAGGCGCTTTCGGCGTCGCTCACTGCGCGCGCCGGCGCTAAGGACCTCGCGTCGGAGGTTCACGTCGCCGCCGACCTTCCCGACATCGTGATCGGCGACCCGCTGCGGCTGCGCAGCGCGCTGGAGAACCTGATCGACAATGCGGTGAAGTTTACCGACCGTGGCAGCGTGCGGCTCGATGTCCTTGCCGAGCGACTGGCGCGCGGCCGTGTGCGACTTGTCTTCACGATGACCGACAGCGGTCTCGGGCTCGCTGCTGTAGAGATCAAGCGGCTGTTCCGGCCGTTTGCGCAGGCCAACGAAGAGATCGCGCGCCGCTTCGGTGGCGCCGGCCTCGGGCTTGCCTTCGTCAAGCGCATCGCCAAGGCGATGCGCGGCGATCTGACGGTCATGAGCAAGCCGGGCGCCGGCAGCACGTTTCGCTTCACCGCCACGGTCGATCTGGTCAAGCCGGCGAGTGCCGAGGCGGAGGCGGGCTCGGCGTCGGCGCGAGCCGCGCCGGCGCGCGCGCTTCACATCCTCTGCGTCGAGGACAACCCCTATGGCCGCGTCGTGCTCAACACCATCCTCACCGAGCTCGGCCATCGCGCCGACTTCGTCGGCACCGGCGAGGCCGCGGTCGAGGCCGCCGCGGGCAAGGGCTACGACGCGGTGCTCATGGATGTGACGCTACCCGGAATCGATGGGCTCGAAGCAACCCGCCGCATTCGCGCGCGCATCGGCTCCGGCGTGCGGGTGATCGGCGTGTCGGGTCGCAGCAGCGCCGAGGAGGCGGCACGCGCCCGCGCGGCCGGCATGAATGATTACCTGCCGAAGCCGCTCAGCCCGAGCGCGCTGGCGCGGGCGCTCAGCGTTTGATCAGCCGCAGCACGAGCAGCAGGATCACCGCCCCGATGGTGGCGACCACGATCTCGTTGACAATCGCTATCGTGACCAGCCGGCTCAATCCCACTTTTGGCAGCAGAAAGCCTCCGATGATGGCGCCGAGGACGCCGATCACCATGTCGCCGATGAGCCCGTAGCCGCCGCCTCGAACGAGCTTGCCGGCGAGCCAGCCCGCGACCACGCCAACCAGGAGGAAGATGATCAGGCTTGTGAGATTCATGGATTCATTTCTCGCTGCCGACAGCCGATGGTCACGCTCGACCTTGCACACCAGGCCCTGGCGACTTGCCGTTCCGATTCGCCTGAACGTTAGCTCGGCCGTTTTTGACTGTCACCGCTGCGAGCCTTCTTATCCCGCCCGTTCGCCGCACGCGGTGGCGCGGCGCAATGCTCGCTCAGGAGGTGCGGCGCAGCCGGCTAAACGCCGCGTTCAATTCGCCGCCGTACACGAAGATCGAGGCGGTCAGGTAGAGAAACACCAAGGCGATCATGGCCGAGGCCAAGCCCGCGTAATACGTCACATAGGTGTAGGCGAACTCGGCGAGGTAGCGGCCGAAGACGACGCCGGCGGCGAGCCACAGCATCAGGGTGGCGAGAATGCCGGGCAGGATGTCGCGCAGCCGCCGGCGGCCGGCCGGCAGCCATTTATGCGCGATCAGGAGCGCGATGATGAGCGCGACGCTCGCGATCGAATAGCGCGCCACGGTGAAGTTCCATTCCAGCGGCGCAAGCCAGGTCGCGAACTTGACGGCGGTCGCGAAGATAAGCGGGCCGAGCACGATCAGGAACGCGAGCGCCAGCAGCGCCACCGCGCCGACGAGCACGTACATAATCGATTCGATGCGCAGCAGGACCCAGTTGCGCGTCTCCGCGGCGCCGTAGGCGCGATTGAGGCCTATGCGCAGGCTTTCGATCCCGCTTGACGCGAAATAGACCGCGAGCGCGACGCCAATGGTGAGGATATCGCCGCGCGACGTGGTCAGCACGCTGTGGATTTCAGACGCGATCGGAGCTGCGACCTCGCGCGGCCAAGTCTCGAGCAACAGCTTTGCGACCTCGTCGGCGAGCTCCTTGGAGCCCAGGAACGAGGCGGCCAACGCGGTCACCAGGATCAGGAACGGGAACAGCGCCATCAGGGCGGACAGCGCGATGTGGCTGGCGGTCGCCCAGCCATCGTTGGCAATGAAGCGAAAATAGGCGTCGAGAGCGGCACGGCTGCATCGGCGAAGAATGCCCAACGTCGCACTCCGTTGGCTGGTGGATGAATGACCGGGGCGAGCCCGGACATCATTCCAGAACCTGGCGCATCCGAACAGAGGCGCGCCTTACGTCACGACGAGGAATGGCCTAGTGTCCCGATTCCGAAGTTCGTGCGTCGTCGCGGCACCCTCTGACACGAACTTCGGAAACCTCCAGCGCAGCTTTTGACGGCTTGCGCCACAGACGCACAAGATCGACGTATCAGCGACCAACAAGGCCAACCTGTTCGACAAGCTCACATATTGCCATGCCCGCGCTTGATGGTCTGGCGGATCACCGGTGCCGTGACCTGATCGGAGATCT
>DAIUEP010000126.1:4216-14455 GCA_036845065.1 Xanthobacteraceae bacterium | reverse complement strand
GGGGGCGCCCTTCATGTTGTCTTTTCGCTTCCCCCAGATCGAGGGGGATGGCGCAAGTGCGTTCCCGCAGGTGCCGCTCCCGCTCCCCGCCCTCAAGACGCCTCATGAGTGCGCCCCTCGATACCGGATCGGGATGAGCCGCACGTAGGTGAATTTCACCAGAAAGTCAATAGTCGCAAAAAGCCTCACGACATCGTGATAACTGGCGGGCCCTCCGGTCGCGATCACCTTTACAGCTCGTTATGGTCCATATGGGCGGCGCCAAGACTAGCGCCGCCGCTTCGCGGGCTTCGCCTTCTGCTCGCCCGGCTGGCGGCCCGGCTCGAAGCCGCCAACCTCGTGATAGGCAATCTTGGCGTCGGTCTCGAACGCCCTGACCGACGGGATCTGGCCAGGCAGCCCCAAGGAGCTCCAGCGCGCCGCGACGCTGTCATAGACCTCCTTGCGCAGCACGGTGCGCTTGGAGAACACCGGCAGGTGGCGATGCTCCTTGCAGGCATTGATCAGGGCCTTGGAACCATAAGGCCGCTTCTCCGGCGGGTTCTGGGTCGGATCGAGCCAGGTGCTCCAGGTATTGCGCAGGATGTCGATGTCCTCGATCGGGTTGCAGCGGCTCGCCATCGCCCAGATCACCTGGTCCATGTCGGTCGGATCGATGTCATCATCGACCGCGATGATCCACTTGGTGTAGTAGGCGCCGCCCGGAACCTGCGCGGCGAGCGCCAGCACCTGCGCAGCGTGGCCGGCATGGCGCTGCTCCAGGCTGATCACCGTCATACCAAAGCCGCCGGCCGCTGCCGGATGCGCATACACGCCTTTGATTCCCGGGATCCCCAGCCGATCGAGATCGTCCCAGATCTTGGCCGAGCGGATCACTGAGAAGAACCCGCTCTGCTCGCAGGAGGGATAATCCGCCATCAGCGCATTGGTCAGGATCGGGCTTGCGCGATGGTGCACGGCCGTGACCTCGACCAGCGGACAGCCGGCCTCGGGGCGCCCGTAGTAGCCCGGGAACTCGCCGAACGGACCCTCCGCCTTCACCGAGTTCGGACGGATCACACCTTCGATCACCAATTCGGCATTCGCGGGCAGCAGGAGGTCTGTGGTCATGCCACGCACGACCGGAATGGGCTCGCCTTTGATCCCGCCCGCGAACTCATACTCGGACACGTTCTTCGGAAACGTCTGCGAGCCGACCAGCATGAACAGCGGATCGATGCCCCAGGCCGCCGCCACTTCGATCGGCTTGCCTTGCTGCCAGGCGCGGGTGATGTGCAGCCGCGCATCCTTGCCGGGCGACAGATAGAGCCCGGTCTCGGCCTTGCCCTGCTGCATCATGCGGTAGGTGCCGATGTTGAGGTAGCCGGTGTCGGGATCGCGCGTGATGACGGCGTCGCCCGTTCCCGCATAACGGCCGCCGTCGAGCGGCCAGTGGCGCGGGATTGGCAGTTGATTGAGATCGATCTTCTTGCCGAGGATGGAATGCTCGTAGAGCGGGGCTTCGCTCTTCGTGACCTCGCGCGGCGGCAGCCGCTGCTTGAGCTTGTCCTTGGTGCGCCGGATCAGCTCCACGGTCGGCGTGTCGGGTGGCTCTTCGAGCGTGAGCGCGATGCGCTTGAAGCTCGGGCCGAGGATGTTCCACAGGTGCCGCGCGCCGATCGGGCTCTTCTCGAAGCCCTTCGCGCATTCGAACAGGACCGCCGGAGACGGATGCTGCTTGGCCACCAGATAGGAGATCGCGCTCATCTCCTCGTCGCGATCGACCGGCCGGGAGACCCGCACCAGCTCGTTTATGTGCTCGACCCGCGCCAGCCATTCGCGCAGGTCAGGGATCGGCTTGCTTCGCCGTCGCGCCGAGGATTCCTCGTTCTGCGATCCGGCGAGCGGCGCTCGAATCATCTCGTTCATGGATCACCTCACCGGCAACAGCGTGAGGCGGAAGCGGCGCCTACCGCGGCGTCGTCACCCGCCACTGTCATTGGCGAAGGACGGCGCCCGCAATGCCTTGATCGAAGTCAACCGGTCTGCACTGGCAGCGTGACCTGCTACAGGGCCATCACCACGGCCTTGACCTCGGTATAGAGGTCAAGGACCTCACGGCCCTTCTCGCGGCCCCAGCCGGACTGCTTGTAGCCGCCGAACGGCATCGCCGGATCGAGCGTGCCGTGCATGTTGACGCCGACCGAGCCGGCCTTGAGGCGGCGGGCCATCTTGTGCGCGGTGCCGAGATTGCGGGTCCACACGCTGGCGGCGAGGCCATAGGTCGTGCGGTTGGCCTCGTCGGCGATGCGGTCGACATCGTCGTCGTTGAAAGTCATCGCGCACAAGACCGGCCCGAAGATCTCCTCGCGCACGACCGACATCTCCGGCTTCGTATCGATCAGGATGGTCGGCGCGAGAAAAAAGCCCTCGTTGCCGACGCGGCTGCCGCCGGTCACCACCGTGGCGCCGTCCGAGCGGCCCTGCGACACATAACGCGAGACACGCTCGAGCTGCTCCTGCGAGACGAGCGGCCCCATCTGGGTGTCGGGGTTGAGGCCGGGTCCGATCTTGAGCTTGGCGGCCTCCTGCGCGACGCCTTCGACGAGCCGATCGAACACGCTTTTGTGCGCGTAGAGCCGCGAGCCCGCCGCGCAGACTTGCCCCGAGTTGTTGAAGATCGCGCGCGCGGCGCCCGGCACCGCGACGCCAAGATCGGCGTCCGGAAACACGATGACGGGCGACTTGCCGCCAAGCTCGAGCGACACTTTCTTCAAGTTGCCGGCAGCCGCCTGCACGATCAGCCGGCCGACCTCGGCGGAGCCCGTAAACGCGATCTTGTCGACGCCCGGATGCGCGGCGAGCGCGGCGCCGGCGGTCTCGCCGAACCCGGTCACGATGTTGACGACGCCGTCCGGAATGCCGGCCTCCTGGATCAGCCTGGCCAGCCGCAACGCCGTGAGCGGCGTCTGCTCGGCGGGCTTGAGCACGACCGTGCACCCGGTCGCGAGCGCCGGCGCGAGCTTCCAGGCCGCCATCATCAAGGGCGCGTTCCACGGAATGATCTGGCCGACCACGCCGATCGGCTCGCGCAGCGTATAGGCGTGGAAGTTGCCGGGCTGCGAGAGGCTCACCGTCTCGCCATTGAGCTTGGTGGCCCAGCCGGCGGTGTAGCGCAGGACCTCGCAGCTGTTGGCGATGTCGGAGTTGCGGATATTGGCGATCGGCTTGCCGTTGTTGAGCGACTCAAGCTCCGCGAGCTCGTCCCGGTTCGCTTCGATCAGCTCGGCGAGCTTCCACATCAGCTTGGCGCGCTCGCTGCCGGTCATGCGGCTCCAGGGGCCGGCCTCGAAGGCCGCCCGCGCCGCCATCACCGCCGCATCGATATCGGCCGCCTCGCCCGCCGCCACCTGCGCGATCACGGAGCCGGTCGAGGGATCGAAGGTGTCGAAGGTCTTGCCTGATCTGGCGTCAACGAAGCGTCCGCCGATGAACAGCTGATGGGGGCCAGGCACGAACTCCTGCGCCGGACGCCCCAGGCGTGGATGATTGAACGGCGCGTTCATGCTGTCCTCCTGGCGTGCGCATAGGGGGCGATCGTTTGTTGTACAACCATATCACGTTTCCTATTCTACGCAGGAGGCGCGACCAAGATCGCCGCGAAGGGGAAAATGCCGATGCCGGACCAGCCGCTGGATGCGATGCCGGAGAAGCTCAAGCGCTTGAGCGAGACCGGGCGCGACACCGACATGGGCCGGCTCCTGCGGATGTTCTGGCAGCCGGTCGCGGTGTCGAGCAGCGTCAAACCCGGACAGGCACGGCCGCTGCGCGTCATGGGCGAAGACCTCACGCTCTATCGCGGCGAGAGCGGCGCCGCGCACCTCGTCGCCGGGCGCTGCGCCCATCGGCTCACGCTTCTCCATACGGGCTGGGTCCAGGGCGAGGAAATCCGCTGCATCTATCATGGCTGGAAATACGACGGCGCCGGCCAGTGCACCGAGGCGCCGGCGGAAGGGGCTGCATCGGCGGCGCGCGTCAGGATCGCGGCCTATCCGGTGCACGAATATTGCGGCCTGATCTTCGCCTATCTGGGCGAAGGCGCGCCGCCCGCGTTCGAGCAGCCGCGCAAAGACGCATTCGAGCAGCCGGGCCTCATCATCTTCGCACGCATCCAGGTGTGGCCGTGCAACTGGTTCCAGATGGTCGAGAACTCGCTCGACGCGGTGCATGTGAGCTTCGTGCATCTTGCCGGCAAGGTCGGACCCTTCGGCGAGGCGGTGACGGCGGCCATTCCCAAGCTCGACTATGCCGAGACCGACGCCGGCATCCGCCAGATCGCCACCCGCTCGGCGACCAACGTGCGCGTCAGCGACTGGTCGTTCCCGAACAACAACCACATCGTGACGCCGGGCCGCAGCAAGGATTCGCCCTGGGTGCATCGCGGCGTCTGGAACGTGCCGGTCGACGACACTCACACCTATAAAGTTGGCGTCTACGCCATCCCGTCGGTGAGCCCGGAGGTGGATCAGGCCACCAGGGAGCATTTCGAGCAGTACGGCGACTACAATCCGGCCCGCCACCACGACGAACTGTTCCTCGAGGGCGAATGGCCGCAGGACCCATCGCTGCAGCTCACGCCGGCGCAGGACTATGTCGCCGTCATGGGCCAGGGCGCGATCGTCGATCGCAGCCGGGAGATCCTGGGCAAGTCCGACGCCGGCATCATGCTGCTGCGGCGGATCTTCTGGCGCGAGATGGAAGCTTTGCGCAGCGGCCGCCCCACCAAGGCCTGGCGAAGGCTCTCGCAGGCCGAGGAGATGCCGCTGCAGGGCGATCGCCAGAAGGCGACGGCATGAAACGGCTCGACGGCAAGGTCGCGATCGTCTTTGGCGCCGGGCCGAATATCGGCGGCACGGTCGCGCACTTTCTGGCGCGCGAAGGCGCCCGCGTCGCGGTCGCCGATGTCGATGGCAGCGCCTCCGCCAAGACCGCAGCCTTCCTGACCGAGCGCTGCTACGAAGCGCTGGCGCTGACCGGCAACGCCTTCGTGGAGGACGACGTCGCCCGCATGGTCGCCGAAACGGTCGAGCGGTTCGGGCCGATCGATTGCGCGATGAACACCGCCGGCAAGGTGCACTGGTCGCGGCTCTTGGACATGAAGATCGCGGACTGGAACGAGGCCGTGCTGAGCTTCCCGACCGCCGGCATGCTCACCACCAAGCACGCCGCCAAGGCGATGATCGCGGGCGGCCGGCGCGGCAGCGTCATTCACCTGCTCTCGACCGCGGCACATTTCGGCCAGCCGGCGGGCGCCGCCTACTGCGCCGCCAAGGCGGCGCTCCTCAACTTCGCGCGCTGCGCCGCCATGGATCTCGCCGAGCACGGCATTCGCGTCAACACGATCACGCCCTGCGCGATGGAGCACCAGTTGTGGACCCACATGCGCCAGGAGATCGAGGACGAGCAATTCGTGCTGAAGCAGGATCGGCCGCACTACTCGCGCGACGACTTCCTCAGGAGCATCCCGCTCGGGCGGTTTCCGCGTGCATCCGACATCGCCTGGGCGGCCGTGTTCCTGGCGTCGGACGAGTCGAGCTTCCTCACCGGCGTCGACATCCCGGTCGACGGCGGCCTGCGCTACAAATATCCGGCGTGGCGACCGGGCGACGAGACCGGCGTCACGATCGCAGACTACATCCGCTCGATCCGCCGCACCGCATACGGCGAGGAATTGGATAGACTAAAAGAGCCGTGAGCTACTCGCTGGGAGCCGAAACGCATGCGCAACATGGATAAGGTCTCGTTCCCCTACCGAGCCTCGACCCATCTCAACCTGCTGCACGTCATCTCGGAGTCTGGGTCGTGGGCCAAGCATGGCCTCGACGTCAACTACGACTTCCAGGTGACCAAGAGCGACGCGCATCGGCTGGTGGCGAGCGGCGAGATCGAGTTCGTGGGCGGCAACCACATCTCGACCTACGGCCATCGCGCGCGCGGCGACAAATGGGTCTATCTCGGCCAGACGCTCAATGCCGTCGATCCCAAGCTGGTGGTGCGCCCCGATTCCGGCATCAACGGCATCGCCGACCTGCGTGGCAAGAGGATCGGCACGCGCGGGCATCATCCCGGTCTCAACGACTGGCTGCTCCTGAAGCAGCGCGGCCTCGACGTCGACCGCGAGGACATCGAGCTCGTCAGGGAGCTGCCGGACACCATTTCGGTCGAAGCCGCCGATCAGCTCGAAGGCGACGCGGCCGAAGCCGCCAAGACCAAGAAGCGCGCGCCGGTCTGGCACTGGGTGCGCGACGGCCAGGTCGATGCGGCGCTGTTGATGGCACCCTCGCATCTGTTTGCGGCCGATGCCGGCCTCAAGGTGATCGACATCGAGCCTTTGCCGATGATCTGGTTCACCACCATCTCGTCGAGCCTGCCATTCGTGGAGAAGAATCCCGACATCGTCGATCGGTTTCTCAAGGGCATGATCGAGGGCATTCACTTCTTCAAGACCGAGCCCGAGAAGAGCATCGACATCATTCAGCGCCGCTACACCAAGGAAGGCCAGCTCAATCGCGCGCAGGCGACCTGGATCTACCAGAACCTCGCGCCCAAGCTCGAAGCCAGGCTCTATCCATCGATGGCGGCGATCGCGAACGTCTACGAAGAAGCCAAGCGCGAGGACAAGGATGCCAGGCGCATCAATCCGCTGGAATTGTGGGACCTGCATCACATCCGCCATATCGACGATACCGGCTTCATCGATGCGCTCTACGACCAACGACAGGATGACAAGCACGCGCAGAAGCGCAACGATCCCGAGCTTAAGCAGGAGCAGGAGCACAAGAAGGCGCAGGCGGTCGCCGCCATCAAGGCGTGCGGGCATCTTGAAGGCGTGGACTGCGGCTGCCATTGAGGCTCCTGGCGAGAGATTGCAATGATCGGGCGCACTGCCATCGGTGTCCTGTCGCTGCTTGCAGCCGCCACCGCATCGGTTGCGCAGGAGCAGGTGTCGTTTCGCGGCAAGACCGTGGCGGTGATCGTCGGCAGCGCAGCGGGCGGCGGCACCGATGCGTCGGCGCGGCTGATCGCGTCCTTGATGGCCAGCTATCTTCCCGGCAAGCCCGCCGTGCTGGTGCGCAACATTCCGGGTGCGCAGGGCATCACGGCGATGAACTATTTCGTGACCCAGGTCGCGCGCGACGGCCTGTCGGTGACCATGGCCTCGACCACCCAGGCCGATCCCTTGTTCTATCGCAAGCCGCAGTCACAGTTCGACCCGACCACGTTCCCGTTCGTGGGCGGCGTCGGTCGCGGCGGCACGGTGCTGCTGATCCGGAAGGAGGCCGAGCCGCGGCTTCACGACAAACGGCGCGAGCCGGTGGTGATGGGCGCGCTCGGCGGGGTGCCGCGCTCCGGCATGCAGACCACCGCCTGGGGCGTCGAGTTCCTCGGCTGGAACGCGAAATGGGTGCTCGGCTATCGCGGAACGAACGAGTTGATGATCGCGCTTGAGCGCGGCGAGATCGACATGACTTCGACCGGCAACCTGTTCCAGGTGCAGAAATTCCTGGACAGCGGACGGGTCAGGATCCTGAGCCAGTCGGGCGCACTGCAAGGCGGCCAGATGGTGGCACGCCCGGAGTTCGGCGCGGCACCGCTGTTCGCGACGCTGATGCAGGGCAAGATCAGGGAGCCGCTCGCCCAGAAGGCGTTCGAGTATTGGAGCAGCATGACGGCGCTCGATAAATGGTTCGCGCTGCCGCCGGGGACGCCCGAGCCGTTTATTCGCGCCTATCGGGCGGCCTACAAGGCCGCGGCCGCCGACCCGGAATTTGCCGAGCTCGGCAAGCGGATCAGCGAGGACATCGAGCCGATGGCGTACGAGGACGTCGAGCTGCTGATCGGCCGCTTGGGAGGCACGCCGCAGGAGGCCATCTCGTTTCTCAGCGCGATGCTGCGCAAGCAGGGCATCGAGGCCGAATGAAGCTCATCCGCGCGCTCCTGCTGCCTGCGCTGCTCATGGCTGCGGCCAGCACTGCGAGCGCGCAGGCGCCTGACACCTTCTATGCCGGCAAGCGCGTGCGCATGGTGGTCGGTGCGCCGGTCGGCGGCGGTTACGATCTCTACAGCCGGCTGTTGGCGCGCCACATCGGCAAGCACATTCCGGGCCAGCCTGGTGTGATCGTCGTCAACATGCCGGGCGCGGCCAGCGTCAACGCCGCGAACTATCTCGCCAACATGGCGCCGCAGGACGGCACCGAGCTGCTCATGGTGGTGCAGACGATCCCGATGGCGCAGCTCACCCGCGGCATCGGCGCCCGCTTCGACCTCGCGCGCTTCCACTGGCTCGGCAGCATGAGCGACGACGCCAACGTGTTTGTCGCCTGGCACACCACCGGCGTGCGCTCGCTCAAGGACGTGCAGGAGCGCGAATTCGTGGTCGGGGCCACCAACCAGACCGCAATCGGGGGCATGTATCCGGCGATCATGAACAGGTTCATGGGCACGAAGTTCAAGATCGTGCTCGGCTACAAGTCCGGCGAAGCGATCGAGCTCGCGATGGAGCGGCGCGAGATCGACGGCCGCGCCGGCGCCTCCTGGTCGTCGCTCAAGGCGATGCGCGCGCATCGGCTGCGCGAGCGCGAGATCAACGTGTTCCTGCAGATCGGGCTGCGCAAGGAGCCGGACCTTGCCGACGTGCCGCTGCTCGTCGAGCTGGCCCGTGACGAGACCGAGCGCAAGGTGCTGCAGTTCTATTCCTCGCTCACCGCGGTGGCGCGCGCGGTGGCGGTCGGCCCCGGCGTGCCGGCCGAGCGCGTGGCGCCGCTGCGACGCGCCTTCGAGGCCACCATGCGGGACGAAGCGCTCCTCGCCGACGCCGCCAAACAGATGATCGACATCCGCCCGGTTACGGGCGAGGCCCTGCAGCGCATCGTCACCGACATGGTGCAGACCGACCCCGGCATCCTGCGGCTCGACGAGATCGTGGGCGGGAGGCCATAGCGCCAGCCTATCGTCCCCGCGAAGGTGGGGACCCATACGCCGCAGCTTCGCGTTGTGGCGCGTTCGATAACGAGTCTCGATCGGCCGTGACCATGCGTCCCGCTTTCGCGGGGACGACACCGAGGATGCAGACAGCGCGCAGCCCTACTCCGCCGCTTCCTTCCCGGGCAGCGGCGGCAGCGTCTCGCGCTCCTTACGGTAGGCCTCTTCCATGCGCGACGTGAGGCCGTGCTTGGCGAGCGCTTCCGCGAACATCTCGCGCACGCGCGGACTTTCGTCGGCGTAGTCGAGCTGGTCGCCGCCCAGCCGCTTGCTGATCCAGCACATCATCACCCCTTGGGCGTTGCGCTGCGAGCCGATCTTGAAGGCAAGGTAGCGCGCCGGCGTCGGGCCGGTGTTGAAGTGCTGGTGCAGCCACATGTTGGGCGGCACGATCAGCGTGCCCGGCTGCCACTCATAGCGGCGCGGCTCCTCCTCGTCCGGCCACATCAGCGAATAGCCCTCGCCGGTGAGGATGACGACGTGAGCGCCCGGCCCGTGCGCGTGCGCCTTCTTGTAGCTGCCAACCGGGAACTGCGAGATGTGACCCGGGATGTTTCCCTTGGCCAGGTTGAAGCGCACCATGCGGCTGCCGGCGCCGCGCTCGGCGGTGTCGGCGACCGGCACGTTGACGCCATCGGGAATGAAATTGGTCTCGAGCCGCAGGCCATCCGCCTGCGCTTTGGCGGCGAAATAGTCCGGCTCGCCGCTGAAGCGTTGCTTGAAGTCGAAGCGCGTGTTGAAGACGAAGTCGATGTCCTCGTAGAGATTGATCACCGGCGGCGCATTCGTGACAGCAACATAGCGCGCCGGCGCCTGGCCCGAGCCGTTGAAGTGCTGATGCCAGCAGTTCATCGGAATGCCGAACAGCGCGCCCGCCTTCCATTCGAATGTCACCCGCTGCCCGGCGTCGTTCCACACCGTGGTGGAGCCGCGGCCATCGAGGATGAAGATCATCTCCTCGAACAGATGGCGCGTCGGCGCGAGGCTCTTGCCCGGCGGGATCTCGCAGACATAGCAGTCGTTCGAGGTGCGCGAGGCGTCGTGGTTGATGAACACGGCGTTGCCGCCGCGCCGCGCCCAGGGCTTGAGCTCGACGGTGCGCAGGCTCGGCACATAGTTCGCCGCGATGATGTCGAGCCCCTCGCCGCGCACCCAGCGCAAGTAAGGCGTGTCCTTCTCGGTCGCGAACTTCTGCGCCAGCTCGTTCGAGACGATTGC
>DAIUEP010000126.1:0-4116 GCA_036845065.1 Xanthobacteraceae bacterium | reverse complement strand
CCACGGCCGCACCGCATAGAAGATCGCGCGCGAATTGGTGAAAGGCCCGTTGGCGGTCTGCTCCGGCGGCATGCGCGGATCGAGCGGAGTCGCCCAGCAGTTCTCGACGATCTCGATGTCGGTCTTGGGATCGGCGCGCGTCGTCATCGCCCAGATCACCTCCTTCATGTTGGAGGGGTCGATGTCCTCGTCGACGATGACCACGAACCGCCCGTTTCGCGCCGAGGCGGCGCTGCCCAGCACCGCCATGCCGGCCTGCTTGGCATGGCCGGCATATTGCTGCTTGATCGCAACCACGACGAAGAAGGCGTTGTGCACATAGGTGCCGACGATGCCCGGCACGCCTGCCGCCTCGAGCTGCTCCCACAGGATGCCGCCTTCGAAGCGCACCGAGTGGTGCGGCGCGCCGGGCCACTGCGGCGCCATGTTGAGGAGGATCGGATCGTTGCGGTAGTAGATCGCCTTGACGCGGATGACCGGCTGCTCGTCGGCGGTGCCCTTGGTGCCGACCGTGTAATAGCCGGGCCATTCGCCGAACGGGCCTTCGAGCCGCGACTCGACCTCGGGCGGCGGCATCTCGCCTTCGATGACGATCTCGGCATGGGCCGGGATCGGCAACCCCGTGAGCGGGCCCTTGATCACCTCGACCGGCCGGCCGAGCATGCCGCCGGCGCGATCGAGCTCGGACACGCCGAACGGAAATTTGGTGTAGGAGAGAAAGAACAGCAGCGGATCGCCACCGAACGTCGCCACCACCGGGCAGGCCTTGCCCTGTTTCCAGTAACGCTCTGCGATCAGCCGGCCCTGCTGGCCCGGGCTCTGCCAGATGCCGAGCAGGTTGCGCTCGTGCACCTGCATCCGGTAGGTGCCCATGTTGACGTAGCCGGTCTCCGGATCGCGGTTGATGAAGCAGTCGCCGGTGCCGATATAGCGTCCGCCATCCATGCGGTGCGATTGCAGCACCGGAAACTTGAACAGATCGACCTCGTTGTCGCGCATGACGTTCTGCATCACCGGGCCGGTCGCGACCTCCTGGGGCGGGATCGGCCGCGCGTGCTTGATGCGTTGCGCCGCGTGCCGCACGATCTCCATCCTGGGCGTGTCGGGCGGCAGCCCGAGCGCGATCGCCATGCGCACGCGCGAGGCAGTCGGTATGCTGAGCACGCGGAAGCCTTTCGGATAGCCCTTGATCTCGTCGAACATCAGCGCCGGCGGCTCATCGATCATCTCCGACACGGTCTCGGTCAGCGCCCCGATCTCGAGGTTCCAGTCGGCATCCTTGATCACCTTCACTTCGCCGAGCTTCTCGCACTCCGCAAGGAACGAGCGCAGGCCGTCATAGTCCTTTTGCATTCAGCCCTCTTCTGATGATCTCGCTACTGGGGCTCGATGCCCGCCTCCTTGACGATGCGCTCCCATTTCGCCACGTCCGATCGCACGCGTGCCGCGAACTCGTCCGCCGTCAGCGGCATGGCGTGATAGAAGCTCTCGTCGAATTTCTTCTTGTGCGCCGGATCCTGAAACATCGTGCGGATGTGTGCGTTGATCTCATCGACGATCGGTTTGGGCGTTCCGCGCGGCGCGAACAGCGCATACCAGGTTTCCACGTCCCAGCGCGGCAGCCCGATTTCAGGCGCGGCCGGCACGTCCGGCAGATAGGGCAGCCGCTGCGGCGCCGCGGCCGCAATCCGGCGCAGCAACCCCTGTTCGACGAACGGCGCCACGGTGGCGTTGCCGATGGCAATCGCCTGGATGGTGCCGGCGACGAGATCGGTCACCGCCGGCGCGATCCCGCGATAAGGCACATGAACGAGATCGATGCCCGCCAGCCGGCCGAACAGCGCCAGCGCGAGATGCGGCGTCGTGCCGAGCCCGGCGGAGCCGTAGTTGATGGCGCCCGGCCGCGCCTTCGCGAGCGCGATGAAGTCCTGCGCGGTACGAGCCGACAGCTTGCTGCTGATGGTGAGGACCTGCGGCACCTCGGCGAGCGCGGCGACCGGAACGACGTCGGTGAGCGTGTCGACCGGATTTTTCTTGAACATCGCACGATTGATGGTGATGGCACCATTGGTCGCCACCAGGAGCGTGTGACCGTCCGGCTCACCCTTGGCAACCTGCTCGAGCGCGACGTTGCCGCCGGCGCCGGTCCGGTTCTCGACCACGATCGTGAGCCCGGTCCGCTTGCCCAGCCAGTCGCCAGCGATCCGGCCCAAAATGTCGGTCGCGGCGCCAGCCGCCACCGGCACCACGATCCGGATCGGCTTCGACGACAGCGTCTGCGCGGACGCCGGCGCGTACAGCAACAGCGCCGCGGCGCCGAGCAGACTTGGTATGAGCCTTGCGGGCATTTCCTCTTCCCAGGGCCACTCTATCGGAATATTGCGGACATGTACTGTCAATCGCGCGAGCGCTATAGTGCAAGCATGAAGGACTATCTGCTCGGCAGGATCGACGATTTCCCCGAAGGCAAAGGCCGCGCATTCAAGGCCGGCACGCGGACGGTCGCGGTCTTCCGCGTCGACGGCAAGATCCACGCGATTGCGAACCGCTGCGTCCACAAGGGCGCTTCGATGTGCGACGGCACCATCACCGACAACGGGAAGGTGGTCCGCTGCCCCTGGCACAACTGGCCGTTCGACATCGAGACCGGACAGCATCGGCTGGACCCGAGCGAGAAGCTTCGCACCTATGACGTCAAGATCGAGGGTGATCGGGTGATCCTGCGCGTCTGATCACTGGCCGGGGGAGGACAACCACAATGAACGAGATGCGACCCCACGAGCGCGCCGAGCTGGACCGGGCCGAGGCGGTCTCGCCCGACCCCATCAATCCGAAGGTCCGGACGATGGAGGTGATCGACACCGATTTCCATTTCTCCCCGAAGTGGGAGACGCTACGCCGCTATCTCAAGGAGCCGTTCCGCAGCCGCCTCTTCCACTTCCCGCTCGGCAGCATGGAATACAATCCGGAGCCGGCCAACGAGAAGCCCGGCATCGGCCAGGATGCCCACGGCACGGCGGCGACCGGCGCCGACGTCATCGGCGTGCTCGATCAGTTCGGCATCGGCACCGTCATTCTGAACCCGGGCTACAACCGACCGCAGGCGATCTTCAACGAGCCGGTGATCGGCGCCATCGCATCCGCCCACAACGACTACCTGATCGAAGAGGTGTTTCCGGTCAGCGATCGGATCAAGGCCAACATGATGATCTGCCATCGCGATCCGCAGATGGGCGCGGACGAGATCCGGCGGGTTGGCCGTCACAAGCAGTTCGTCGGCGTGTTCACCTCGTTCAGCGCGCTGTTCGAGCCGATCGGCTGCGCCAAGCACGACCCCATCCTCGATGCCATGGCGGAGCACGATCTCGTCCTCACCGCGCACAGCGAGGGCTGGTTTCCGCATTTCACGCCGCTGTGGACCGGCTCGCGCACCTGGATCGAGCTGTTCGGCAACGCCCCGGCGGGCAACGCCATGGCGCATCTTGCGGCGATGATCTGCCAGGGCATGTTCGACAAATATCCCCGGCAGAAGGTGATCTTCCAGGAGGGCGGCTATTGGTGGATTCCCGACCTGATGCTGCGGCTCGACGACTTCTACATGAGCGCGTCGGGCGACATCGCGCTGGTCGAGCGCAAGATCGCCGCGGGCGAAACCAACCTGAACAAGCTGCCGAGCCAATACATCCTCGATCACGTGCGCTTCTCGACGCAACCTGTCACCATCCCGAAGAACCGCAAGCACTTCGCCTGGATGCTCGAGCTCTGCCACGCCGAAGACCTGTTCTGCTTCTCCTCGGACTGGCCGCACCAGACCATGGATCCGGCCAACTGGGTGGTCGAGAACCCCGACTGCATCAACGAGGAGATGCAGAAGAAGATTCTCAGCGGCAACGCGCGCAAGCTTTACGGCAGGCTGTGAGCATGTCGCCGCTTCGAATGTCCCCCATGTGCCGAACAATTCTGGCACGTGCATGGGTATCTGAGATAATCAGAGCGTGGCCATGAACGACCTCAATCGGCCTCATGCTGAGGAGCATCGCAGCCCCCCAATCTCCGCGGTTGCGCATACTCCGTCGCGCTGCGATGCGTCTCGAAGCATGGGGCCGCCCCCATCCT
>DAIUEP010000125.1:8185-14464 GCA_036845065.1 Xanthobacteraceae bacterium | reverse complement strand
CGATGGCGCGCAGCGTCACCCAGATCATCACCTCCAACCTGCAGCGCTCAGGGCTGTTCGCGCCGATCGATCAGGCCGCCTATATCGAGAAGATCACGAACATCGATCAGGTTCGCTTCCCGGACTGGCGGCAGATCAACGCGCAGGCGCTGGTGACTGGCCGCCTCGCGCGCCTGCCGGACGGCCGGCTCGAAGCCAGGTTCCGGCTCTGGGACGTGTTCGCCGCCCAATATCTTGACGGCAAGGAATATGCGACCCCGCCCGACAACTGGCGGCGCATCGCGCATCTGATCTCGGACGCGATCTACGAGCGCCTCACCGGCGAGAAAGGCTACTTCGACAGCCGCGTCGTATTCATCGACGAATCGGGACCGAAGGAGCGCCGCGTGAAGCGGCTTGCCATCATGGACCAGGACGGCGCCAATGTGCGCTACCTCACCCGCGGCGACGACCTGGTGCTCACGCCGCGGTTCTCGCCGACCAGCCAGGAAATCACCTACATGTCCTATGGGCAGGGACAGCCGCGCGTCTATCTGCTCAATCTCGAATCCGGACAGCGCGAGGTCGTCGGGAATTTTCCCGGCATGACGTTCTCGCCGCGCTTTGGGCCGGATGGGCAGCGCGTGATCATGAGCCTGCAGCAGGGCGGCAACGCGAACATCTTTGTCATGGACCTGCGCTCGAAGGCGACCACCCGGCTCACTGACACCGCCGCCATCGACACCGCGCCATCCTTCTCGCCCGACGGCGCGCGCATCTGCTTCGAGTCCGATCGCGGCGGGCGCCAGCAGGTCTACGTCATGGGCGCGAACGGCGGCCCGGCGCAGCGCATCAGCTTCGGCGACGGCGCCTATTCGACGCCGGTCTGGTCGCCGCGCGGCGATTACATCGCGTTCACCAAGCAGGCGCAGGGGCGATTTGCGATCGGCATCATGCGACCGGACGGTTCCGGCGAGCGCATCCTGACCGACGGCTATCACAACGAGGGACCGACCTGGTCGCCGAACGGGCGGGTGGTCATGTTCTTCCGCGATCCCGGTGGCAGCGCCGGCCCGTCGCTGTTCACGGTCGATGTGACTGGCCGCAACGAGCAGCGAGTTCCCTCGCCGAGCTATGCGTCCGATCCGGCCTGGTCACCCTTGCTGCGATAACGTGCTTTGGGGACAACGCACGCGCGCTGATGCCCGCGCTTGACCGAGCCCTGATCACGCCGCATTCATCGCTCATTAACCACCGTAAAGGGTTTCGGACCCATCCTCGCTTTTTCGCGATTTCAGCAAGGCCACGTCAAGGTTGACGGAACCTTCGCTTAACCAGGCCCCTGCTAGCGTCCGGTAGGCCCGGTAAAGACGCAACAAATGGAGGCACCGGAATGAGGTCCGATACATTTCGTGGGATGAAGCTCATCGGAGTTCTGGCCGCAGCGCTGGCGATTGGCGCCTGCGCCAAGAATCAGTCCGTGGACGCGAACAATCCCGCGCTGGCGAACGCGAGCGCTGCGGTTCCCGGCAGCCAACAGGACTTTGTGGTTAACGTCGGCGACCGCGTTTTCTTCGAATCCGATTCCTCGGAGTTGACCCAGCAGTCCATCGGCACGCTCGACAAGCAGGCGCAGTGGCTGCGGACCTATCCGCAATACGCGTTCCTGGTCGAGGGGCACGCCGACGAGCGCGGCACGCGCGAATACAACATCGCGCTCGGCGCCCGGCGCGCCCAGGCGGTGCGCGACTATCTTGTCTCGCGCGGCGTGCAGGCGCAGCGTATGCGCACGATCTCGTACGGCAAGGAACGGCCGGTCGCGGTCTGCAACGACATCTCGTGCTGGTCGCAAAATCGCCGCTCCGTCACGGTGCTCAACGCGAGCTCCTGAGACAGTTACGGGGGAATGGGGACAGCCGGCGCCCTCGTGGCGCCGGTTGTTTTTTGGAGCTCCCGCATCGGTATGCGATGACGGCCATGTCGGGCCCCATGTCGGGCGCTGCGGCGGCTGTGCTATCGTACTCGTGCGGGGCCTGCCCGCACGAGGTGTCGCGATGCATGCACGATCTGCCCGATTTGTCCGGACGGTTGCGCTGCTCGCTTTGCTCGCAGCGTGCAGCAGCGAGGCGCCGCCGCCATCGCCACCACGACCGGTCAAGACTCAGCTGATCGAGCTTGCGCCGGTCTCCGACATTGGATCCGTCACCGGCGAGATCAAGGCACGCACCGAGACCGACATGGGCTTCCGCATCGGCGGCCGGGTGCGCGACCGTCCGGTCGATGTCGGCACGATCACGGCGCGCGACGAGGTGCTGGCGCGGCTCGACGACACCAACGAGCATAACGCGGTGCGTATCGCGGAGGCGCAGCTCACCTCCGTCAAGGCCGAGCTGCAGGATGCGGAAGGCAACGAAACTCGCCAGCGCGAGCTCTTGCAGCGCGGCTTCACCACGCAAGTCAACTATGACTCGGCGTCGCGGCGGCTCAAGATGGCGCAGGCCAACGTGGCCTCCGCCGAGGTCTCGCTCAAGGATGCCCAGGAGCGTCTGGGCTACACCGTGCTGCACGCCGACGAGGCCGGCGTCGTGACCGCGGTCGGCGCCCAGCCCGGACAGGTGGTGGCGTCGGGACAGATGATTGTGCGGCTCGCCCGCACCGGCGAGAAGGAAGCGGTGTTCAACGTCGCGGAACAGATCTTCCGCGCGGTGCCGCGCGACCCGCCGATTGAAGTCGCGCTGCTGAGCGATCCCACCGTCACGGCGAACGGAAAGGTGCGGGAGGTCGCTCCGTCAGCCGATCCGGTCACGCGCACGTTCACGGTGCGCATCGCGCTCGAGGACCCGCCCATGCAGATGCGGCTGGGCTCCGCGGTGGTCGGGCGCGTCGTGCTGGAAGCCCAGAAGGTTGCGACGGTCCCGCCGGCCGCGCTGTCCAAGGATGGCGATGAGCCCGCGGTCTGGCTGTTCGACCAGGCAGCGTCGACGGTCGGGCTGCGCAAGGTCACGGTGCTGCGCTATGAGAATGATCGGGTGCTGATCAGCGGCGGCGTCGGCAACGGCGACCGCGTCGTGGTCGCCGGCGTGCAGCGGTTGCGGCCCGGAATGAAGGTGCGGCTGACTGAGGATGCGGCCAAATGACTGGGCCGAACCTCTCGGAATGGGCGCTCGGCCATCGCCCGCTTGTGGTCTTTTTCATGCTGGCCTGCGCGGTCGCGGGGGCGTTCTCTTATGTGGCGCTGGGCCGCAGCGAGGATCCGCCGTTCACGATCAAGACCATGGTCGTGAAGGTGCTGTGGCCGGGCGCTACCACCACCGACACCATCAATCTGGTGACCGACCGCATCGAGAAGAAGCTCGAGGAGACGCCGTCGCTCGACTATCTGCGCAGCTACACCAAGCCGGGCGAGGCCGTCATCTTCGTAAACTTGCGCGATGCGACACCGCCGAAGGATGTGGCCGGCATCTGGTATCAGGTGCGCAAGAAGGTGCAGGACATCGCCACGAGTCTGCCGAGCGGCGTGCAGGGGCCGTTCTTCAATGACGAGTTCGGCGACACCTACAGCGTGATCTATGCCTTCACCTCCGAAGGCTTCAGCTACCGCGAGCTCAAGGACTACATCGACAAGGTCCGCGCCCAGCTCCTGCGGGTGCCGGACGTCAACAAGGTCGACCTCATCGGCGTTCAGGACGAGAAGATTTATATCGAGTTCTCGACCCGCACGGTCGCCAGCCTCGGCATCAATCAGGGCGACGTGGTGCGCAGCCTGCAGGCGCAGAACGCGGTCGCTCCGGCTGGCCTGGTGACGACCGATCAGGAGCGGATTTTGCTGTTCGTGAGCGGCGCCTTCGGTGACGAGAACGACGTGCGCGCCGTCAATATCCGGACCGCGAATGGCTTCATCCGACTAGGCGACATTTCGCAGGTCACTCGCGCCTATGCGGATCCGCCGAGCGCGATGTTCCGGTTCAACGGCGAGGCTGCCATCGGTCTCGCGGTCTCGATGAGCCCGACCGGCGACGTGTTGCAACTCGGCAAGGACCTGGCGCGCACGATGGCGCGTGTTCAGAACAACCTGCCGCTCGGCATCGACGTTCATCTGGTTGCCGATCAGCCGGTCGCGGTTGATCACGCGATCCGCAGCTTCACCAAGGCGCTGTTCGAGGCGGTCGCCATCGTGCTCGCGGTCAGCTTCATCAGCCTGGGGCTGCGCGCCGGCCTGGTGGTCGCGATCTCGATCCCGCTGGTGCTCGGCATCACGTTCGCCACCATGGACGTGCTGGGCATCGCGCTGCAGCGCGTGTCGCTCGGCGCCCTGATCATCGCGCTCGGGCTCCTGGTCGACGACGCCATGATCACCGTCGAGATGATGATCGCCAAGCTCGAAGAGGGCATGGACCGGCTCAAGGCAGCCGCCTTTGCGTACACGTCGACTGCGTTCCCCATGTTGACCGGCACGCTGGTGACGGTGGCGGGCTTTCTTCCGGTCGGCTTTGCCAAGAGCGGCGCCGGCGAATATTCCAACTCGCTGTTCTGGGTGGTCGCGATCGCCTTGATCGCGTCCTGGTTCGTCGCCGTGCTGTTTGCCCCGTTGCTCGGCGTATGGCTGCTGCCCCGCAATCTCGCTGCGCACAGGTCGGCGCACGGGGCGTCGCGGATGGATGCGCGGGTCAAGGGCGCGATCGTCGCCGCGCTCCGCCACCGCTGGATCGTGATCGGCGGGACGCTGGCGATCTTTGCGCTGTCGCTCGTCGGGGCGACGCGGCTGCAGCAGCAATTCTTCCCCGAATCGGATCGGACCGAGCTCCTCGTCAGCTTGACGCTGCGGCAGAGCGCGTCGATCGAGGCGACGCGACGGACCGTCGATCGGTTCGAGACACTGCTGCGCGGCGACAACGACATCGCGCGCTGGAGCTTCTATATCGGGTCGGGGGCCGTGCGGTTCTATCTGCCGATGGACGTCCAGCTCGGCAATGATTTCTTCGCCCAGGCCGTCGTGGTCGCCAAGGACGTCGCCGCGCGCGATCGGCTGCAGGTGAAACTCGCCAATGCGCTCGCCAAGGAGTTTGACGATTTGACCGGACGCGTCACGCCGCTCGAAATGGGGCCGCCGGTGGGCTGGCCGATCAAGTACCGAGTGAGCGGCGACGATCCGCTCAAGCTGCGCGCGATCGCGTTCGAGGTCGCCAATGCGGTCGGCAACGATCCGGCGGCGCGCGACGTCAATCTCGACTGGAACGAGCCGGTGAAGGTGATCCGGGTCAATATCGATCAGGATGTGGCGCGGCTCGTCGGCATGACCTCGGAGGCGCTGGCACGCGGCATCCGCACCGTCGTCTCCGGCTATACCGTGACGCAGATCCGCGACCAGACCTATCTGGTCGACGTGGTCGGCCGCTCGCAGTCCGATGAGCGCAAGACGCTCGGCACGCTGCGCGAGCTGCAGGTGTTGCTCGACAATGGCCGCAGGGTTCCTCTCGCCCAGATCGCAACGCTCGAATACTCCGACGAATATCCGATGATCTGGCGCCGCAAGCGGCTGCCGACCATCACGGTGCAGGGCGACAGCGTGCCCGGGGTGCAGAGCGCCACCATCGTGGCGCGGCTCGAGCCCGCGATCGCGGCGATTCGCGCCAAGCTCCCGGATGGCTACACGATCGATGTCGGCGGTACGGTCGAGGAAAGCAGCAAAGGCCAGCGCTCGGTGGCCGCGGTCGTCCCGGTCATGCTGATGACCATCCTCACCATCCTGATGCTCCAGCTGCAGAGCTTCCAACGTCTGGTCCTGGTGATCAGCGTGGCGCCGCTCGGCCTGATCGGGATCGTGGCCGCGATGCTGCCGACCGGGACCCCGATGGGGTTCATCGCCACGCTCGGCGTGATCGCGCTGATCGGCATGATCATCCGCAACTCGGTGATCCTGATTGATCAGATCGAGCACAACATCGCGGCCGGCACCGACCCGTGGACTGCCATCGTGGAGGCAACCATGCACCGGCTGCGGCCGATCCTGCTGACGGCGGCGGCCGCGATCCTCGGCATGTTGCCGATCGCGCGCGACGTGTTCTGGGGCCCCATGGCCTATGCGGTCATCGGCGGGCTCGCGGTGGCGACCCTGCTGACGCTGATATTTCTGCCGGCCTTTTATGCGGCCTGGTTCCGGGTGCGGCCGCCAACGGCGCCGGCCGCCCCGCTTTGACCCGATTCGGCCACGCATGGCGTAAGCCATGGACAAGTCGTCATAATTTGGTCGCAGCGAATCGTATGCTAGCTTCCCGGGGGCTCACCTGAGACATATATCAT
>DAIUEP010000125.1:0-8085 GCA_036845065.1 Xanthobacteraceae bacterium | reverse complement strand
GGTCGCAGCGAATCGTATGCTAGCTTCCCGGGGGCTCACCTGAGACATATATCATCTGAGGCATATACGTGCCCATCACTGCAGCACCCAAGATCGCAATCAAGATTGCATCTGCGCAGACGACCGCCCGTGCACACCGGACTTTCGGGGTGTCCGTGATCGCTCTCCTGCTGTGCGCGGGGGTCGCGTCGGCGCAGGAGAGCGAGCGCGGTTTCGGCTTCATCGAGCAGCTGTTTGGCAACAGCGAGCGGGCCGCCCCTGACGGCGCGCCCAGCGGCTCCCCCAGCGGCACTCCGGATCGTGGCCCGACGGCCACCGGCCGGATCGCCCAATCGTCGGCCGCCGATCTCACGATGCGCCTCGACCGCCTGGAAGCGCAGATCCGGCAGCTCACCGGCGCCATCGAGCAGTTGCAGTACCGCAACCAGCAGCTCGAAGGCCAGCTCCGGCGTGTGCAGGGGGACACCGAATATCGTGCCCAGGACGGGGCGCCGCGTGTCACCACGCCGGGCCGTCCGGCCGCGCCTTCGCAGCCCATGCCGCCGCAGGCGACGCAACCCTATTCGCAGCCGCCACCCGCCGCAGCCCCGGGCGGCCGGCGCGGCGACGCGTTCGATCCCGCGCTCAATCCGGCCGCGCCGGGCGCGCCGCGCACGCTCGGCACAACGAGCCCGAGCGCGCCGCTCACCCAAGCACCTGTGGCCCAACAAGCGCCTATGGCTCAGGCGCCTGATCCTGACGAGCCGGTCGGTGCTCCGGGCGGTCGCGCCGCCGGCGCTCCGCTCGATCTTTCGACGCTCGCGGGGCTCGCGGGGGGCGATGCCGGAACGCCGGGGGCTGGTGGCGAGCCTTCGCCGCGCGCTCCCGGTGCCAGTGGCGGGCAGGTGGCGACGCTGCCGCCGTCCGACAGCCCGAAGGACGCCTACGACCTCGCCTACGGCTACATCCTGCGCCGCGACTACGCGCTTGCCGAAGACGGCTTCCGGCTTTTCATGCGCCGATACCCGAGTGATCGGCTTGCCTCCGACGCGCAATACTGGCTCGGCGAAAGCCTGTTCCAACGCCAGCGCTACCGCGACGCGGCGGAAATCTTCCTCAACGTCTCGACCAAGTTCGAAACCGCCGCCAAGGCCCCCGACTCGCTGCTGCGGCTCGGGCAGTCGCTTGCCGCGCTGGGCGAGAAGGAAGCAGCCTGCGCGTCGTTCGGCGAGGTCTCGCGCAAATATCCGCGCGCATCGGTCAGCGTGAAGCAGGGCGTCGACCGGGAACAAAAGCGTGTCCGCTGCTGAAGATGCGGCGCCGGTCTCGGCCGCTGAAGCGGCGGCGCTGTTTGACGATCTAGGTTCCGCTCCCGTGCTGGTGATTGCGGTGTCCGGCGGTCCGGATTCCACGGCGCTGCTTGCGCTCGCGGCGCGCTGGCGCTCCGGGCGCAAGCACGGCCCTGCGCTCCTTGCGGTGACCGTCGATCATGGGCTGCGTCCGGAATCAGCGCGCGAGGCGCGCGCGGTGAAGCGGCTCGCCGCTCAGTTCGGTATCCGCCATCGCACGCTGCGCTGGACCGGCGGCAAGCCCGCGACCGCGTTGCAGGAGGAAGCGCGCCGGGTGCGTTATCAGCTGCTCGCGGCGGCGGCGCGTGGTGCCGGTGCGCCGTGCGTGTTGACCGCGCATACGCTCGACGATCAGGCCGAGACCGTGCTGTTGCGCATGGCGCGCGGCAGCGGCCTCTCGGGCCTCGGCGCCATGGCACGGCAGACCTTGCTGCCGGTGTTTTCGGCCGGCGGCGAGGCGCGCAAGAATGGCGCGATCGTCCTGGTGCGCCCGCTGCTCGATCTGCCGAAGACGCGACTCATTGCCACGCTGGCTGCGATGGGGATCACCTTCGTGGACGATCCGAGCAACCGCGATCCGCGCTTCACGCGGCCGCGGCTGCGCGCCCTGATGCCCACGCTTGCCGATGAAGGGCTCGATGCCCGCCGGCTCGCCATCTTGGCGCGCCGGATGCGCCGCGCCGATGCGACGATCGAAGCGGCGGTCGATGCCGCAGCCGACGTCGTGTCAGAGGGCGCCTGGAGCGAACGTGGACCGATTGCGATCGATGCCGAAAAGTTGAGGCGATTGCCGGCCGAGGTATCTCTCAGGGTCCTGGGTCGCGCGATCGCGCAGGTAGGCGATGAAGGGCCGGTTCAGCTTGGCAAGCTTGAAGCGCTGCATGCGACGCTGGGTACAGCCATTACGGAAGGAACCCGGCTGCGCCGCACGCTTGCGGGGGCTGTGGTTACGCTCACGGGGGGCCGGATCTCGGTCGAAAACGCCCCGCCACGCTCAAATCGCCCTGCTCGCAAGACCTTAACCACACGGCAACATGGCGCGGCCGGGAAGGCCCGGCGGCGTTAGAATAGGGCGCAAAAGGGGCGTTGCCTGATCCGGTTTCCGGCAGCGTTCTCGTGGCAGTTCTGGCAGTTCTGGCAGTTCCCTTGGCAGTTCCCTTGGCAGTTCCCTTGGCAGATGCCACCCTGGCACCTAGATTGGGGAACGGGACGGACGTGAATCGGCCATGACTTGCAGGCATCACGAGGTCGCCAGGCTTGGCCGCCAGACCTGGACGGCAGGCTTACGGCGGCCGGGCCCGACACAAGGACGTTAAGGCATGAACGCCAATCTGCGGAATTTCGCGCTGTGGGTCATCATCGTCCTGCTGCTGCTGGCTTTGTTCACGGTGTTTCAGAATCCGGGCCAGCGTACGCAGTCGACGGAAATCTCCTTCTCGCAGCTCCTCAATGAGGTCGATCAGGGACGCGTCAAGGAAGTCGTGATCCAGGGCCCGGAGATTCACGGCACCTTCACGGACAGCCGGCAGTTCCAGACCTATGCCCCGAACGATCCTTCCCTGATCCAGCGTCTCTATAACAAGGGCGTGGCGATCACCGCGCGTCCGTTGCAGAACGACGTGCCCTGGTTCCTGCAGCTCCTGATCTCGTGGCTGCCGTTCATCGCGCTGATCGGCGTCTGGATCTTCCTATCGCGACAGATGCAAGGCGCGGGCGGCAAGGCGCTCGGCTTCGGCAAGTCGCGCGCCAAGCTCCTCACCGAGGCGCACGGCCGCGTTACCTTCGAGGACGTCGCCGGCGTCGATGAGGCCAAGCAAGACCTGCAGGAGATCGTCGAATTCCTGCGCGATCCCGGCAAGTTCCAGCGGCTCGGCGGCAAGATCCCGCGCGGCGTGCTCCTGGTCGGGCCGCCCGGCACCGGCAAGACTTTGATCGCGCGCGCGGTCGCGGGCGAAGCCAACGTGCCGTTCTTCACCATTTCGGGCTCCGACTTCGTCGAGATGTTCGTCGGTGTCGGTGCTTCGCGCGTGCGCGACATGTTCGAGCAGGCCAAGAAGAACGCGCCCTGCATCATCTTCATCGATGAGATCGACGCGGTCGGTCGCCATCGCGGCGCGGGCCTCGGCGGCGGCAACGACGAGCGCGAGCAGACGCTCAACCAGTTGCTGGTCGAGATGGACGGCTTTGAGGCCAACGAGGGCATCATCCTGATCGCCGCCACCAACCGGCCCGACGTGCTCGACCCTGCGCTGCTGCGCCCCGGCCGCTTCGACCGCCAGGTCGTGGTGCCGAACCCGGACGTGATGGGCCGCGAGCAGATCCTCAAGGTGCACGTGCGCAAGGTGCCGCTCGCGCCCGACGTCAACCTCAAGACCATCGCGCGCGGCACGCCCGGCTTCTCCGGCGCCGACCTGGCCAACCTGATCAATGAAGCGGCCCTGATGGCGGCGCGGCGCAACAAGCGGATGGTGACGCAGAGCGAGTTCGAAGACGCCAAGGACAAGGTGATGATGGGCGCCGAGCGCAAGTCGCTCGTCATGACCGAAGAGGAGAAGATGCTGACCGCCTATCACGAGGGCGGCCATGCCATCGTGGCGCTCAACGTCAAGGCCACCGATCCTGTGCACAAGGCGACCATCATTCCGCGCGGCCGTGCGCTCGGCATGGTGATGCAGCTGCCTGAGCGCGACAAGCTCTCGATGAGCCGCGAGCAGATGACCTCGCGGCTGGCCATCATGATGGGCGGCCGCGTCGCCGAGGAGCTGATCTTCGGTCGGGAAAAGGTCACCTCGGGCGCGGCTTCCGATATCGAGCAGGCGACCAAGCTTGCCCGCATGATGGTGACGCGCTGGGGCCTCTCCGACGAGCTCGGCACCGTCGCCTATGGCGAGAACCAGGACGAGGTGTTCCTGGGCTACCAGGTGTCGCGCCAGCAGAACATCTCGGAGGAGACCAGCCGCAAGATCGACACCGAGATCAGGCGCCTGGTCGAGGCCGGGAATGCCGAGGCGACACAAATCCTCAACGACAAGCGCGCCGATCTCGAGATGCTCGCCAAGGGCCTGCTTGAGTTCGAGACGCTCTCCGGCGACGAGATCAAGGACCTGCTGGCCGGCAAGCGACCGGTGCGCGAATCGGAGATCGAGCCGACGACACCGCGCGGCTCCGCGGTGCCGCCCGCCGGCAAGCCACGCCCGCGCCCCGAGCCGCCGACCGGCGGGCTTGAGCCGCAGCCGCAGGCCTAAGCCAGACAGCACACGCCGTATACAATCGTGAATGCGAGAGCGCCCGCCCAGTGCGGGCGCTTTTTTGCGCTCTCGCCGCATGACCAAAATCAATGCTTTGCGAATTGTTTGCAGCATCCTTGACGAGAAAATAAGGGACGCTGTTCATGGCCATTCCGCTCGCGCTCGAAAGGCGCCGCAACTACGCGGGGCCGGCGATCTTCTCCTATGGGTTCCGGCCGTTCTTTTTCGCGGGCGCGACCTGGGCCGCGCTCGGCGTCCTGTTGTGGCTGCCGCAATATTTCGGCGAGATCGTGCTGCCGACCGCGATGGGCCCGCTCGACTGGCACGTGCATGAGATGCTCTACGGCTATGTGGCCGCCGTCATCGCGGGCTTTCTGCTCACCGCGGTGCCGAACTGGACCGGGCGGCTGCCGATCTGTGGCGTGCCGCTGGCGGCGCTGGCGACGCTCTGGCTTGCCGGGCGCCTCGCCATGCTGCTGTCGGCCAAGACGGGCTACGCGGTGGCGGCAGCGTTGGATGTCGCGTTTCTGGTCGCGATGGCATCGGTGACGCTGCGCGAGATCGTGGCCGGCAAGAACTGGCGCAATCTGCGGGTGCTCGCGGTCCTGCTGGCGCTGATCGGCGGAAACATCGTGTGGCATGTCGAGGTGCTGCGCTCGGGCGCCGCCGACTACGGGCCGCGCATCGCCATCGCGGCAGCGATGACATTGATCATGACCATCGGCGGCCGGATCGTGCCGAGCTTCACGCACAATTGGCTTGTCCGCTGCAATCCGGGCCGGTTGCCGGTGCCGTTCTCGCGCTACGATGCTGTCAGCGTGGCGGTCGGGGCGCTGGCGCTTGCGGCCTGGGTGGTGCTGCCGACGCACATGGTCAGCGGCACGATGCTCGTTGGCGCCGGCGCGCTGCACGCCATTCGGCTTGGCCGCTGGGCCGGCGATCGAACGTTTGCGGATCGCCTGGTGCTCGTGCTGCATGTGGCCTATGCGTTCATCCCGCTCGGCTTCGCGTTGGTCGGCGGCGCGATCCTCTGGCCGGCCGCGGTGCCGATGAGCGCCGGCCTGCATGCATGGACAACGGGCGCGATCGGGCTGATGACGCTCGCGGTCATGACGCGCGCCACGCTCGGCCACACCGGACGCGCGCTCACGGCCTCGGCCGCCACGCAGGCAATCTATGCCGCGGCCCTCGTCGCCGCGCTGGCGCGGATCGCTGCGGCGTTCATGGGCTCGTCCGAGCTTCTTCATCTTGCTGCGTTCGCCTGGTTCGCGGCGTTCGCCGGCTATGCCGTGAGCTATGCGCCGCTGTTGCTGTTGCGGCCGCCGAAATGGGCCGGCCACACCTGACGCACGCGCGAGGCCAGCGTCGCGCCGACTCATCGGGAAAAGCTCGGCAGAGATCGGGTGGCATTGCCGCGGCACACGGGCTTTGCTACTCCCCATCACCGTTTGGCGATCCATGACAACAAGACCCAAGACTTGCGCCCGTGCGCCGCGCCCCTCGCTCGCCGGCTTCAATCTCGGAGCGCGGCTGGCGCTGCCGGTATTGCCCGGGATGATCGCGTTCGGGCTGGCGGTCGGCGCCACCGCGGCACGCAAGGGGTTCTCGTTCCTCGACAACCTCTTGATGAATTTGTTCGTCTACGCCGGCATGTCGCAGCTCGTCGCCATGGAGGCCTGGCCGGAACGCTTCAGCGTCCTGGCGCTCGCCGCCCTCGCGCTCCTCTGCGCCACCGTCAATGCCCGCATGCTGCTGATGAGCGCCTCGCTGCAGCCGTGGCTGGGCGCGCTCCCGCCCTGGCAGATCTATCCAGGCCTGCACATCCTGACCGACCCGAGCTGGCTCATTGCCATGCGCTACCGCGCCGGCGGCGGGTCGGATGCCGGCGTGTTCTTCGGCGCGAGCGTCATGCTGGGGCTCGCCTGGATGGGCGCTATTATGGCCGGACATCTCGCGGGCGCGCTCATCGCCGACCCGCGCCGCTATGGCATCGATCTGGTGATGCCGATCTTCTTTGCCGCCATGCTGATCCCGCTCTGGCGCGGCGCACGGCGCAGCGTCGCCTGGGCTGTCGCCGGCGCGGTGGCGCTCCTTGTCCAACATCTTGTCGGCGGCTGGTGGTTCATGGTGGCCGGCGCCATCGCAGGCAGCATCGCGGGAGGCTTCCTCGATGACGCCGAGTGAGGGCTTCGGCGTACCGGCCGCGATCGCGGTGATGGCGGTCTCAACCTACGCGATGCGGGCCGGCGGCTTCTGGCTGATGGCGCGCGTGCCACTGACCCCACGGCTGCGCCGGATGATCGAGGCGTTGCCGGGCTCGGTGGTGGCGGCGGCCGTGCTTCCCTTCATCGTGCGCGAAGGCCCGGTCGCGGTGCTCGCGATCGCGGTGGCAGGCGCCGTCATGCTCGTTACCCGCAAGGACCTCTTGGCTGTGCTCGCCGGCATGGCGGTGGCGGCGGCGGCGCGGGCGGCGGGATGGTGAAGGTTATCATCCGCGGGAATACTTGCCGACCACGCGATGGCAAACCGGCCATGCCACGCGGGACAGGGTGAATTCCGCTTTCATCCCCTCGGGCGGATTCCATTGTTTCAGGTACCAGGTATCCCCGGTCTTGCGGCGCAGCCGCTTGATGGTTGCGCGGACCTCGTCCTGCTTCTGTCCATAGAAGATGCACGTCGTGTCCGGCACCACCGGCAAATGCGGGTTCACGAGCGCAATATCGCCCGGCTCGAATTCCGGGACCATGGATTCCCCGACGACGTAGAGGCCGTAAGCCCCACGGACGTTGGCGACGGGTGCTGGTCGCGGCAGCCAATCCACAGGCTCACTTGTGACGATGATCTGCCCTGCACCACCCTCTGCTGCCGAATGGACCGGCAGATCGGTGGGGCTTGCCGAGGACATCGAGCCGTGGCCGGAGCCGTCCGAAGCCGTCGATCGGATCGACACGTTCGACCATTCCGCGTCAAGCTGACCGGGCGGAACATCAAGCACGGCCGCGATCCGCGGCAGGTATTTTGTGGTTCGCGTCAGCCCGGTCTCGATGGATGCGATCAGCTGCTGGCTGACCTTGGCCGCCGCGGCCAATTCGGATTGCGAAAGGCCTTTTGCCTTTCGGGCGGCCACCAAGGCTTGCGGGTCGAGCATGCGCGCACGTTACCAATGCATTGGTGAACGGCTCCACAATTTTTCTGGTTGCGTGACAACTAGAGTTCTAGTATTGAGCGTGGCGGGGATTATTGAGGGTGCGGGATTTGCAGATGGCTCACCCTCTGCGGCCGGGTTTTCGTGAATTGGTCGCCAAGGCGGTGCGCCTTGTTGGATCGCAGAAGTTGCTTGCCGAGCACCTTGGCCGCTCGCAGCAGCAGGTTTCGTTTCTGATGACGCATGCCACCGAGATTTCTGCAGAGGATGCGATCGGCATTCACCGGGCCACGGGTGGCAAAGTGCCGGCTTCGGCGCTGCGGCCGGATCTGTGGCGTTGTCCGGAGCACGTGCCGGTCCCTGC
>DAIUEP010000124.1:4914-14520 GCA_036845065.1 Xanthobacteraceae bacterium | reverse complement strand
TCTATCTCGATCTGCCGGCCAAGCTGTTCGGGCAGGTGATGGACGCGGAGCGCGGTGCGAAGTCGCTCGTCAAAGTGATCGATCCGGCGCCGGCGCAGATCCCGGCGCCCGCCGCGGTCAAGCGCGCGCTTGATGTGCTCAAGAGTGCCAAGCGGCCGCTGATCATCCTCGGCAAGGGCGCCGCCTACGCCCAGGCCGATGACGCGATCCGCGCGCTGGTCGAAAAGAGCGGCGTTCCCTTCCTGCCGATGAGCATGGCCAAGGGCCTCCTGCCCGACACCCATCCGCAATGCGCGGGCGCGGCGCGCTCGACGGTGTTGAAGGACTCCGATGTCGTGATGCTGATCGGTGCCCGCCTCAACTGGCTCTTGTCGCATGGCAAGGGCAAGACCTGGGGCGAGCCGCATTCGAAGAAATTCATCCAGGTCGACATCGAGCCCAAGGAGATGGACTCAAACGTCGAGATCGTCGCTCCGCTGGTCGGCGATATCGGCTCCTGCGTAGCGGCTCTGCTCGATGGCATCGACGGCAAGTGGCCGGCGCCGCCGGCCGACTGGGTCAACGTCGTCAAGGCCAAGAAGGACGAGAACATCGCCAAGATGGCGCCGCGGCTGATGAAGAATACGGCGCCGATGGATTTCCACGGCGCGCTCGGCGCGCTCCGCACCGTCATCAAGGAGCGGCCCGACGCCACCCTGGTCAACGAAGGCGCCAATACCCTCGATCTCGCGCGCGGCGTCATCGACATGTACAAGCCGCGCAAGCGTCTCGACGTCGGCACCTGGGGTGTCATGGGCATTGGCATGGGCTTTGCCATCGCGGCCGCGGTGGAGACCGGCAAGCCGGTGCTCGCGCTCGAAGGCGACTCGGCCTTTGGCTTCTCCGGCATGGAGGTGGAAACGATCTGCCGATATGGCCTGCCGGTCTGCGTCGTCATCTTCAACAACAATGGCATCTATCGCGGGACCGACGCCAACGCGGCTGGCGGCTCGGATCCCGCGACGACCGTGTTCGTCAAAGGTGCGCGCTACGACAAGATGATGGAAGCCTTCGGCGGCGTTGGCGCGCATGTGACGACGCCCGACGAGCTCAAGCGCGCCGTGGACGCGGCCATGGACTCCGGCAAGCCGACCCTCATCAACGCGGTGATCGACCCGGCCGCCGGCAGTGAAAGCGGTCGCATCGGCAATCTCAATCCGCAAAGCGTGCTTCGCAAGAAATAACGACAGGGGAACCACAATGGCCACGCGCAAGAAAGTGACGGTCAAGACCAAGGCGAAAGCTCGGCCGGCCGCCAAGAATATCCTCAAGAAGATCCTCAATCCGAAGCCGGCGAAGCCAGCGGCCGTTTCGAACGGCCTGCCGAAGCCGTCGACGAAGCCCTGGGGGCAGGCCGGCAAGGCGCTCGAGGGCGTCAAGGTGCTCGACTTCACCCATGTGCAGTCGGGCCCGACCTGCACCCAACTGCTCGCCTATATGGGCGCCGACGTGATCAAGGTCGAGCGGCCCGGCGTCGGCGACATCACGCGCGGGCAGTTGCGCGACGTGAAGGGGGCCGACAGCCTCTATTTCACAATGCTCAACGGCAACAAGCGCTCGATCACGATCGACAGCAAGCATCCGAAGGGCAAGGAAATCCTCGACCGGCTGATCAGGCATTGCGACGTGCTGGTGGAGAACTTCGCGCCCGGCGCGCTCGACCGCATGGGGCTCACCTGGGAGCACATCCACAAGACCAACCCGCGCATGATCGTGGCTTCCGTAAAGGGCTTTGGCCCCGGTCCGTACGAGGACTGCAAGGTCTACGAGAACGTCGCGCAGTGCGCGGGCGGCGCCGCCTCGACCACCGGCTTCCGCGAAGGGCCGCCGCTCGTCACCGGCGCGCAGATCGGCGATTCCGGCACTGGCCTCCATCTCGCCTTCGGCATCGTGTCGGCGCTCTACCAGCGCATCCGCACCGGCCGTGGCCAGAAGGTGCTGTGCGCCATGCAGGACGGCGTGCTCAATCTCGCGCGCGTGAAGCTGCGCGACCAGCAACGGCTCGCGCATGGGCCGCTCGCCGAGTACAGCCAGTATGGCGAAGGCGTTCCGTTCGGCAAGGCGGTGCCGCGCGCCGGCAACGATTCCGGCGGCGGCCAGCCGGGCTGGATTCTCAAGTGCAAGGGCTGGGAGAGCGATCCCGACGCCTACATCTATTTCATCACCCAGGCGCCGGTCTGGGGACCGATCTGCGATCTGATCGGCAGACCTGAGTGGAAGACCGATGCCGACTACGCCACGCCGCCGGCGCGGCTGCCACGGCTCAAGCACATCTTCCACACCATCGAGCAGTGGACCATGACCATGACCAAGTTCGAGGTCATGGAGACCTGCAACAAGCACGACATCCCGGTCGGTCCGATCCTGTCGATGAAGGAGATCGCCGAGGAGGAGTCGTTGCGCAAGACCGGCACCGTCGTGGAGGTCGATCATCCCACGCGCGGCAAATACCTCACCGTCGGCAATCCGGTGAAGATGTCGGACTCGATCACCGAGGTGCAACGTTCACCGCTCCTGGGCGAGCACACCGAGGAAATCCTGACCAAGGTGCTCGGCTATTCGACCAAGGATTATGCCGAGATCAAGACGTCGGGCGCGATCACGCCGCCGGCGAAGCCAGCGAAGGCGGAGGCGGCATAAGAGGAGCGAATAGGGAGTGGCGAATAGCGAGTAGCGAAGAGCGATTGGCGAATAGTTCTTAGCGAGGCGACGAGCCTGACCCCCTATTCGCTATTCGCTACTCGCTATTCGCCAATACGGGCTGGGAGAAAGTTCATGCGTATTGTCGTTCACGGCCAGCAGGCGTTCGGCAAGGCCGTGCTGGAGGCGCTCATCAAGCGCGGCGAGGATGTGGTCGCGGCCTATGTGGCGCCCGAGAAGCCGGGCCAGAAGCCTGATCCGCTCAAGGAGGCGGCGCTTGCCGCCAACCTTCCGGTCTATCAGCCCGCCTCCTATCGCAAGCCCGAGGTGTGGGAGGAATTCCGCGCGCTCAAGCCCGACCTGCAGGTCATGGCGTTCGTCACGCTGTTCGTGCCGGAAGACTTCCTCAACATTCCGACCAAGGGCTCGATCCAGTATCATCCGTCGCTGTTGCCGGCCTATCGGGGCCCGAGCGCGATCAACTGGCCGATCATCAAGGGCGAGACCGAGACCGGGCTGTCGATCTTCTGGCCCGACAACGGCCTCGATACCGGCGCCGTGCTCATTCAGAAGAAGACGCCGATCTCCGATACCGACACGCTCGGCACCGTCTATTTCGATCGCCTGTTTCCGATGGGCGTCGACGCGATGCTCGAAGCGGTCGACCTGGTGAAGGCCGGCAAGGCGCCGCGCATCCAGCAGGACGAGTCGAAGGCCACCTACGAGGGCCGCTGCGGTCCCGACAACGCCCACATCGACTGGGGCAAGCCGTGGCAGCAGATCGACCGCCTGGTCCGCGGCTGCAATCCGGCGCCGGGCGCCTGGTCGACGCTTGATGGTAAGACCTTGAAGATTTTCGAGGCCAAGCCGCTGCCGGCCAAGGACCCCAAAGGCATCGCCGGCAAGATGGGCGAGATCGTTGCGGTGGAAGCCGACGGCTTCACCGTGGTCTGCGCCGACGGCCGCTTCAAGGTTCTGCGCGTCCAGGCCGACGGCCCCAAGCTTGCGGCCGGCGAATGGGCCAAGGCGGCGGGCCTCGCCACCGGGGCGAGGCTCACATGATCCGATTTTGTCGTCCCCGCGCCAGCGGGGACCCGGTCACCGCCGATCCATCGGTGGATACTGGATGCCCGCCTGCGCGGGCATAACAACACAAGAACTCAACAGCATCGTCACGATTGGACCTCTCATGCCCGCCTCGCAACACCAATCCCCCAAGTCCGACATCGAGATCGCGCAGTCTGCCAAGAAGCGGCCGATCATGGAGATCGCGCGCGAGAAGCTCGGCATCGCGCCGGAGAATCTCGAGCCCTATGGCCACTACAAGGCCAAGCTCTCGATGGACTACATCAAGTCGCTCAAGGATCGCCCGAACGGCAAGCTGATCCTGGTCACCGCGATCACCCCGACGCCGGCCGGCGAGGGCAAGACCACCACCACGGTCGGCCTCACCGACGCGCTCAACCACATCGGCAAGAAGGCGATGCTGTGCCTGCGCGAGCCCTCGCTCGGGCCCTGCTTCGGCGTCAAGGGCGGCGCGGCTGGCGGTGGCTATGCGCAGGTCGTGCCCATGGAAGACATCAACCTGCACTTCACCGGCGACTTCCACGCCATCGGAGCCGCCCACAATCTGCTTTCGGCCCTGATCGACAACCACATCTACTGGGGCAATGCGCTCGGTCTCGACGGACGCCGTGTGGCGTGGCGCAGAGCCATCGACATGAACGACCGCTCCCTGCGCTCGATCGTGTCCTCGCTCGGCGGTGTCGCCAACGGCTTTCCGCGCGAGGACGGCTTCGACATCACGGTTGCGTCGGAGGTGATGGCGATCTTCTGCCTCGCCAGCGATCTCGAGGACCTCAAGAAGCGCCTGTCCAACGTCATCATCGGCTACACGCGTGACCGCAAACCGGTGCGCGCCGGCGACCTCAAGGGGCACGGGCCGATGACGGCGCTGCTCAAGGACGCGCTCTCGCCCAACCTGGTGCAGACGCTCGAGGGCACGCCGGCGTTCATCCATGGCGGCCCGTTCGCCAATATCGCGCACGGCTGCAATTCGGTGCTGGCGACCACGACCGCCCTCAAGCTCACCGACTACGTGGTGACGGAAGCAGGCTTCGGCGCCGATCTCGGCGGCGAGAAGTTTCTCGACATCAAGTGCCGCAAGACCGGGCTCGCGCCCGACTGCGCGGTGCTGGTCGCCACCATCCGGGCGCTCAAGATGCACGGCGGCGTCAAGAAGGAGGATCTCAAGGCCGAGAACCTCAAGGCGCTCGAAGCCGGCATGGCCAATCTCGCCCGCCACGTCGAGAACGTGCAGAAGTTCGGGATCGTGCCGGTGGTCTCGATCAACCGCTTCTCGGCCGACACCGATGCCGAGATCGCGCTGGTCAAGGACAAGTGCAAGGCGCTCGGCGTCGAGGCGCTGATGGCCGATCACTGGGCCGAGGGCGGCAAGGGCGCGGCTGACGTGGCGCGCGCCGTGGTCAAGGTGGTCGAGGGCGGCAAGAGCAAGCTCAAGCTGCTCTATCCCGACGAAAGACCGCTGCTCGAAAAGATCCGTACCATCGCTCAGGAAATCTATCGCGCCAAGGACATCGAGGCGCCCAGGGCCGTGGTCGATCAGCTTGTATCGTTCGAGAAGATGGGCTTCGGCAAGTTGCCGGTCTGCATCGCCAAGACCCAGTACAGCTTCTCGACCAACGGCGATCTCAAGGGCGCGCCGAGCGACCATATCGTCAACGTACGCGAGGTGCGGCTCTCGGCCGGCGCCGAGTTCGTGGTGGCGGTCTGCGGAGAGATCATGACCATGCCGGGCCTGCCCAGGGTCCCGGCCGCCGACAGCATCGACGTCGGCGCCGACGGCAAGATCGTCGGGCTGTTCTGATCAACCGATCTCCCTAATCGTGAGGTGAATAGCGGTGGATCATGCCCACCCGCTATTCACTCATGCACCGGGATCGAGCGCATTCTTTCGGGGACTGCTTCCTGCTGGGCCGGATGATCGGTCCGGAATTGATGCATTGGACGGCGCACTATGCTCAACGATAGGCGAATGCCGAGCATCTCGAATCTTGCTGATCTCAGATGCAAGATTCGCCGCGCTCAGACAGACCGATGCCGCTACTGCGGTGGCGAACAACGAAGGCCACATGGCATTTCCTCCACACAGGTTGCTCTTCAGTTGAGCGATGGTCTGCGGTCGACGGCAGGCCTTTGCGATCTGCGTCCGAACACGCCGGGACGTCGCTCCGCGAGCACGCGCCGGTAGTGAGGCCTTGGCCGGCCATCTCCCTGGCGGTCCAGCTCGCGTAGCGCGTCCCTGATGTCGTCGAATCGGACCGGCACGCTCCCCGGCGGCTTCCGCAGAGTGTGGGCGGCCTCGACCGCGCATGCATCCGAAGCCCATGAAGCGAGGATCGCGCGCTTCTCGGACAGGGTCAAATCTGGATCGGCGACCACATCCGACGGATGAGCAAAGGCGTTGGCCGGATCCAGAAGTGCATTGAGATCGAAACGGTCATCGTCACACTTGGTCATCGCTGACCGACCTATTTGATGGCGTCGCATGTTTTCCTCCTTTCTTCTCCGTCGGGCCCGAGTCTTCCCAGCTGTTGGCCATGAGAAAGTCCCGGCTTAGAAGAAATCTTCCATGATTGGTGTGAAGACCAGCCCATCCCCCACCGGGTAGCCCACGTTGAGATTGGCTGCACACCGGGAGAGCGGATCGCGCGCATTACACTCGATCTCGGGCGTGCTTGCCGTCGGCAACGTTTGGGCGCTTCCGTCCCCGTCGAACTCGATCCAAGCGAGTGCGACGAGGCTGATGAGTGCAACAAGTCCGGACTTGCGACGTAGGGTCATGTGGTTCCTCCTGCCTTAAGGAGGGCGTTCGGGTGACAGGGCACCCGAACTGCCTCATGTTTCTCCCGACTTCAGTCAGGCCGTGCTAGGCGACCTTGGCGTGCTCGATCGTCGTCTTTGCCTTGTCGCCTGGCAGTTGCGCCTTGCCGACTTGGATTTCAATCTTTCGCGGCTTCATCGACTCCGGCACTTTGCGTTCAAGTTCGATTTGCAGCAGGCCATCCTCGAATGAAGCGTGCTTCACCTCGACAAAGTCAGCGAGGCTGAAGCGCCGTTCAAACGGCCTGCCGGCGATGCCTCGATAAAGGTATTCAGTTTCGCCTTGCTTCTCGTGGACGCGACCACTGACGATCAGCGTGTTCTGGTGCACGGTGACGCTGATCTGCTCCGGCCTGAAGCCGGCGACCGCAAGCGAAATGCGGTAGTTATCCTCGCCGGTGCGAACGATGTTGCAGGGGGGATAATGGTCTTCGGGTTCGAACCGGAGGCTTTCGTCCATCAAGTCGAACAGCCGATCAAAGCCGACGCTGGTCCGCCAGAAGGGATCTAGATTGAGGTTCCTCATAGCCACATCCTCCATTGAGCAATATGGATAAAAGGCCGCCGGACACCCGCCGGCGCCCGTTAATCGAGCCCCATGGGGGCGCTCGATAGCCGGCGATTTAGGAAAAGGCGTTTTGATTTTCAAGCCCCGGGCGAGCGGCAGGGGCGCTTAGTATGGTCTTGATCTTGCTCAATAAATTGAGCAATGGCAAGGTGCGACAGCCTGTCGCGCAGGGTCCGCTAGGGACGCCGCGGTATCGGCATCAGCCGTGACGGGAAACCGCACGCTGAGAGATGATTTCGCAGACGCGTTGGCACGGCACACGAGCAAGGACCCGCGCGGAAAAGCCGTGCCAACACCTTTGCCATCCTATTGCCTCCGCTCGCGCGGGGGGGCGACGACTGCGAGATTGCAGAAATCGCTACGACTTCTTCATGTCGAGGAGCGCCATAAGCTTGGCGATGTCGGCATCCTCTTTCGCCACCACCTTGGCGAAGTCGGACGCCGACAGGAACGCCGGCCGCGCGCCGAGCTTGTCGGAGCCTTCAGCGAATTCCTTGCTTGCGACCGTCTTGCGGATCGCACCTTCGAGCGCCGCGATCACCGGCTTCGGCGTGCCCTTTGGTACGGCGATGCCGCGCCAAAGTTCGAGCGCCACGTCGTGCTTTTGCTCGCGTGCGGTCGGCACATCGGGAAACGCCGGATCGCGCTTGGCGGTCATGGCCGCCAGGAGCCGCATCTGCCCGCCCTTGACGTGGCCAGCGAGCGCGGCCGGAAGCTGCACGCCGGCGTCGACCTGACCGCCCAGCATGCTCGGGATCACCTGCGCGGCACCGAACGGCACGTCGATCACCTCGGCGCCGGCCGCCTTGAACAGGGCGACCGATGTGAAGTGGGTGTGGCTGCCGGTGCCCGAATTGGCGATCGTGATCGTCTTCGGCTGCGCTTTGGCGGCGGCGATGATGTCGGCCAAAGTCTTGAACTTGGACTCGGAGCGCACCGCCAGCACTGGCGATTCGACAAGCACCTGCGCCACCGCGTCAAACGACTCGTAGTTGAACGGGAGCTGGCCCGAGTGATAGGTGGTCGAGATTGAGTTCGAGTTCCACACCAGTGAATAGCCGTCCGCCTTCTGGCCGGCGACATGCTTGTAGCCGATCGCGCCGCCGGCGCCCGGACGATTGAACACGACCACGGTCTGGCCGAGTTGCTTGGACATGCCGTCGGCGAGGAGCCGCGCGGCCACGTCCGCCGACGAGCCCGCCGGAAACAGCACTGTGATCTCGATCGGGCCTCGTTTCGGGAATGGTGGCTCCTGCGCGAGCACGGAACCGGCGAATGTGAACAGAAGAACGCTCGCGAGCACAGCTCGCGCTCCCCCCAACGCACGCATCACTGACCTCCGATTAATCCTTGGCGAGAATTTCTGCAACCTCGACCCGACGCCCCTCGCGTGCTGACACGACGCCAGCGCGAATCACCGCGAGAGAAGTGGTCGCCGCTTCGCCGCCCATTTCGGGTTTGCCAACACCCCGTATTGCAGCAGCGAATTCCTCAAGCTCTTCCACCAAAGTGTCGTTCTTCGGGCAGGATACCTCTGTCGGTTTTTTTTCTCCGCGCTTCAGTATCCTGAGACCTTGGTACATATCGTAATATGCACTCGCTTCTTTCCCGTAGATGTTCATCAGGTAGTATTCAGAGGCCGACGCATAGCTCGCATTCAGCGTGGAGAGCGCGCCATTTTCGTGCTCCAGGATCATGCTTGCGACGTCGGGATTGTCGCCGGGCAGCACCAGCTGCGCCGATCGTCCGGTGACCGCCTTGATCGGCCCCATAAGATACTCCAGGACGTCGGCATAATGAATGCCGATCTGCAACATCACGCCGCCCGGCATGCCGGCGGCCTGATAGCGCCAAGACGTGAGATCGAATTGTCCCAGCCGATCGCGGCTGATGTTGGCTTCCGCGTTGACCAGTTTTCCGAAGACGCCGTCGTCGATCTGCCGCCTGACGAAACGGAAATGGCTCTCGCGCCGCCGCTGATACCCCAGAGCGAGCACGATGCCGCCCTTGCGGGCGCATTCGGCAATCGCAAAGCCGTCAGAGACGGAATTGGCAATCGGCTTGTCCAGGAACACGTGCTTGCCGGCCTCCGCCGCCGCCCGGGTGGTCTCCAGGTGCACGTCGTTCGGCGTGGTGTTGATGACCGCCTCGATGTCGGGATCGGCCAGGATTGCCTCATAGCTCGGTACCGGCCGACAGCCATACTTATCGGCGAAGGCCCGGCGCTTATCCTCCGAGCGGGTGTAGCAGGCGACGATCTCGATCTTGCCGGATCGCTTGACGGCGTCCGCCAGCACGTCCGACCACCAGCCCATCCCAATCGATGCTACGCGCACCGGCCCGTTGGTCATGTTTCTTGTCTCCGCTTTTCTGACCCGTACTTTTCTTTCTGACCCATTATTTCCAGTGCGCCCCGATGGCCTCGACCGCCGCGCGCGCGATGCGCTCGTCGGTTG
>DAIUEP010000124.1:0-4814 GCA_036845065.1 Xanthobacteraceae bacterium | reverse complement strand
TTCCAGTGCGCCCCGATGGCCTCGACCGCCGCGCGCGCGATGCGCTCGTCGGTTGTCCAGTCGGCGCCGGCGACACCGACCCCGCCGATGCATTCGCCGTCGACGAGCACCGGGCAGCCGCCCTCCATGGCGGTCCAGCGCTCGGCACCGGCGGCAAGCGCAAGCCCAAGTGCATGGGTGGTGTCGAGGTCCTGCCCGACCGCGCCCTTGGCCGACGTCAGACGTTTGTTCGAGGCGGCGCAGACGGCTTTCGTGGTCGCCGAATGGACCGTATGGAAACGTCCGCCCTCCATGCGCTCGAGCACGATCAGGTGGCCGCCGGCGTCGGTCACCGCGATCGAAACCGCGACGCCGGCCTGCTGTGCGGTCGCGATCGCGGCCGTCATCATTGTCCTGGCGCCCGCATGAGTCAGGCGCTTGCTGTTGGCGATATTCATGGAGAGTAATTCATGGAGAGTAATTCATGGAGAGCGCCCCCGCCCGATCGGGGCAGGATATGCGATGGCGACTGCGGCGTCATCAAGGCTCTTGGCAGCTCATGGCGCCGTCAGCCATCGCCCAGCGTGGTGGCGAGGCGGCGCGCCTCCGCGACCAGCGCGGCGTTGAGCGGCGTCATCGGCTCGCGCGCCGGCACCACCAGGCCTATGGTGTGGGTCGCTTCCGGCTCGACGATCGGAATGGCGCGGATGGTCGCGGTCAGGCCAAGCGTTTCAGCGAGCCGTGCCGGCATCACGCTGGCCCAGCGCCCGGTGCGCACATGCGCAAACAGCACGATCATCGAATTGGATTCGAGCGTCGGGTGCGCCTCGCCGCCGGCGGAGCGCAACAGCCCATCGATAATGCGCCGGTTCTGCATGTCGGGGGTGAGCAGGCAGAGCGGCACCTGCGACACTTCCGCCCAGGTCACCCGCTCGCGGTTGCCGAGCGGCGCGTCGGAGGCGGTGAGAAGCTGATAGCGCTCGTGATAGAGCGGCACCGCGGTGACGCGCCCGAGCGGCTCGTTGTCGATATAGGTCACGCCGGCGTCGATCTCGAGGTTTTCCAAGAGCGCGAGGATCTCGATCGAGGTGCGCGACAGGATGGTGAAGCGCACGTCGGGGTGGCGGGCGCGGAACGGCGTGGTGAGCGACGCCACCATCGCCAGCGTGGTGGGGATCGCGGCGATGCGCAGCTGGCCGGTGAGCCCGTGCTTGAGCGCCTTGATCTCCTCGCGCATCGCGCGTGCGTCACCGACGATCCGGCGCGCCCAGTCGAGCGTGCGCTCGCCCTCCGGCGTGAAGCCGATGAAGCGCGAGCCGCGCTGCACCAGGAGCACGCCAAGCGTCTCCTCGAGCTGCTTGATCCCGGCCGAAAGCGTCGGCTGGGTCACCCCGCAGGTCTCGGCGGCGTGGCCGAAATGGCGCTCGCGCGCCAGCGCCATCAGATATTCGAGCTTGTCGAGCATCGCCGCTACTCCCTGACCTCTCCGCGTCGTCGTGCCCGGCCTTGTGCCGGGCTGTCTTTCTCGCCGCCAGAAGGCGTGGATGGCCGGGACAAGCCCGGCCATGACGTGGAGAGGGTGTAACCAACAGAAAATACTACATAATCTAAACGATAGAAAATTTCAATCGTGGGATCAGGACAAGGGGATTGTGTGGGCTCGGCGCTGCCCCAATGTGCCTTCCCAGAGGACTTCTAATGAGCACCACAACCCTGACCGACCAACGAACGAATGGCGCCCGGCGCCCGCGGCGCACCCCGAAGGGGCGCCAGGTCGATCCGCGGGCACTCGACGAGGTGCGCGCGCTCCTGAGCGAGCGCGAGCGCCGGCGCGATCTCCTGATCGAGCACCTGCATCTGATCCAGGACCGCTACGGCCATCTCTCGGCCGCGCACCTCGCGGCGTTGGCGCAGGAGATGCGGCTGGCGCTGACCGAGGTCTACGAGGTCGCGACCTTCTACGCCCACTTCGACGTGGTGAAGGAGGGAGAGACGCCGCCGCCCGCCGTCACGGTGCGGGTCTGCGATTCCCTCTCCTGCGCGATGGCGGGCGCGGAGGGGCTCCTGCGCGATCTGCCGGCCCGGCTCGGACACGACGTGCGGGTCGTGCGTGCCCCTTGCATGGGCGCCTGCGACCATGCGCCGGTCTGCGCGGTCGGTCATGTCCAGGTGATGGCGGCGACCGCCGACACCGCCGCGGCGGCGGCGGCCAAGCCAGTGCATGCGCACGCCTATCCGACGGCCAAGGATTTCGACGCCTATGGTCGCGACGGCGGCTATGCCTTGCTCAAGGCCTGCCTCGCCGGCACGCGCACGCGCGACGACCTGATCAAGATAGTGAGCGACGCAGGCCTGCGTGGCCTCGGCGGCGCCGGCTTCCCGACCGGCCGCAAATGGTCGCTGGTGCGGGCGGAGCCCGCGCCGCGCCTGTTCGCGGTCAATTGCGACGAGGGCGAGCCGGGCACCTTCAAGGATCGCTACTATCTCGAGCGCGACCCGCACCGCTTCATCGAGGGCATGCTGATCGCGGCCTGGGTGGTGGAGGCGCGCGAGACCTACCTCTACGTCCGCGACGAATATCCGGAGGTGCGGCTGCTGTTGGCGCAGGAGATTGCCAAGGCCGAGCGCGCAGGGCTTGTCCCCCACACACGGCTGCATCTGCGCCGCGGCGCCGGCGCCTACATCTGCGGCGAAGAATCCGCGATGATCGAATCGATCGAGGGCAAGCGCGGCCTGCCGCGTCACCGGCCGCCTTACGTGGCGCAAGTGGGCCTGTTCGGCCGTCCGACGCTCGAGCAGAACGTCGAGACGCTCTACTGGGTGCGCGATATCGTGGAGAAGGGCGCCGCCTGGTTCACGTCGCACGGCCGCCGCGAGCGCAAGGGCTTCCGCAGCTTCTCGGTCTCCGGCCGTGTCAACAAGCCCGGCGTCGTGCTGGCGCCGGCGGGCGTCACCGCGCGCGAGCTGATCGATGAATATTGCGGCGGCATGCAGCAGGGCCACAGCTTCAAGGGCTATCTGCCGGGTGGCGCCTCCGGCGGCATCCTGCCGGCCGCGATGGCGGATCTGCCGCTCGATTTCGGCACGCTCGAGCCGCATGGCTGCTTCGTCGGCTCGCACGCAGTGGTGATCCTGTCCGACCGGGACGACATCAAGGCGGTCGCGCTCAACCTGATGAAGTTCTTCGAGGACGAGAGCTGCGGCCAGTGCACGCCCTGCCGGGTCGGCACCGAGAAGGCCGCCAAGCTGATGGCGCAGGGGCCATGGAACGAAGCGCTGTTGAACGAGCTTGCCGGCCTGATGCGCGATGCCTCGATCTGCGGGCTCGGCCAAGCGGCACCCAACCCGCTCGTGAGCGTGCTGAAATATTTCCCGGAGGAGCTGAAGACGCCGCTGGGGAGTTGGTCATGACAATACTCGCCGCACACACCGCTGTCGTCCCCGCGCAAGCGGGGACCCATATTCCAAAGGCCGGTGGTTATGGGTCCCCGCTTGCGCGGGGACGACAGCCGAGAGTCGCGACGACGGCAGCGGCAAAGGTGCACCAATGAGCACGAACGGACAGGGCAAGCCCGCGACCTTCACCATCGACGAGCGCGAAGTCGACATCCGCGACGGCGAGACCATCTTTCGCGCCGCGCGCCGGCTCGGCATCAAGCTGCCGCACCTGTGCTACACGCCCAAGCCCGGCTATCGGGCGGACGGCAACTGCCGTGTCTGCATGGTCGAGGTCGAGGGCGAGCGCGTCCTGGCCGCAAGCTGCATCCGCCAGCCGACGCCCGGCATGAAGGTGAAGACGCAGACCGAGCGCGCCAAGACCGCGCGCCGCATGGTGGCCGAGCTCCTTGTCACCGACCAGCCGGCGCTCGAGATCGCGCACGATCCCGACTCCGAGTTCTGGAAGATCGCCAAGCGCCAGACGATCGAGCCCGGCCGCTTCCCGCGTGATGAGCGGCCACAGCCCGACCGCAGCCATCCCGCGATGGCGGTCAATCTCGACGCCTGCATCCACTGCAATCTCTGCGTCCGCGCCTGCCGCGAGGTGCAGGTCAACGACGTGATCGGCATGGCCGGGCGCGGCCATCGTGCCAAGATCGTGTTCGACTTCGACGACCCGATGGGTGACTCGACCTGCGTGGCCTGCGGCGAATGCGTGCAGGCCTGCCCGACCGGCGCGCTGATGCCGGCGACGCTGGTGGACGACCAGAACGTGCGCACGCAGTTCCCCGACCGTGAGGTCAACAGCGTCTGCCCTTATTGCGGCGTCGGCTGCCAGCTCACCTATCAGATTAAGGACGACAAGCTCATCTCCGTCAGCGGCCGCAACGGTCCGGCGAACCAGAACCGGCTCTGCGTCAAGGGCCGCTTCGGCTTCGATTACGTCAGCAATCCCCAGCGCTTGACCCAGCCGCTAGTCCGCAAGGACGGTGTCGGCAAGGCCGCCGACGACCTGGTCGACCCGTCCAATCCGTGGACGCATTTCCGCGTTGCGACCTGGGAGGAGGCGCTCGACCGCGCCGCCATGGGCCTGGTGACGATTCGCGACCGTGCCGGCCCGCGCGCGCTTGCCGGCTTCGGCTCGGCGAAGGGCTCCAACGAGGAAGCCTATCTGTTCCAGAAACTGGTGCGCACCGGCTTCGGCTCCAACAATGTCGATCACTGCACGCGGCTGTGCCACGCGTCGTCGGTCGCTGCGCTCCTGGAAGGCGTCGGCTCGGCCGCCGTGACGGCGACCTTCAACGAGTGCAAGAATTCCGACGTCATCATCGTCATCGGCGCCAACCCGACCGAGAACCATCCGGTCGCCGCCACCTTCTTCAAGCAAGCAGCCAAGC
>DAIUEP010000123.1:11913-14535 GCA_036845065.1 Xanthobacteraceae bacterium | reverse complement strand
AGCGCGCGCACAAATCGCGCTTCGGCTTCATCGACCGCAGCAAGGCGCTGGTCATCGAGGCGGTGTCGGTCGAGGCGGTCGGCGGCGGCGCGCGCTTTCGCGAGCGCACGCACAAATTAACCCGCTCGCGACTGCCCGCACCCGCCCGGCGCGCGCGCTTCTTCTCCGATGGCCGCTGGCACCGTGCCCATGTGTTCACGCGCGACGGGCTCAGGCCCGGCCACAAGGTCCCCGGCCCCGCGATCATCATCGAGCCGCATCAAACGATCGTGGTCGAGCCGGGCTGGCAGGCCGCGCTCACCGCGCACGATCATCTCGTGCTGACGCGGGCGAAGAAACTCAAACGAGCCCGCGCGATCGGGACGCACGCCGACCCGGTGATGCTCGAAGTGTTCAACAACCTGTTCATGTCGATCGCGGAGCAGATGGGCGTGGCGCTGCAGAACACCGCCTATTCGGTCAACATCAAGGAGCGGCTCGACTTCTCCTGTGCGGTGTTCGACGGCAAGGGCTCGCTCGTCGCCAACGCGCCGCACATGCCGGTGCATCTCGGCTCGATGGATCGCGCGGTGGAAACGATCATCCGCGAGAACAAGGGCACCATCGCGCCGGGTGACGTCTACGCCATCAACGCGCCCTATAACGGCGGCACGCACCTGCCCGACATCACGGTCTGCACGCCGGTGTTCGACGCGCGCCGCAAGTCGATCCTGTTCTGGGTGGCGTCTCGCGGCCACCACGCGGATGTCGGCGGCATCTCGCCGGGCTCGATGTCGCCCAACGCCACCTCGATCGTTGAGGAAGGCATCTACATCGACAACGTCAAGCTGGTCGACCGCGGCCGCTTCCGCGAGCGCGAGCTCAACGACCTCCTCACCAAGGCTAAATACCCGGCACGCAATCCGGTGCAGAACGTCAACGACCTCAAGGCGCAGATCGCCGCCAACGAGAAGGGCACGCAAGAGCTGCGCAAGATGGTGGCGCATTTCACGATGCCAGTGGTGCGCGCCTATATGGGGCACGTGCAGGACAACGCCGCCGAGAGCGTGCGCCGCGTCATCGATCGCCTGCACGATTGCGCGTTCGACTACGAGATGGATCAGGGCACCCGCATCAAAGCCAAGATCTCGGTCGACAAGCGCAAGCGCGAGGCCACGGTCGATTTCACCGGCACCTCGCCGCAACAGGCCTCGAACTTCAACGCGCCCGAGCCGGTGACGCGCGCGGCGGTGCTCTATGTGTTCCGCGTCATGGTCGACGACGACATCCCGATGAACGCCGGCTGCCTGCGGCCGATCCGGATCGTGATCCCGCCGAAGTCGATGCTGTCGCCGGAATATCCAGCGGCGGTGGTGGCCGGCAATGTCGAGACCTCGCAAGCCGTAACCGACTGCCTGTTCGGCGCGCTTGGAGCGCTCGCGGCCGCGCAGGGCACCATGAACAACCTCAACTTCGGCAACGCGCGGTATCAGTATTACGAGACGATCTGCTCGGGCTCGCCGGCGGGGCCGGGATTCCCCGGCACCGACGCGGTGCACACCCACATGACCAACACGCGGCTGACCGATCCCGAGGTGCTGGAGTTCCGCTATCCGGTGCTGCTCGAAGACTTCCACATCCGCGCCGGCTCGGGCGGGCGCGGTCGATGGAACGCGGGCGACGGCGTTAAGCGCACGATCCGGTTCCTCGAGCGCATGGACTGTACCATTCTCTCCGGCCACCGCCGCGTGCCCCCGTTCGGGCTCAATGGCGGTGACGCCGGTCAGGTCGGTGAGAATTCCGTGCGGCGTCAGGATGGACGCGTGGAGACACTGCAAGGCTGCGACGCGACCGTGCTCGAAGCAGACGAAGCGATCACGATCCGGACGCCGACGGCCGGCGGCTACGGCGCCGCTTGAGCGCAGGCACCATCACGAAGCCCTCCGAGCGCGGCCGATCGTGCGACAGCTCCTCGCTGACAGCAGTCGCGGCAGCAGCGGCTGCCGCGGCTTCCATCTGCTCGCTCCAGCGCTCATGCAGCACGCGCGTGCGCTCGAGCTCCGCGCGCGCGGCCTCGACTTGCGTCCACGCCGCCGCGATGTCGCGGCGACATTGCGCGATGATCGGCTGGACGGTTTTGATCGGCGACTGCTCGGCCATCGCACGACAACGCCGGTGCGGCGGCTCCCTCTTGCCGGCGGCTCACAGGTCCGCCAAGGCGAGCATTATACAGCACAAATGAGGCAACGAGATACCGGCTCGGCGCCTTTGTGGGCCAGCGTTAACCGGGGGAAAGCGCCAAGGAGCGCGTTCAGCGCGAGGCGGACACGACCGGCGCCAGCATCTTCACGCACGCCCGCGCGGCGCGCAGCACCGAGTTGTAATAGGCAACGTCGCTTTCATAGAGCGGATTGCGGTCGGCCAGAACGCGCGCCTTGGCCGCTTCCGCCTCCAGGATGCGCAAGGCTTCGGTGTGCTGGGCGGGGGTGTGCTTGCACTCGAGCGCGACGGCCGAGACCGGGATGAACGCACAGAGCATCAGAGCTGCTGCGATGGCGACGCGAAGCTTTGCCATTGTCCCCTCCACCCTTGGTGGCCGCGGGGGCCATCCTTGGCCCCACGTCAATTCGTCGCCGGCACGTG
>DAIUEP010000123.1:8529-11813 GCA_036845065.1 Xanthobacteraceae bacterium | reverse complement strand
GCCTATCATCAGATGTTCGAGCGCTCATGCGATCGCTTCGGCAAAGCGTGGTTCGACCAGGCCTGGTTCGACGAGGTGTGGCCGGTCAGCCTGGCGCTCCATCCGCTCGACATCGATTCCGAGGACCTCGCGCACTGGTCGCTCAGGATGCAGTCTGCCAATTGGCAGGTCGCGACCCGGTACGATTTTCTGCGGCTGGAACGCCATATCCGGGCCGACATGGGCGGATCGCTTGCGGCACAAATCCTGCGCGCGCTCGGATGGATCATCGACGATCTGGCGACCGGGACGCAGTGGCGCATTTTCCGCGCCTCCTGGCGGTTCGGCATCCACCTCCTGTCCATTCAACTCGTTTTCATGATCTGGCTGGCGCTCGCCGCCGCGACCGGGCTTGCCGCCTGGCGCATCGCCGTTGCAAGCTTCGCTCAGCCGATGGCGTTCGGCATCGCGGCGGCGATGCTGGCGGCACCGGCCGCGTTGCTGGCGTTGCGCCCCCTCGCCAACCGATGGTTCGTCGGTCAGATCACCAATTGCTGGGTGACGCTGCGACGCTTTGGTCGCGGCCGGCCGACTTGGCTTGATCAGGCGATCGAGACAGGCGCGCGTCATCTCGTCGCGGTTGCCCAAGCGAACAATGCTGATGAGCTTGTGGTGGTCGGCCACTCGACCGGCAGCGTGATCGCGACCGCGATCGTGGCACGCGCGCTCGCGCTCGATCCCGATCTCGGTCGCCGAGAGCCGCGCCTCGTTTTGCTGACGCTCGGGTCAGTGATGCCGGCGGTCGCGCTGCATCCGGCGGCGACGCGCATGCGCGACATCATCAGGCGGCTGGCGAGCGAGCCGCCGCTTGCCTGGATCGAGTGCCAATCCCGCAAGGACGTCATGAACTTCGACGGCTTCGATCCGGTCGAGGGCACCGGCGTGCACGTCGAGGACCGCCGCAACCCGCTGATCTGGCCGGTGCGCTTCAAGGATATGGTATCGCCTGACTACTACCGGCAACTGCGATGGAACTTCTTCCGTATGCATTTTCAATACATCATGGCCGGCGATCGGCCGACCGCGCACGACTACATCCTGCTGGTCGGCGGACCCATGGCGCTCGCCGATTGGGCCAGGCATCACGACGACCTCGCTGTGATCCGGGATGGTGGCGCGCACGGCGCCACCCCCTCCGGCGACGCCGGAGCAAGCGGACGCCCATGAGCCTGCCGCGCCGCCTTGAACCCGAATGGCTCGACCAATTGCCCGCCGACGATCCGCGGGCGATGCGCTCACGCCAGGACCTCAAGCGCATCAACCGCTGGATGGGCAATGCGACCCGCTTGGCCGGCGCGCTGCTCAACTATGCCGGTGGCAGGAAACCGCGCACGATCGTGGATCTCGGCTCGGGCGACGGTCAGGCCATGCTGCAGGTCGCGCGCCGTCTCGCGCCGCACTGGCCGGGCGTCACGGTCGTGCTGCTCGATCGCCAGGCGATCGTCACCGCCGCGACGCGCGAGAGCTTCGCGACTCTCGGCTGGCACGCCGAGCCGACCTCGGCCGACGTGTTCGACTTTCTGGCGCAGGCGCGGCCGTCGGACGTCGTGACGGCCAACCTGTTCCTGCATCATTTTGCCGACGAGCAGCTCGTGCATCTGTTGGCGCAGGTTGCCAAGATGACCTGGCTGATGGTGGCTTGCGAGCCACGGCGCAGCAAGCTCGTGGTCGAGGCCAGCCGGCTGTTGTGGCTGATCGGCTGCAACGACGTGAGCGTGCATGACGCGGTCGTCAGCGCGCGCGCCGGCTTCAACGGCCATGAGCTCTCGGCGCTCTGGCCGCGCGAGCCGCAGTGGCAATTGCATGAACATTCGGCAGGGCCCTTCAGCCATCGCTTCATCGCCCGCCGCGAGCGGCCAAGCACCACCGGCCTGCAGGGCTGACCGCATGGAGCAGGGAACGCCTGTCCGGCTGACCGGTCCCGCGGCCTTGCGTTGGGGCTTTCGGTTCGCGCGCGACCCGCTCATGGCCACGCGCCATTGCTTCGAGACCCATGGCGGCTATGTGGTGCTGGCCGACGCATTGCCGTTCGTGCGACCGCGTGGCGTCGCCATGCTGGGAGTCCCGCTGGTGCTCACCGCCGGCGCGGCGTTCCACCGCGAGCTGTTGTCCGATCCGGCCACCTGGCGCGGAGTCAGCTTGCTGCCCGGCGGCCCACGGGACTCGGCCGCCCGGCGGATGGGTGCGGGCCTCACCCGCATGACCGGCCGCCGGCACGCCTATTATCGCAGCCTTATCGGTCCGGCGCTGCGCAAGACCAGCATCGACGCGCTGATCGGACGCATGGCCGCGCTTGCACAGGCGGAGGCGGCTTCCTGGCCGACCGGCGAACCGCTGGAGCTCCGGGAGCTCACGCGCCGGTTGATGCGACGATTGGCGGTCGAGCTTCTCTTCGGCGGCGACCCCGAAGGCTACCGGATCGCGGATCTGGTCAGCCAGCTGATGGAAGGCAAATGGAGCCGCGGTGCTTTCATTCCGATCAACCTGCCGATCACGCCCTATGGCCGGATCGTGCAGACGGCCGAAGCTCTCGAGCGCCGTCTCCTGGATTGGATCGCAAGCAAGCGCGGACAACGTGACGACCGCGACCTCGGCTCGATCATCGTCAACAGTCCCGATGCCGACGGCACGCTGCCGAGCGATGAAGCCATCGCGGGCCAGATGCCGTCCCTGTTCGCAGCCGCATCCGAAGCGAGCCAAAGCGCGCTGACCTGGACGCTGCTGCTTCTCGCGCTGCATCCGCGCGCGGCGGGGGATGTGCTCGATGAGCTGCGCGGCCGCCAGGGCGACACGGCGCCGGCGCTCGCGGACGCCAGCGCCCTTCCCTGCCTCGATGCCGCCGTCAAGGAATCGATGCGCGTCCTGCCGCCAGTGCCGCTGCAGATCCGCGTCGCCCAGTCCGACGCCACGATCGCTGGCTATTCCGTGCCGAAGGGCACGCGCGTCATGCTCAATACATTCCTGGTCAACCGCATGCCGGATCTCTATCCCGAAGGCGATGCCTTCCAGCCCGAGCGCTGGCGCACCATTACGCCCAGCGCGTTCGAGTTTCCGGTGTTCAGCGCCGGGCCGCATGCCTGCCCGGGATATTGGTTCGGCCTGACGAGCGTCAAGGTCGCGCTCGCCGCGATCCTCACGCACCACCGCATCGTGCTTGGACGCGACGCGCGCATCGACTACCGCGTGCAGCCGACCATGCGGCCGCTCAAGCCTGTGCCGGTCCAGCTCGAGCGCCCGACCGGTGC
>DAIUEP010000123.1:5163-8429 GCA_036845065.1 Xanthobacteraceae bacterium | reverse complement strand
CGGCGCGCTCCACGCGCAGCCGTGCGATGCGCTCGGTGAGCGCCGCGCTCTCGCCGGCGACCTTGGCGCGGCCGGCGACGGCGTCGCCGATATTGGTCGACGCAAAGCCAGTGGCGGCAAGGAGAGTCATGCTCAGCGCCGCCAACCAGATCGTCCAGGCCGCGCCCGCGGCGAGGACCGAGCGCCGGTGCCAAAGCTGCACTCCTACGGTCGGCAGGATGACCGCCAGCATGTCGACCGCAAGTCCGATGGTGGCAAGCAGCACCGCCGCTTCGACGGACTGGCCGAACGACGCAGCAAAGCGCGCGTTCATGATAAGCCCGACGCAGGTCAATCCGACCGCGGTCGAGAACAGGATAATCGAGGTTAATATGCCGATGACCGAGCGCACCGGCTTTGGCGCAGCCGATTGGCTCGGTATCTCCATCCGGAAGGCGCGGTCGACGAGCTGCGCGGCCACCTGTTGCGAATTTCGCAACGATGTCACAACCACCTTGCCCCGGCCGCCCGAGGCCTGCGTGATGTGCCCGGCCTTGACCCAGGCGGAGAGGCTGCGGCGCAGCTTCGTGAGCGTCCACCCGAACTGCTGGGCGAGCTCACTCAAGCTCGCTTCGACGCGACCGACATCACTCAGATACATGAGCGCTTCATCGTCGTCGAACGAATGCAGCGCGATGACTTTTGCTGCCCGAGCCACGTCAGAACCCCTCAGCCCCATAGTGGCGGCCCCTCGCCGCCCCACACGCCTCACGCTGTCACGCTGATTCGCTACGAAGTAACAGATTTGCCGGACTTGACCAAGAGTCTTTATACCAAGAGTCTCTTGACCCTGAGTCGACAGCCGCCAGATGGCCGAGATCCGACGGTAACCGGCAATCTCGCGAGGCTCCGACATGGCGCGCATTGTCAGCGATGCGCACTTCGAGCGAAGCGCATCGGAGGCAAAGCGCCATGTGGGAATCACGAGCGCCAAACGACACGAGCATTGATGCCCCAGTCGTTACGCAGATCCAGCACCCGCCACGGACCTGCGCGCTCTAGAGACTCTGTCGGGACCCCTCCCACCCAGGACAGTCAAATAACACGGAGTTTGATTCGTCCATATCGTCCCGGCGCCCAATGAAAAAAAGATGACCGGCTGCGGCCATCACGCAACACCGGCCATCACGCAATAAAAGAATCCAAAGCGACTCGATCTTGAATCAATCGTGCGCTTTGGATTCGCGTCTTGAATCAATATTGCTTCGTTGCCTGTTTCATTGCTTCGGCTTGCGCCGGGCCTGCGAAGATCAGACCTGCTGGATCGCCGACAGCAGCCAGGCACCGCTACGTGTGCGCATGAAGGTCCAAACTTCGGTCGCTTCGTCCGGCCCGCCCTCGATCACGCGGCCGCTCGCTCGATCGACGATCTCGTCAATGAGCGAATAGCGCATGGCGACGGTAGCGTAGTCAGTGCTGCCTTCGCTCCAGGCTTCCGACAGGTCGCCCTGCAGAAGCTTCACACCGGAGGTCCGGTTGATCACGCCGCGGCTCGCGTTCGCGGCCAGCTCCTCCGCGTAGTAGGACAGCACCTCCGGCGTAACAGACTGGCGCAGCCGGCCGAGGTCCTCCGCCCCATAGGCGGTCTGGACTTCGCCTAATATCCGCTCGAACTGGTCAAAATCGGCAGGCGTCGGCGCAAACGTCGCGCTCGCCGCAGTGCCGCCGCCCAACCCGCCGGTAGCACCGAGGCCCATCGGCCGCGGCTCAGCGGCGTCGCGCAACGATGGCCCGCCCGCAAAGGCTGGCTGGCTGCGGCGCTGCCACCACGACCACAGCATGTAGCCCACCGCGACCACGAGGCCGACCTGCAGGAGAAGCCCGACGATCGAGGCCAGCCCGCCCAAGCCGCCGGTCAGGCCGTGGCCGAGCAGAAGCCCGATCAGGCCGGCGCCGAGGAAGCCTGCCGCAAAGCCGCCGAGCAGGCCCGGCCGGCTCAAGAAGCCGCCCGCGGGCGAGGTGGCCTTCGGGGCGGCCGCCGCATTGGTCCCCGGCTGCGAAGGCTGTGCCATGGTGCGCTCGACCGGCCGCGCCTGATTGGGCGCGGTCTGGGTCGTCGGCGGCGCCGTGAAGGTCTTGCTGCCGCGGCTGCCGAAGCTGACGCGCGAGCGCGCGTCGGCATCGACCACCGTCACGGCCAAGACCGTCAGCAAGACCATCAGCGAGGCGCAGAGCCCGATTAAGGGACGAAAGCCGAGAACCGATCGCATAGAAGCCCTCCCGGAAGCCCCAGCCGAAGCGGGACGAGATGGAGATTTGGAACGATGGATGTCACTCTATATCGGTACGCCAATAGGCGCTGTGAAGGGGTGTCGCATCATGTCACAGGGGCAGAGGCCTAGTTCGTCGCAGGGCCAGAGGCCGACTTCGGTTCCTTCATGCCCTCTGTCATGTCGTCTGTCCGGGGCCGCGCTCGCCTTGGCGCTGGCGCTCGGCCCGGCAGCCCCCGCAGCCGCGCAGGACACTTTCGCCGGCAAGACCGTGACCGTCTCGGTCGGCTTCGGGCCCGGCGGCGGCTACGACCTCTACGCCCGCGTGCTGGCGCGCCACCTCGGCCGGCATCTGCCCGGCCATCCGACGGTCGTCGTCTCCAACATGCCGGGCGCCGCCTCGATCCGCGCCACCAACTACATCGCCAACGTGGCGCCCAAGGACGGCACCGCGCTCGGCATCGTGGCGCAGTCGGTCGCGGAGGAGCAATTGCTCGGCGTCGCGGGCGTGAGCTACGACGTCGCCAGGCTCGCCTGGATCGGACGCGTCGCCCCCAACGTCGAGGTCGCCTATGTGTGGCACGCGGCGGCCGTGACGACGCTCGACGATCTGCGCAGCACCGAAGGCACCTTCGCGGGCACCGGGCCGTCGTCGTCGATCTACCCGCGTCTCCTCAATACGATCGCCGGCATGAAGTGGAAGGTGATCGCGGGCTACAACACCACGTCGGCGGCCCACCTCGCCATGCAGCGCCGCGAGGTCGACGGCGCCACCAGCTCGCTCAACACGCTCAAGACGACGCAGCGCGACTGGCTCGACAACAGCCTGATCCGGATCCTGGTGCAGTTCGCGCTCAAGCGCAGCGGCGATCTTGCGCAGGTGCCGGCGGTGGTCGAGCTTGCCAAGACGCCGGAGGATCGCGACGTGCTTGCCTTCTACGCCAACAGCGGCACGGTCGGACGCGCCGTGATCGCGCCGCCCGGCATGCCGGCGGAGCGCGTCGCGCTCCTGCGCGC
>DAIUEP010000123.1:0-5063 GCA_036845065.1 Xanthobacteraceae bacterium | reverse complement strand
GAGCTGCGCGGCATCCTCGCCAAGGCCCGCGACCACCTCGCGGAGGACGACAATTTTCCCCGTCTGGTCAAGGGCAAGCAGGCGCGCATCGCAGACCGGCCGCCGCTCATCTATCACTTCACGGCCAAGGGCGACGCCCGCCACCACCTCGATGCCAGACGCGCGTTCGACGCCTATGCCAGTCGCCTGGCACCCGACCGGCTCTATCTGGTCGATCGATACGCTCTCAAAGACGTCGCCTTCAAGGTGGTCGGTGTCGGCAGCGTCGGCACGTTCTGCGCCATCGGGCTCTACATGTGCGGCGACGGCACGCCGCTGTTCCTGCAGATCAAGGAAGCCAGCAAGTCCGTGCTCGAACGGCTGGCGCCGAAATTCTCCGGTCATCAGGGCCAGCGGGTGGTCGAGGGCCAGCGCGTCATGCAGGCGGCGAGCGATGTCTTCCTGGGCTGGACCGAGGACGCCGCATCGCACCGACACTTCTATGTCCGCCAGCTGAAGAACCGGCGGCTTGGCTCGATCGGCGAATTGGTCGAGGACCAGGCGCTGGCGAGCTACGCGCGCCTGTGCGGCCGCACGCTCGCGCGCGCCCACGCGCGCTCGGCCGACCCGGCCGTGCTCGCGGGCTACATGGGCAATCGCGACGTCTTCGACAGCGCGCTCGCCTCATTTGCGATGGCCTATGCCAAGCGCACCCACGACGACCATGCGCAGCTCGTCAAGGCGAAGGGTGGCGCCAAGCGCAAGACGGCCTGAGAATTCCGCTCGGACGAAGCCCCGCTCGCGCGCTACGATCTGATTATCGGGCTCTTGTGGGCACTCGCTATGCATGGATTTACTCTATGCATGGAATTGCTCTTGATGCATGGAACCGCTCTTGCCCCTGGCTGCCGGAGGACATTTTGATGCTCACGATACCCAAGCACAATCGCTATGAATATTCGGTCATCAGCCAGCGCAAAGACTATTCCTGGCCCGACGGAAAGCGGCTGGCCTTTTGCGTCACGACGAATATCGAGGTCTATGCCTATCGCAAGGGTACCGGGTGGGATCCGGCGAAAAAGGGCGAGCCGCAGCAGCAGCGCAATTACTCCTGGCGCGACTACGGCAACCGGGTCGGCATCTGGCGCATGTTTGACCTTTTTGAGCAACTCAATTTGCCCGCCGCGCATAACATCAACTCACTCCTGTACGAATATCACCCGCAGATCTGCGATCACATTCGCCAGCGCGGCGACGAAGTCGTCGGTCACGGCCGCACCAATGCTGAGCGTCAAGGCGACCTGTGGGAGCTCGACGAGCGCCGCTTGATTGATGACGTGACCCAGGAAATCACCCGGCGTGAGGGTCGTGCGCCCAAGGGATGGATGGGACCGGCTGCGTCCGAAAGCAACGCCACTCCCGACCTGTTGAAGGAAGCGGGCTACAAGTATGTGATGGACTGGCCGGCTGACGATCAGCCTTTTTGGTTGCAGACGCGCTCGGGTCCGATCCTTTCGGTTCCCTATCCGGCAGAGCTCAACGATTCGGCTGCGATCATCCATCGTGATGGCACGGCGCGGGATTTTGCCGACATGATCGTCGATGGTTTCGATGAAATGATCGAGCAATGCCGTGCGCAGCCGCTGGTGATGACACTGTCGCTGCATCCATTCGTCATGGGGCAGCCGTTCCGGCTGCCGCCGTTGCGCAAGGCCTTGAAATATTGCGTCGAGCATTCGAAGCGCGATCGGGTCTGGTGGACCACGCCGGGTGCGGTGGCGGACTTTTGCTACACTCTGCCCGCGGGAATCATTCCAGGCGAAGGCCCGAAACATCCCGGTTGATCGACGGGCCGCAAGGCCTCGCGCTAAGGAAGTGGCTTTGAAGGGGCAACAAGACGGGGGGTCATCGGCTGCCAGTTCAATCCAAGCTCACCCCGCTCGCCTTGATCGTGACCGCCCATTTTTCGATCTCGCTATCGAGGAATCTCTTGAGATAGTCCGGGGACCGGCGCTCGGGAGCAACAACGGTAACGCCCACCTCCTTCAGCCGCTCCTGCACCGATGGCGCATCCAAGGTTGCGACCGCGGCGGCGTGGAGCCTCTGCACGATCGCCGCGGGCGTTCCCTTTGGGAGGAAAAAGCCGCTCCAGAAATAGGAATCGAAATCGGTCAAACCCTGTTCGTGAGCGCTCGCGAGGTTGGGCAGGAGTGGCGAGCGATTGCGCGTCAGGATCGCGACTGCGCGCATGGTGTTGCTTCCGATCTGCGGCATCGCGGCCGCTGCCAGCGCACAGAAATAGTCAATCCGGCCGGCGATCAAATCCTGCATGGCTGGCGGCGAACCGCGATAGGGAACATGCGTGACATCGACGCCGAGCGCAGCATTGAGCTGAGCGCAAGCAAGATGCGACCCGGAGCCGGCACCAGCCGAGCCATATTGCATCTTCGCCTGGTTCGCCTTGGCGTAAGCCGCGAACTCCTTCAGATCTTTGACGGGCAACTCGTTTCGGGTGACCAGCAGAATGGCCTGCTCGACCATCAACGCGACCGGCTCGAAATCGGTCACGGAGTTGTAGAGCGGCTTTTTGTAGAGCGTTTGGTTCTGAGCAAAGGTGTCGACACCCCCTAGCACGAATTGATAGCCGTCGGGCGCCGCCTTCGCCACCCGAGCGACGCCGGTCATGCCGCCCGCGCCGCCGACGTTCTCGATGATGACCTGCTGGCCCAAGACCTCGGACAGGCGAGCGCCGAGTATTCGCGTCAAGGTATCGGACGCGCTGCCTGCCGCGAACGGCACCACCAGGGTGACAGGCCGGGCCGGCCAGCTCTGTGCCGCCGCAGAATGAGCGGTATAAATCAGCGCGATTGATACCGCGGTCCAAACGCTGAAATGGCGCCATCTGGTCATGGTGGTCCTTTCGCCAGCCCCAAAACTCATCTGCGATTGCTTCCAGTACATGAACCGGTTGCAGCCTTGACCATAACGGAATGGAAAAAGCAGCGACGAACAATATCACAAGTGAGATCACTCAAAGTGAGCTCACTCGCCCCTGATGTTGGCGGCCTTGATGATGGGACCCCACAGCGCCACTTCCGCCTTCATGCGCACGTTCAATTCCGCGGGCGTCGAGCTTGCGACCGCGACGCCGAGCGGCTCGAAGCGCGCCTTCACGGCGGGATCGTCGAGCGCCTTGGCGACGTCGGCGTGCATTTTCTGGACGATCTCGGCTGGCGTCCTGGCCGGCACAAACACCGCGTACCACGATTCGACCGCATAGCCCGGCACGCCCGCTTCCGCGAAGGTGGCAATCTCCGGCGCGTTCGGCGCGCGGACTGCCGACGAGATTGCGAGCGCCCGCACCTGACCGACCCGGACGGACTGAAGCAGCGAGCCGGTGGTGTTGAACATGGCGTCGAGACGGCCGGCGATCAGGTCGTTCATGGCTCCGGCCGCCACGCCCCGATAAGGCACGTGGGTCATGTCGATCTTCGCCATGTGCTTGAACAATTCAGCCGCGAGATGCGGCGACGAGCCGACCCCCGGCGTCGCGAACGTGACCCGCTCGCGTTTGGCGCGGGCGATGAACTCCGGCAGCGTCTTGGTCGATGCATCGGCCGGGACCACGAGCAGGTTGGGGTAGGTGCCGATCAGGCTGACCCCTGCAAGATCGTTCAGCGGATCGAAGGTGAGGCCTGAGAACAGGAACGGGTTGACCGGAACCGAGTTCGTCCCCATCAGCATCGTGTAGCCATCCGGGCTTGCGTGCGCGACCAGCTCGTGCGCGAGATTGCCGCCTGCGCCACCCTTGTTCTCCACGACGACCTGCTGCCCCCACAGTTCCGACAGCCGCGCCGCCAGAATGCGCGTCGTCGCGTCGGCGCCGCCGCCGGCCGGAAAACCGACCACGAAGCGCACCGGCCGCGACGGAAAGGCTTGCGCGCGCGCCAAGCGCGACACCATCGGCAGCACCGCAGCACCGGCTGCGAGTTGCAGGACCTTGCGACGGGGAAGGTTCATGGTTGCCCCCTTAAGGGTTGCGGCTCGCGCCCACCTTCCGCGCTAGCCGTCGATGCGAACTTAGAGTCCAGGCGTGTTCACCCGGATCTTGTAGATGCCGGTGCGCGCCGCGATGAACAGCGTCTTGCGGTCGGCTTCGCCGAAGCCCACATTGGTCGCCTGCTCGGGCGCGCGGATGGTGCCGAGGTGCTTGCCTTCGGGCGAGATCACCCAGACTCCGCCCGGGCCGGTCTCGTAGAGATTGCCCTTGATATCGACGCGCAAGCCATCGGTGATGCCGCGCTCGGTCCGCCCGCGCATGTCGATGAACAGCTTGCCGTTGGCAAGCGAGCCATCGGGCCGCACCTCGTAGCGGTTGACGTAGTTGTCGCGGCTGCCGTTGACGTAGAGATATTTCTCATCCGGCGAGAACGCGAGCCCGTTGGTGGCCGGCATGTCCTTGACCACCAGCGTAAGCTTGCCGTCCTTCCAGCGGTACACCGCGTTGAAATCAAGCTCGCGGCGGGGATCCTTCTCGCGCAGCCGGAAGGCGCCATAGGTGTCGGTGAAGTAGATCGCGCCGTCGCGCTTGACCACGACGTCATTGGGGCCGCCGAAGTGCTTGCCTTCATAGCGATCCGCCAGCACGGTGCGCCGGCCGTTCGCCTCGACGCGCACCAGCGAGCGTCCCGCGAAGGTGGCGATGATCAGACGGCCCTGACGATCGAGCGTCAATCCGTCGGCGCCGATCATGGCGAACTCTTCGAACTGCGGATCGGTGCGCTCGCGGCCGTTGTTCTGAATGCCGCCCCAGCGCCAGACCTCAGGACCGGTGTAACCCACTTGGCTGAGATAGACCGACGCCTTGCCGTCGGGCGTGAGCTTCCAGATGACGTTGCCCGGGATGTCGGTGAACAGAAGATATCCCTCTCGTCCCCTCTGCACCCAGACCGGGCCTTCGGTGAAGCCGAAGCCGCCCTTGACCAGCTCGACCTTGGCATTCGCCGACACCAGCGCATCGAGGGCGGGATCGAGCCGCTCCACCGCAGCTTCATTGGTCTGAGCCGCCGCCAAGGAGCTCGACA
>DAIUEP010000122.1:2522-14538 GCA_036845065.1 Xanthobacteraceae bacterium | reverse complement strand
ACGAGGGCCGCCTCATTCCGGACGAGGAGCTCAAGGCGACGCTCGCCAAGAGCCACCCCTACCGGCAATGGCTCGACAACACCCAGATCGTGCTCGAGGACCTGCCGCCCGCGCCGGGCGAGGCCGCGTTGTCGAATCTTGCACTGCTCGATCGCCAGCAGGCCTTCGGCTACACGCAGGAAGACCTGCGCATCCTGATGACGCCGATGGCGACGCTGGGCGAGGAAGCGGTCGGCTCGATGGGCAACGACGCGCCGATCTCGGCGCTCTCCGACCGGCCCAAGCTCTTGTTCACATACTTCAAGCAGAATTTCGCGCAGGTCACCAACCCGCCGATCGATCCGATCCGCGAGGAACTGGTGATGAGCCTCGTCTCGATCATCGGTCCGCGTCCCAACCTGTTCGACCTCGAGGGAGTCTCGCGCACCAAGCGGCTCGAGGTTCGCCAGCCGATCCTCACCAACGATGACCTGGAGAAGATCCGCTCGATCTCCGACGTCGGCAACGGCCACTTCAAGTCGCGCTTCCTCGACACCACCTGGCCGGCCGAGCACGGCGCGGCCGGATTGAAAGAAGCGCTCGACAAGCTCTGTGCCCGCGCCGAAGCGGCGGTGCGCGAGGGCATCAACATCATCATCCTGTCCGACCGGCGCGCCGGCGTGCAGGCGATCCCGATCCCCTCGCTGCTCGCCTGCGCGGCCGTGCACCACCATTTGATCCGGCAGGGGCTGCGCACCTCGGTCGGTCTCCTGGTCGAATCCGGCGAGCCGCGCGAGGTCCACCACTTCTGCTGCCTCGCCGGCTACGGCGCCGAAGCGATCAACCCCTACCTCGCCTTCGAGACGCTGATCGCGATAAAGGACGAGTTGCCGCAGCGGCTCGACGATAAAGAGATCGTCAAGCGCTACATCAAGTCGATCGACAAAGGCATCCTCAAGGTGATGTCCAAGATGGGCATCTCCACCTACCAGTCCTACTGCGGCGCGCAGATCTTCGACGCGGTCGGACTGAAGTCCGATTTCGTCGCCGAATATTTCACTGGCACCGCGACCCGCATCGAGGGCGTCGGCCTCACGCAGATCGCCGAGGAGTGCGTGCGGCGTCATCGCGACGCCTTTGGCGATTCACCGATCTACCGCAACGCGCTCGACGTCGGCGGCGAATATCAGTTCCGCGTCCGCGGCGAGGACCACGTCTGGAACGCGCAGACCGTGGGCACGCTGCAGCACGCGGTGCGCGCCAACCTGCCGGACCAGTATCGGCTGTACGCCAAGGTGAGCAACGAGCAGACCGAGCGGCTGCTCACCATCCGCGGCCTGTTTCGCATCAAGTCGGCGCAGGACGACGGCCGCAAGCCGGTCCCGATCGAGGAGGTCGAGCCCGCCAAGGACATCGTCAAGCGCTTTGCGACCGGCGCCATGTCGTTCGGCTCGATCTCGCGCGAGGCGCACACCACGCTCGCGATCGCAATGAATCGCATCGGCGGCAAGTCGAACACCGGCGAAGGCGGCGAGGAGGCGGATCGCTTCAAGCCGCTGCCGAACGGCGATTCCATGCGCTCGGCGATCAAGCAGGTCGCCTCGGGACGGTTCGGCGTGACGACGGAATACCTCGTCAACTCCGACATGATGCAGATCAAGATGGCGCAGGGCGCCAAGCCCGGCGAAGGCGGCCAGTTGCCCGGCCACAAGGTCGACCAGGTGATCGCCAAGGTGCGGCACTCGACGCCCGGCGTCGGGCTGATCTCGCCGCCGCCGCACCACGACATCTACTCGATCGAGGATCTGGCACAGCTCATCTTCGACCTCAAGAACGTCAATCCCACGGGCCAGGTGTCGGTGAAGCTCGTCTCCGAGGTCGGGGTCGGCACGGTCGCGGCCGGCGTCTCCAAGGCGCGCGCCGATCACGTGACGATCTCGGGCTTCGAGGGCGGCACCGGCGCGAGCCCCCTCACCTCGATCAAGCACGCCGGCTCGCCCTGGGAGATCGGGCTCGCCGAAACCCATCAGACGCTGGTCGCCAACCGTCTGCGCGGCCGCATCGCGGTGCAGGTCGACGGCGGCATCCGCACCGGGCGCGACGTCGTGGTGGGTGCATTGCTCGGCGCCGACGAGTTCGGCTTCTCGACCGCGCCGTTGATCGCGGCCGGCTGCATCATGATGCGCAAGTGCCATCTCAACACCTGCCCGGTCGGCGTCGCCACGCAGGACCCGGTGCTGCGCAAGCGCTTCGTCGGCCAGCCCGAGCACGTGGTCAATTTCTTCTTCTTCGTCGCCGAAGAGGTGCGCGAGCTGATGGCCGCGATGGGCTATCGCAGCTTCGCCGAGATGGTCGGCCAGATGCAGATGCTCGACAAGCGCCAGGTGATCGAGCATTGGAAAGCGCAGGGGCTCGATTTCTCGCGGCTGTTCTTCAAGCCGGATGCGCCCAAAGGCGTCGCGATCCACAACTGCGAGCGACAGGACCACAAGATCCACGACATCCTCGACCGCAAGCTGATCGCGCAGGCGCAGGGGGCGCTCGAGCGCGGCGCCAAGGTGCAGATCACGAGCCGGATCCGCAACACCGACCGCACGGCGGGCGCGATGCTCTCGGGCGAGGTGGCCAAGCGCTACGGCCACGAGGGCCTGCCTGCCGACACGATCCACGTCAGCCTGACCGGCACAGCCGGCCAGAGCTTCGGCGCCTGGCTCACGCGCGGTGTGACCTTCGAGCTCGAAGGCGACGCCAACGACTATGTGGGCAAGGGCCTTTCGGGCGGCCGCATCATCATCCGGCCGCCGGCCGACGGCGGCTTCAAGCCTGAGGAATCTATCATTGTCGGCAACACCGTGCTCTATGGCGCGATCGAGGGCGAATGCTATTTCCGCGGCGTCGCCGGCGAGCGCTTCGCGGTGCGCAATTCCGGCGCGATCGCGGTCATTGAAGGCGCCGGCGACCACTGCTGCGAATACATGACCGGCGGCATCGTGGTCGTGCTCGGCATGACCGGCCGCAACTTCGCGGCCGGCATGTCGGGCGGCATTGCCTATGTGATCGACGAGGACGGCACGTTTAAATCACGCTGCAACATGGCGATGGTCGAGCTTGAGCCGATGCCCGGCGAGGAAGACGTCGCCGAGCGGGTCTTCCACCAGGAGCTCGAAGCGCACGGCCGTGTCGAGATCCTTGAAGACATGACGCGCTATGACGCCGAGCGGCTGCACCTGCTCATCAGCCGGCACGCGCGCCTCACCGGATCGGCGCGCGCTGCGCAGATCCTCGCCGACTGGAAGAGGTATTGCTCGATGTTCCGCAAGGTGATGCCGCTCGAATACCGGCGCGCGCTCGCCGAAATGGAGAAGGCACGCACCATGCAGGCGGCCGAATAGCGTATGGGCAAGATCACCGGTTTCCTCGAATTCGAACGCCAAGACCGCGACTACGAGCCGGTCGAGGAGCGCATCAAGCACTGGCGCGAATTCGTGCTGCCGCTTCCGGAGACTGATGTGCGCGCGCAGGCCGCGCGCTGCATGGATTGCGGCATTCCGTTCTGCCACGGCACAGTCGCCATCACGGGCGCGGCTACCGGCTGCCCGGTGAACAACCAGATTCCCGACTGGAACGATCTCGTCTACCGCGGTGACTGGCGTGAGGCCGCCCGCAACCTGCACAGCACCAACAACTTCCCGGAGGTCACCGGCCGCGTCTGCCCGGCGCCCTGCGAGGCGTCCTGCACGCTCAACATCGACGACAACCCGGTCGCCATCAAGACCATCGAATGCGCCATCGCCGACCGCGCCATCGCGCAGGGCTGGACCGTGCCGGAGCCGCCGGCACGCAAGACCGGAAAGAAAGTCGCCGTGGTCGGCTCAGGGCCGGCCGGCATGGCGTGCGCCCAGCAACTGGCGCGCGCCGGCCACGAGGTGCACGTCTACGAAAAGCACGCCAAGGCGGGCGGGCTGATGCGCTACGGCATCCCCGATTTCAAGATGGAGAAGCATCACGTCGACCGCCGCGTCACCCAGATGGAAGCCGAAGGCGTGGTCTTCCATTACGGCGCGCATGTCGGCGTGAGCGTGCCGGCCGACCAGCTGATCAGCGGCCACGATGCTGTCGTGCTTGCAGGCGGCGCCGAGATGGCCCGCGACCTGCCGATCCCCGGCCGCGAGCTCAAGGGCATCCATTTTGCGATGGATTTCCTGCCGCAGCAGAACCGGCGCGTGAGCGGGGAGCCGCAGGCGCCCGGCGCCGAGCCGATCCTGGCGGCCGGCAAGCACGTGGTCGTGATCGGCGGCGGCGACACCGGCTCCGACTGCATCGGCACCTCGATCCGCCAGGGCGCGCGGTCGGTGACGAATTTCGAGATCATGCCGGAGCCGCCCGGGAAGGAGAACAAGCTCCTGACCTGGCCGGACTGGCCGTTGAAGCTGCGCACGTCATCGAGCCACGAGGAAGGCGCCGAGCGCGACTTCGCGGTCGGGACGGTGAGCCTCTCGGGCGAGAACGGACACGTCAAGACGCTGCACTGCGCGCGCGTTGACAGCAAGTTCAAGCCGATTGCCGGAACCGAGTTCGACGTGAAGGCCGATCTGGTGCTGCTCGCGATGGGCTTCGTGCATCCGGTGCACGAGGGCGTGATCGGATCGCTCGGGCTCGAGCTCGACCCGCGTGGCAACGTCAAGGCCGACACGGTCGCCTATCGCAGCTCGAACCCCAAGGTGTTCGCCTGCGGCGACATGCGGCGCGGCCAGTCGCTGGTGGTGTGGGCGATCCGCGAAGGCCGCCAGGCCGCGCACGCCGTCGACAAGTTCTTGATGGGCTCGACCACGCTGCCGCGCTAGGCGTGAGCGGCTATGCCGCCGAACGCGTCACCGTACCTGTCGCACCTGTGCGCAGCCAGTCGCGCGCGGCGCGCTGCGCGGCCGCGATCTCGTCCGCCGTCATCTCGGCGGCGATCTCGCGACGCAGGCGGAACGCATCCTTGTTGCCGTGCATGGCCGCCAAGTTGAACCACTTGTGCGCGCTGACATAGTCGACCGGAACGCTGCGCCCGCTCGAATACATCATGCCCAGATCGAAGAACGTATCGGCACCGGCAGGCTGTGCACCAAGTGCTGCCTGATCGCAGTCGCTGATCTCAAAACGAGCCATACTGGCCTCCCCTTTCCACGCCCGTTCGTCCGATCGCGAACGTCACGCGGGTCCCGCTCAGGCCCCCGGCCGAGCGCGCCAACTATCGGGAGAAAATTTGAATCGCTATTTAAGCGACGCCCTGAATCAAACCTGAACAGCGCGCGCCGGACACCTTGCGTTAAGCACAGAAATGCCCGTGGAATCGCAATTTCCGGGCGATAGTGAGCAAGCGCTAACCGTGCACGTTGGCACGGCGATAACCAACCGGACACTACTCCGGCACCGACCGCGAGACGTTCTCACGCGTGCGGCCCTGCTGGCGCATTGCGCCGCGCTCCACCGGTCCGCTCGCGCGTGACACCGATATGCATCTCGAGCAGCGTCCGATCGGCCTTGAGCGCCGCGCTATCGCCCCGATAGATGATCGAGCCACGCTCGATGATGATGGCCTGATCGGTCACCCCCAGAACCTTCTGGGCGTTCTGCTCGACCAGGATCGCCGAGAGGCCCTCCTCGCGAATGATCTTGTGCAGCACCTTCAACAGCTCTTCCACGATGATCGGCGCAAGCCCTTCGAGCGGCTCGTCCAGAAGCATGATGCGCGGATTGAGAACGAGCGCACGGCCGATCGCCAGCATCTGCTGCTCGCCGCCGGACAACGCGTTGCCGAGGTTTTGACGACGCTCGCCCAGGCGTGGAAACAGCTCGAAGACCCGGCGCGGCGTCCAGGCCCCCGGCCGCGCGATCGCCGTCAGGTTTTCCTCGACCGTCAGCGACTTGAAGATATTGCGCTCCTGCGGCACCCAGCCGACCCCGAGATGCGCGCGCTGTTCCGGCGGCAGGCGCGTGATGTCGCGACCCGCGAGCGTGATGGTGCCGCTGCGATAGCGGGTGACGCCAACGATCGAATTCACCAGCGTGGTCTTGCCCATGCCGTTGCGGCCGAGCAGCGCCAGCGACTGGCCTTCGTCGAGCCGGAACGAGATGTCCGACAGCACGATGGCCTCGCCGTAGCCGGCGCACAGCCGCTCGACGGCCAGGAGCTCAGGCATTGTCGCCCTCACCGAGATAGACGGCTTTCACGCGCGGGTCGGCAGCGACCTGCTCCGGTGTGCCCTCCATGAACAGCTCGCCATTGACCAGAACCGAGATGCGGTCGGCGAAACTGAAGACAATGTCCATGTCATGCTCGATCAGCAGGACTGTGACATCCGTGGGCAGCGCCGCGACCGTTGTCAGAATGCTGTCGCGCTCGGCGTCCGGCACGCCGGCCGCCGGCTCATCGAGCAGAAGCACGCGCGGCTTGCACGCGAACGCCAGCGCGATTTCCAGGAGACGCTGCTTGCCATACGGCAAGGTCGCGGTGCGCTCGCCCATGACATCCGTGAGCCCGAAGCGGCCCAGAAGCTCGCCGATCTCGTCCACGATCGTCTGCTTGCGACCGGCGACGCGCCACCAATCGTGTCCCATTCCACCGCGCTCGGAGATCGCGAGGCCAAGCGTCTCAACCGCCGTGAGATCGCCGAACAGCTGATTGATCTGAAAGGTGCGCGCGATGCCAAGCCGCACGCGATCGTGCGGCTCGCGGTCGGTGATGTCTTGTCCGTCGAGCAGGATCTTGCCCGCCGTCGGCCGCGTGGCGCCGCTCAGGAGATTGATGACGGTGGTCTTGCCGGCGCCGTTCGGCCCGATCAGGGCGTGGCGGGCGCCCTTCCTGATCCGCAGCGACACCTGATTGGTCGCCTTGATGCCGCCGAAGGATTTCTCAAGGCCGATGGTTTCGAGCGCGTAAGCCATGACCTAGCGCTCTCCGCCGCCAGGGGCAGCGCCCATCCGCCGCATCCGGCCGCCGAGCGTGTCGAACAGGCGGATGATCGGCTGGAACCAGGCGGCCATGCGGTCGCGGCCGATCAGCACGATGAGCACCAGCACGAGGCCGATCCAGAACTGCCAGTATTGCGGCGTGATATTAGCGAGCCAGTCCTGCATCAGCCGGAAGATGATGGCGCCGATCAGCCCGCCGTAGAGATAGCCGATCCCGCCGATGATCAGCACCAAGAGCACGTCGGCCGACCGGTCGAACGAGAAGACTTCGAGCGACGCGAAGGCGGTCGTCTGCGTCAGCAGGCCGCCGGCAACGCCGGCATAGCCGGCCGCGACGGTGTAGATCGCGACCAGGCGCCAGTTGACCGGTATGCCGATCGCGGACGCGCGCAGCGCGTTGCCCTTGACGGCGAGCAGCGACAATCCGAACGGGGAATTGACGATGCGGCGCGCCAGCAGAAACAGCACGAACAGCACCAGCAAGCTGTAGACGTAGGCGGTGCGGCCGAACAGATCAAATCGGAACATGCCGAGCACCGGCGCCATCGTGATGCCCTGCAGGCCATCGGCACCGCCGGTGAGCTCGGCATAGCGGTTGGCGATCTCGCGCAGCACCAGCGCAACGCCGAGCGTCACCATCAGTCGCGTCAAGTCGGAGCCGCGCAGGACCAGGAAGCTCGTGATGAAGCCGAGCAGCGTTGTCACCAGCCCCGCCGCGAATAGCGCAAGCACCGGCTCGGTGATGATCCCGTGCTTCGCCAACAGGCCCGCCGCGTAGGCACCGAAACCGAAGAAGGCCGCGTGCCCAAGCGACAGAATGCCGCCAAAGCCCAGGATCAGATCAAGCGACAACGCAAACAGCGCCCAGATCACAATCTCAGTCAGGATCAAATGGCGCCCCGGCAGAAAATAAATGGTCGCGAATGCGACCAGCCAGAACACGATCTCGAGCGGCGTCCAGCGGGCTCGCCGCGCCAGCTGTCCGGCGACGTCGAGGGATGGCAAGCTAGGACGTGCGGGCATTCCGATCGAGCCTCACCGCGCGCTTTGCCGTGCGAACAGGCCTTGCGGCCGCCAGATCAGGACCACGATCATGATGGTGTAGATCACAAACGCTCCCAGTTGCGGGACATAGTACTTGCCGGCGACGTCGCCGATACCAAGCAGGATCGACGCCAGGAACGGACCGGTGATGCTCGATGTGCCGCCGACCGTCACGACGATCAGAAAGTAGATCATGTATTTGAGCGGGAAGACCGGATCGAGACCGAGGATTTCCGCGCCCAGCGCGCCGCCAAGACCGGCGAGCCCGGAGCCGACCGCGAAGGTCACCCCGAACACCGCACCGACATTGATGCCGAGGCCGCGCGCCACGCGCTGGTCGTCCACGGCAGCGCGCAGGCGGCTGCCGAATCTTGTGCGCACGAGAACCAGCTGCAGCGCAATCGTCAGCGCGGCACAGATGCCAATGATCAACAGCCGATAGCGTCCGACGCCGACGCCGAACACGTCGATCTGCCCCTGCAGCACGCTCGGTATCGTGATGAATTGCTGCGACGAGCCCATGGTGTAGTCGACGGCCGCCACCGACATGAAGACGAGGCCGATGGTGAACAACACCTGGTCGAGATGGCTCTTGGCATAGACATGGACGTAGAGCGCACGCTCCAGCAGCGCGCCGAGCGCGGCGCTGAACAGAAAGGCCAGCGGCAAGCCAAGCAGGAACGGCACGCCCATGCGATTGACCAGCACGACCGTGATATAGCCGCCGGCCATCGCGAACGAGCCGTGGGCCAGATTGACGAAGTTCATCAACCCGAGGGTGACTGAAAGGCCGCATGCCAGCACGAACAACAGCATGCCGTAGGCGATACCGTCGAACAGAATGGTCAGCATGCAATCGCTTTCCCGCGCCCGCACGCTTCCGGACCGATCTCGTGGGGAGACTCACGTGCCGCGCGCCATGCCGCGCGCGGCAGCCCCTGATCCGAAAGCGTACCTACTTCTTGGCTGCCTTCACCGGATCCTTCACGGCCTCAAAGGTTGCGAACTCGACGTTGTGCAGCTCGTCGCCCACCCGTTCGACCTTGCGCATATAGATGTTCTGGACGATGTCACGCGTCTCCGCGTCGATCGAGATCGGCCCGCGCGGGCTTTCCCACGACATCCCCTTCATGGCGGCAACAAGCGAATCGCCGTCGGCCTTGCCGCCGGTCTTTTTCAGCGCTTCGTAGATCAAGTGCATACCGTCATAGCCGCCGACCGACATGAAGTTGGGCCGCATGCCGGGATTGGCTTTGCGGAACGCCTCGACGTAGGCTTTGTTTTTGGCGGACGGATGCGCGGTGGCGTAGAAATGCGCGGTGATGATGCCGAGCGCGACGTCGCCATAGCCGGGCAGGATGTCGTCGTCGGTCAGATCGCCGGGGCCGATCATGCGCATGCCGGCCCGGCCGAGCCCGCGCTCGACGAACTGCTTCATCACGATGGCGCCCGCGCCGGAGGGCACGAACACGAAGATGGCGTCCGGCTTGGCATCGGCGGCGCGTTGCAGGAACGGCGCAAAATCGGGATTCTGGAGTGGCACGCGCAACGCCGCGACGATCTCGCCGCCATTCGCCTTGAAGCGCTCGGTGAACGAGGCTTCCGCGTCGTGGCCGGGCGCATAGTCGCTGACCAGCGTAACCACCTTCTTGATGTTGTTCTTGATCGCCCACTCACCGACGATCACGCAAGATTGGGGGACCGTAAAGCTCGTGCGCACGATGTAGGGCGAACGTTCCGTGATGATCGACGTACCCGCCGCCATGACGATCTGGGGTACCTTGGCTTCGGTCGCGATCGGCGCGGTCGAGAGCGCCAGTGGCGTCAGACCGAATCCCGCCAGAACGTTCACCTTGTCGTTGACCACGAGCTCCTGCGCCAGCCGCCGGGTGGTGTCGGGATTGGCCGCATCGTCCTTGAGAATGACTTCGATGCGCTTGCCGGCGACGGTCGAGCCGTTCTCCTGCATATAGAGGCGAACCGCTGCATCGATCTGCTTGCCCGTCGAGGTAAACGGACCCGTCATGGGCAGAATGAGCCCAACCTTCACCCGGTCCTGCGCCCCTGCGCTGCCGAGAGCGATCGCGCTGAGAGCGAGTGACGTCAGCGCACTGACGAAAAGCTTGCGCACCATTGGCCTTCCCTTCCGTTTTCGAGGATCCGCATTCACGTCCGATCCGAGGCGCCCGCTGCGAGCGGCCCGCGCCGAGCATGCTGGCGTCGGCTACAGGCCATCAATCTTAGAGAGCGATGCAACAATCGCAACGGCTGACATGCCTTGCGCGCCATTAGCCGACGGCCGCAAGTATCCGCAGAATTTTGGCCGGATAGGCTACGATTGCTCCGAACGGGACTCTTGACCGAGATCAAATCCCGGTCGTCAGCGCAACGCGCCCTGGGTCGCGGCCGCCGATGGCCTGATCGCTGCCGGCGGACGCGGCGCTCCATCGAAAAACGGCGGCGTGACCACGCGCTTCTGGGCCGGCTGCTTCGGCTCGCCCGCCTTGGCGCCCGCCGCCGGTTGGCCTTTGGGCTGGCCGGACACGGCCTGACTCGGTGCGGTCTGGCGGGGCGCAGCCTGGCCCGGTGCGGTCTGGTTCGGCGTGACAAGCACCGCCGGCGTTGGCGACGTCTCCGCCAGCGATGGATCGGCGGCCGCGCCGCCGCGCGGCCAGCTGAAGTCGTCCGCGCGCCCGCTCGGGGCCGGAATGGCTTCGCCTTTCGTTAGCACCCGGGTCGCGACCGGATCGGATGCCGCCGGCCGCGCCGGGCCGCCGCCAAGGAGCTCACTCTGTCCGGAGGTCAGGGCCGTCAGCGGAACGACTGGACCGACCAGCGGGCGTTGCGCCGGGCCTCCGGGTCGCGTGCCCGGTGTCGCCAGGACCGGCTCGACCGCCGGCAGCGCAATCGATGGCGCCTTGTTGGCGATCGTGCGCTGAATCTCGCGCTCGACATAGTGGGCAAGCTTGCGCGCACCGGCCTTGGTGAAATAAACGCCGTCGGCGGAGCGCAGGCGGCGAATCTGACCTTCGAAATCCGGACCTTGTGCGGCGAACTGGCCCGTGCTGTCGACGAAGCCTTCCCACACATCGATATAGACGATTCCGGCCTTCTCCGCCCGCTGCCGATACAGCTCATTCAGATAAGTCGAATCGGTCGAAGCGCGCGCGGCCCGTTGGGGCGGCAGGCCGACCCAAAACACCGGGACGCCGGCGCTCTTCAACGCGGCGATCGTCGCGTCGATGCGCCGGATATACGAAGCCTCCCAGCGCTCGGAGCGGAACTCGAAGGGGCCGGTGTTGCTGGCGGCGCCACGCGGCGGCTCGGGCGCGATGATCGCGGGCTCCTCCGCCGGCGCCTCTTGCAGCTCTGCGTTCTGCCGGTCCGCGCTCTGCTGCGCCTGCAACTCGGGATCAAGCGGCGCCGCCGGCGGCGGCGGCGCGGCCACCGACGGCGGCTGCTTGGCTTGGGCCGCATTCGAGCGTCCCGGCGCCGGCGTTGCCGTGCGCTCACGGATCGGCTGACGATCGTGCAGGCCGACCATCATGACAATCAATTTGGGCTTGTCGGCCGCGATCACTTCCTTCGCCACCTGCGCCCACTCGACGTCGCGGCGGGCGTCGTAGCGGATGAGCCCCGACGTGGTGCGGTGCTTGCGCACGATCGCCATTTCGGGCGCCTCGGAGAACGCTTCTTCGAGTCCGTAGGCGAGCCAGTCGGCCATGCTGTCGCCCACAACAACCAGCGTTGTGGTGGCGGCCGGATCGGCCTTGCGTTGCGGCGCGGGCGCGCGCGAGTAATCCACAGGCGGCGCCTGAGTTTGCTGCGGGGGACCGCCGAACAGGCCACCGAAGGGATTGAAACCTTGCTGGGGCGGCCGCTGCGGCTGCGCGGGGCGCCCGCCAAACGGGCCCCAGAATTGGGCGCTCGCGGGCGCCAGCAACGCGACGCTCACGCAGGCAACCGCCGCGATTCGCGCCGCGGCCCGCAGGCCACTCCAAACGCTGTGCGTGCCTCTTGGATGCATCGGCAA
>DAIUEP010000122.1:0-2422 GCA_036845065.1 Xanthobacteraceae bacterium | reverse complement strand
GCGGCCGGCGACGCACCGCCAGCCTATCGGTTAATACTACGATAAAAATGTCAACTTGAAGATGGCCCGGTATTCACAGACCGACCAGTTAACGCGTCCGCAAGCGCTCCAGGACCATCGCCGAGGCAAAGCCATCGGGAACCATTCCGACCGCGGCCTGGAAGGTGCGCAAAGCGTTGCGGCTCCTGGGGCCGAGCCGCCCGTCGGGTTCCCCGATATCGTAGCCCTGCTGCGCCAGGAGTTGCTGCAATTCATAGCGCTCAGCTCGGGTCAGCACACGCTCATGCCGCGGCCACGGCTGCATGATGGGCTCGCCCCCGCGCAGACGGTCGCCCAGATGCCCGATCGCAAGCGCATAGGCTTCCGCCGGGTTGTATTTCATGATGACGCGGAAATTCTGCAACATCACGAAGGCTGGCCCCTGCGCGCCGGCCGGGACCAGCAGATAGGCCTTGTCGTCTGCGCGCGGAAACGCCTTGCCGCCGACACGCCGGACGCCGGCGCGCTCCCACTCGCGCAACGTCAGCATGCGCGCGCGATCGGCATTGAGATAGTTGAAGCCCTGCGGCACCACCACCTCGTAGCCCCAGGTCTGGCCTGTGACCCAGCCGTCTTTTTTGAGATTGTTCGCGGTCGAGGCGATCAGGTCGGGAACCGAGCCGACGACGTCACGACGGCCGTCGCCGTCGAAATCGACCGCGAAGCGCTTGAACGATGTCGGCATGAACTGCGTCGGCCCGAACGCTCCGGCCCACGAGCCTTTGAGCTGTTCCGGCCGCACATCACCGCGCGCGAGGATTTCGAGCGCCGACAGGAACTCCTCGCGGAAGAAATCCTGGCGGCGGCCGATGCAGGCGAGCGTCGCCGTCGAGCGCAGCACGCTGCGCTCGCCGATCGCGGTGCTGTAATTGGATTCGACGCCCCAGATGGCGGCAATGTAATGCCGGTCGACCCCGTAGGCTTTCTCAACCGCATCGAAGGTCGCACGGTGCTCGGCCAGCAACTTGCGGCCGTTTTCAATCCGGGCATCGTTGACGAGGATATCGAGGTAGTCCCAGAACGACTTGGTGAACTCCGGCTGCGCGTCCATCAAGTCCATGATCCGCAGATCCGGCGTCAGGCCGGCGGTCCGGGCATCGAACTCGGCGCGCACCACGCCGCGGCGTTCCGCCTGCGGCCACAGTGCTTCCAGGCAATTGCGGAAATTCGCCGCCGCAGCCCGGATCGCATCAGCCTGCATGTCCGGATGGCCGGACGAGCCTGATTCGCCGCTCCACTCGGGGGACGCGCCGGTAGCTGGTTGTGGAACAGAGCCAGTCGTCGGATTCGATGAAAACAGGCTGCGCAGATCAAAGCCCTGGGCCAGCGCGCCGCCGGCCACCGTGATGCCGAGAGTGGTCACGCCCAAGGTGATCGCACCCAGGGTGATCGCACCCAGCCATTGCATGGAGCGGGACAAGTTCGCCATGATGGTCAGCCCGTGTTCGACCCGCGGATAGCTCTCGCCTTCCTGTATGGGGAATATATATGGTGGCGGGATCGTTAACGACCCGTTGCGCAGGGCCACATCTTGCCACTTCCGCCCGCCCCTTTCATCTAACAATCACGTCATGAAGCACATCACTGCATGAAACCTATCCGCAAAGCTGTCTTCCCGGTCGCTGGCCTGGGGACCCGATTCCTGCCTGCCACCAAGGCCATGCCCAAGGAAATGCTGCCCGTCGTCGACCGGCCGGTGATCCAGCACGTCGTGGACGAGGCGCGGCAAGCCGGCATCGAGCATTTCATCTTCGTCACCGGGCGTAACAAGGGCGTCATCGAGGACCACTTCGATCGTCCCATCGAGCTCGAGTTGACGCTGCGCGAGCGCCAGCGCAAGGCCGACCTTGATCTCTTGGCGAAGGACCTGCCGGGGCCTGGGACCACCAGCTTCACGCGCCAGCAGGAACCGCTGGGATTGGGCCACGCGGTGTGGTGCGCGCGCGAATTGGTCGGCAACGAGCCGTTCGCGCTGCTGCTCCCCGACATGCTGATCCAGAACACGCACGGATGCCTCGCCCAGATGATCGACGCCGCGCGCTCGCTTGACGAGAGCGCGAACGTGATCGCGGTCGAGGAGGTGCCGCAAGAGCGCGTGCACATGTATGGCGTCGTCGGCGTCGGCGAAACCAAGGGCAAGCTGTTCGGCATCACCCAAATGGTGGAGAAGCCGCCGCGCGAGAAGGCGCCCTCCAATCTCATCATCACGGGACGCTACATCCTGCAGCCGGAGATCTTCGGCGTCCTCGCCTCGCAGAACCGCGGCGCCGGCGGCGAGATCCAGCTCACCGACGCGATGATCGAGCTTGCCAAGCGGCAACGGTTCTACGGGCTGAGGTTCGAAGGCCAAAGCTTCGACTGCGGCTCCAAGATCGGCTTCCTC
>DAIUEP010000121.1:5359-14663 GCA_036845065.1 Xanthobacteraceae bacterium | reverse complement strand
CCCCGGCCCCGGCCGGCGCCCCGTGGATCGGCGCGGGCTTTGCGCGTATTGCTAGCCCAGATAACAAGGCGCCGGCGGCCCCGCCGGCGAGGAGGCGATCATGGCACACAAGAAAAAAGCTCCAGCACCCAAGAAGCGCGTCCTGCGCTCGCAATTCTGGTTCGACAATCCGGGCGATCCGGGCATGACCGCGCTCTACTTCGAGCGCTACCTCAACTTCGGATTCACCAAGGCGGAGATCACCTCGGGCCGCCCGATCATCGGCATTGCGCAGTCGGGCTCCGACCTCTCGCCCTGCAACCGCCACCACCTGCAGCTGGCCGAGCGCGTGCGCGACGGCATCCGCGACGCCGGCGGCATTGCGATCGAATTCCCGATGCATCCGATCCAGGAGACCGGCAAGCGGCCGACCGCGGCGCTCGACCGCAACCTCGCGTATCTGAGCCTGGTCGAGGTTCTCTACGGCTATCCGCTCGACGGCGTCGTGCTCACCACCGGCTGCGACAAGACCACGCCGGCCGCCATCATGGCGGCCGCAACCGTCAACATCCCGGCGATCGTGCTCTCGGGCGGGCCGATGCTGAACGGCTGGTGGAAGGGCAACCGCGCGGGCTCCGGCACCATCAAATGGGCCTCCGGCAAGCTCTACAAGGCGGGCAAGATCGACTACCAGGAATATCTCGATTCCGTTGCGGCGGCGGCGCCTTCGATCGGCCATTGCAACTCGATGGGCACGGCCTCAACCATGAACGCGCTCGCCGAGGCGCTCGGCCTGTCGCTCCCCGGCTGCGCCTCGATCCCGGCGCCCTATCGCGAGCGCGGCCAGATGGCCTACGAGACCGGCGGGCGGGCGGTCGAGATCGTGCACGAGGATCTCAAGCCCTCCGACCTCCTCACCCGCGAGGCGTTCGAGAACGCGATCGTGGTCTGCAGCGCGATCGGCGGCTCGACCAACGCGCCGATCCACCTCAACGCGATCGCGCGCCACATCGGCGTCAAGCTCGCGATCGAGGATTGGGAGACGATCGGCTACGACGTGCCGCTCATGGTCAACATGCAGCCGGCCGGCAAATACCTGGGCGAGGAATATCACCGCGCCGGCGGGCTGCCGGCGGTGCTCAACCAATTGATCAAGGCCAAGCGCATTCATGGCCATGCAAAGACCATCAACGGCAAGACCATTGCCGAGAACGTGCGCGGCGCGGCGATCCAGGACGACGACGTGATCCGGCCCTATGATCATCCGCTCAAGGAGAAGGCCGGCTTCAAGGTGCTGCACGGCAACCTGTTCGATTCCGCCATCATGAAGATCAGTGTGATCGCGGACGAGTTCCGCGCGCGCTATCTCTCCGATCCCAAGGACCCCGATGCCTTCGAAGGGCGCGCGGTGGTGTTCGACGGGCCGGAGGACTACCACAAGCGCATCGACGATCCCGCGCTCAAGATCGACGAGCGCACGATGCTGTTCATCCGCGGCGTCGGGCCGATCGGCTATCCGGGCTCCTCGGAGGTCGTCAACATGCAGCCGCCCGCAGCGCTGCTCAAGCGGGGCATCACGTCGCTGCCGTGCATCGGCGACGGGCGGCAATCGGGCACGTCGGGCTCGCCCTCGATCCTCAACGCCACGCCGGAGGCGGCGGCCGGCGGCGGGCTCGCACTGCTCAAGACCGGCGATCGCGTGCGCATCGATCTCAGGGAGGGAACCGCCAACATCATGATCTCCGCCTCGGAGTTCGCCGAGCGTCGGGCGGCGCTGCAGAAGCGCGGCGGCTACCCGTTCCCGGAGAGCCAGACACCGTGGCAGGAAATCCAGCGCGATCTCGTCGACCAGCTCGCCGAAGGCATGGTGCTCAAGCCGGCGGTCAAGTACCAGCGCGTCGCACAGAAGAGCGGCGTGCCGCGGAACAGCCACTGAGCCATGATGAACTGCACGGAGGAACGCGAAGCGAGCTCAGCGCTCGTCGTTGCGCCCTCTCCCCTCGCGGGAGAGGGCAGCCCGGCGTATCCAAGCAAATGGATGGGTGAGGGGGCCAGTTCGCCCCCTCACCTATCAGAGCCTGTAGCAATGCCGTCATGCCCTCTCCCGCGAGGGGAGAGGGCAAATCAATGCGCGCCGAATTCATGGCTCGGCTCGTCATGAAGAGCCTGCTCATCCTCGCGCTCGCAGCCGCAGGCTTCGCGCTCGCGGTGCTCGTCTTCTTTCCGGGCTACCTGACCAACGACGCCACCTACGTCTATCAGTACATGCAGGAGTGGCGGTTCGGCGACTGGCAGTCGCCGCTCATGAGCATGCTGTGGTGGGTGATCGACCCGATCTCGCCCGGTCCGGGCAGCATGTTCCTCCTGGTCGCGTTCTCGTACTGGCTGGGCTTCGCCCTCGCGGGCCTCGCGCTCGCGCGCCGATCGGTCTGGCTGGGCGTGGTGGTGCCGCTGCTCGCGCTGGTGCCGCCCGCTTTCATGATGCTCGGGATGATCTGGCGCGACATTCTGTTCGCCGCCGCCTGGCTCCTGCCGGCCGCCATCGTGCTCGTCATGGCCGATCGCGGCTTCGCCGCGCGCGTCACGGCGGCGCTTGCCGCATTTGTCCTGATCGGCTTCGGCGTGCTGCTGCGGCCGACGGCTTTCGTGGCCGCTCCGCTTCTCATCGGCTACGCGCTCTGGCCGCAGCGCTTCGAGCTCAAGCGCATGACGATCCTGTTTCTGCCGGCGCTGGCGGCTGGTTTCCTGCTCATCCATGCCGTCTACTATTTGATCCTCGACGTGAAGCGCGAGAACCCGCTGCACTCGGTGTTCGTGTTCGACCTCGGCGGCATCACCCACTTCAGCGGCGAGAACCAGTTTCCAGTGACCTGGAGCGCGGAGGAGAGCGCCCTGCTCACGAGCCGCTGCTACAACCCGGATCGCTGGGACGCCTACTGGACGCTGGAGCCCTGCCGCTTCGTGATGGCGAGGCTCGAGCGGCCCGACGACGTCATCTTCGGCACGCCGCGGCTGACCGACGCCTGGAAACAGGCCGTGACCACGCAGCCGCTGGCCTATCTGCGCCACCGCCTGACCTATTTCTGGCGGTTCCTGGCCGATCCCGACACGCTGACTTACGAGCTCTACAAGATCAACGATCCTGCTCTGACGCCGCTCGCCGACAACACCCGGTTCAAGGCGGTGATTGCGCTGCACGACCTGCTCAAGCCGACGGTGCTGTTCCGGCCAGGCTTCTGGCTGATCCTGGCCGGCATGATCGTCATCGCGGCCATGCCCGCGCGCAGGCGGCCCGCGGGTGCTTTCGCGATCGCGGTGGCCGGGTCGGCCACGATCTACGTGCTGACATTTCTGCCATTCGGGGTCGCAGCCGACTTCCGCTATGGCTACTGGTGCGTGCCGGCATGCCTCGTTGCGGCGGCCGCCCTGTTTGCCGCCTACCGCGAGCGCGAGTCCGTCGCGCCGTTGTCCGGATGACGGGCGTTCTCCAACAAGCGCACCAGCACGGCGCGCGCCTCCTCGACCACGCTCTTGATGATCGCGGCGCCAAGCTCCGCCGACGCCGCGGCGGCGTCGCCGATGACGCCGTCACGCGCCAGCCGCGGATCGTCGGTGCGCCACGGCCAGGTCGTGCCACGATCGAAGATCAGGGCTCTGATCGCGTCGGGCTTGCGATCGAACCCCGCCAGCTGGTCGCGGCGGACGAGATCGGGTGCGAGCGCGAGCATCACGGAGGTCTCGTGCCGGCCGCCATGGACGTCGGGCACCGCGAAGCTGCGGTCGACCTTGGCAAGGTCGAAGGGATGAATGGCGCAGGCGTTGAGCGCGAAATCGCCATGGAATTCGTGCAGCAGGTTTTCCAGGACGCCGCGATTGCCGCCGTGGCCGTTGAGGATCACGAGGTTGCGCGCCGGCAACGCCCGCACGAGGGTGCCGGCAAGCTCACGCAAGTGCGTGACAAAACCCGCAATCGACAGCGAGAGCGTGCCCGGCGCCCAGTCATGCTCGCGCGACAGGCCGATCGGAACCGCGGGCAGCTGCCACAGGTCGAACTCCTCGCCCCAGCGCGCCACGATCTCGCGCGTGAGCCCTTCCGCCACCAGGAGGTCGGTGTTGAGCGGCAGATGCGGCCCGTGCTGCTCGATGGCGCCAAGCGGCAGGCACAGGATCGATGTCTCGCTGATCAGCCGCCCGCTCTCGGCGGAGGTCAATTCGACGACCTGGCGGCTCGCCGCGGCCATGCGTCAGCCGCTGATCATGCGCATGAGGACGCGGTCCTTGCGCACAAAATGGTGGAACAGCGCCGCGCCGATATGCATGGCGGCAACGACCGCAATCGAGATCCCGATCGCCCGGTGGACGACAAACAGCTGTCCGGAGAGCGCGCGGTTCTCAGGCCAGATCAGCGGCAGGTTGAACAGGCCATAGAACGGCACCGGCGCCGGATAAGCGGAGGTTGCGATCCAGCCGACGAACATCTGCACCACCAGGAGACCATAGAGCAGGTAGTGCGTGGCATGCGCGGCGAATTGCTGAAGCGGCGGAATGTCGGCGGGCAGCGGCGGCGGCGGATTTCGCCAGCGATAGAGAATGCGCACGATGATGATCGGGATCAGCAGCGCGCCGGTCGATTTGTGCAGATTGTAGAGGCCTTCCTGCCAGGGGCCGCCCCATTCTTGGGCGATGATGACGCCGACCACGATCATGCCGAGAACGAGAACCGCGGTGACCCAGTGCAGAACGCGCGCAGTCACGCTGTAACCCGCGCTCTCACCTATCACTGCTTGGTCGACCATGGCGTTCCCCCCGGAACCGCGTTAGCGCCTGTTCCAGCGGAAGCTTACCCCAGAGTTGATTTGGGGTGGATGCCACGTTGCCGCTGGAACGATGCGCCGCTCACAGAGCCGACAGCATATCTCGATTCGAGCGCAGCCGCGCATGCGCTAGGGCGTCCGGTCCTCGGCGACCGGCTCTTTCGGCACCTCGGCCGGCTCGGCGATCACGGCCAGGAGGTGATCGAGCTTGTGGCCCGCGCGCGTCGCCTTGGCGGTGAGATAGCGCCGGTTGTCGGCATTGACCGGACCGTGCAGCGGGATGCGACCGCACACCTCGATGCCGGCCTGGGTCAGGCCGTCGAGCTTGGCCGGATTATTGGTCAGGAGCTTCACCCGCTTGACGCCGAGGATCTGCAGCATCCGGACCGCGACCCCATAGTCGCGCTCGTCATCATCGAACCCAAGCGCCGAATTGGCGTCGATGGTGTCAAGCCCGGCGTCCTGCAGCTGATAGGCGCGCATCTTGTTGGCGAGCCCGAGCCCGCGGCCTTCCTGCTCGAGGTAAAGGATGACGCCGCCGCCCTGCTCTTCGAGGCGTCTGAGCGCCAGCCTGAGCTGATCGCCGCAGTCGCAGCGCCGCGACCCGAACACGTCGCCGGTCAGGCAGGCCGAATGCAGCCGCAGCGGAACCGGCTCGCGCAGATCGGGCGATCCCACCATCACCGCAACCGAGCTGCCGCCGATGGCATCGCGGAAGATCACGAAGCGCGCCGGCACACCGCCGTTGAGCGGCACCTCGGCCTCGGCCGCCACGGCCAGCGAATCGATCGCGGCACGCCGGAAGCTCGCGATGGCCTCCGCCGTGATGGTCATGAGCGGCGGCTCGCATGGCCTGATATCGGCCGCGTCGGCCACCAGCAAGGCTGGAAGCCGTTGCGCCAGCTTGGCAAGCTCGATCGCGGCTCCCGCGATCGGCCCGGCCGCAACGACGTCGGGGATGTTTTCGATGCGGGCGTCAGCCGCCAGCACGACAATGGCTGTGGCATCTTCACCCGTCACAGCAAGCCCGATCGGACCGGTCGCCGAGAGCCCGAGCGCCTGAGCACGCCGCTCGGTGATCACGAGATGGGGCTCTGCCGGCGCACACAGGCGTCGAAACGAGGCCAATCGCCCGTCCGTCATCCCATCAATCGGCAGGGCCAGCGCCGCCACGCCACCCTTGGAAATGACCACCGGACGCCCGGAACGGAATTCCGCAATGCCGCGCTCAACCGCCACGTGCCCGGGCTTGCCGAGCAGGCCTGCGTCGCGGCTGACGTCACGACTCACGTCACCCCCCTGATTATTGCTGTTACCCACGGCCCCTCACGTTCACCATCATCATACAAACAACCTAATAGATGGTCTTGTTCCCTTGATGGGTATTCCAGACCCATCGATCTAGGCAATGTCTTCCAATTTCATGACGCGATGAAGGCGTCCCTCATGCCTATTGACCCAGCCGGCCGTGCAGGGACAGTGGCCGGCAACCAGGACACGTAGCATTCATGCCGAGTCATTGCGATGGACCATCGTGGGCCGACGTTCCGAGGGCGTTTCGGGACACGGACGACCAGCTGCCGATGCCCTGGCAGACGATTTTCGGTCCATTACGGCGAGGAATTAAGGATGATCTTGTGGTCGTTGGGCAATTCGGCCAGTCCATCGACGCCCGAATCGCCACCTCAACCGGCCACTCACACTATATTAATGGTGCCGCCGGCCTTGCCCACCTGCATCGCCTGCGCGCGCTGGTCGACGCGGTAGTGGTCGGGATCGGCACGGCGCTGGCAGACGACCCCCAGCTGACCGTCCGGCACGTGGCGGGGCCAAGCCCGGCGCGGGTGGTCATCGACCCCAGCGGCCGCTTGCCGGCCGCCGCCCGGCTCTTCGCCGAGGACGGTATCAGGCGCCTCGTGATCACGCGGGCGGAAACCCTGACGCGCCTGCCGGCGGGGGTCGAGCACCTGGCGTTGCCATCCCCGCGCGGGCAACTTGCACCGGAGGCAATTCTGGCGGCGCTGGCGGAACGCGGCTTCCGCCGCATCCTGATCGAAGGCGGCGCCGATACGGTGTCGCGGTTCCTGGCGGCGGGCTGCCTCGATCGGCTGCATGTCGTGATCGCGCCGATCATCCTGGGGGCGGGCCGATCGAGCGTGACACTCGCCCCGATCGCGCGGGTCGAAGAGGCGATGCGCGCCCCCATGCGTGTCCACGTGCTTGGCGAGGAGGTGCTGCTCGACTGCGATCTCGGCGCTCAGCGGGTCGCGGTCGCGAAGAAATCGACATGACCGACCCGCATGCTCGAGCGGCCGGCGGCGACGAGATCGCGCCGGCGCGCGAGCCAGGCGTCGATGGCGGCTTGCGGCAGGTCGCCGAGCTCGCCGGCCGCGCCCGCCCAGCCGGCCAGCACCTCGAGCTGGATCGCCTGATCCTGCGGCGCGAATTCCCAATCGGACGAGCCGGTCACGACCGCATAGCCGACGCGCTCGAAGGCGCGCACGGCGCGCAGCCCCGCCTCCGGACCGAGCGCCGGGCCGAAGCCCTTGTCGCGCCGCTGATGCCGGTTCACCGCTGCGACGATTTCGAGGTCGAACGGCTCGGCCGGATCGAGCGTCGCGTTGCCCTGATAGGTGAGCGCCGCGTAGACCGGCAGCCGTCGCGCTGCCGCCTCCACCGCCAGGCGATCGAGCCACTCGGCCGAGACGAGATCGAGCAAAGCCGAGGTCGTGACCAGATCGATGGCGCCATCGAGCGCAAGCTCGAGGTCGCGCACCAGGTCGATGGTCCGTGCCTCGATCAGAAGGTCGGGCGGGCGCGCAAGTGCTGCCGCCTGCGCCAGCAGGCCGAGGTCATTGTCGACCAGCCGCCAGCGCTGCCGTGCCGGCAGGCGCGGTCCCACGGTGCGCACGGTCGAGCCGGTGCCGCAGCCGAGATCGACCACGGCGACCGCAGGCCTTCCGGCAAACGCCGCCGCCACTGCATCGAGCACGTCCGTGCTGCGCGCGCGCCGATCATAGGGCTCGCGCAGCGCCAGCCATTGGGCGGAAAAAGTCATGCGAGGCCATCCAGGACCAAGGCGAACTGGCGCGCCGATTCATGCCAGGTCGGAAACGAAGCCGCGCGCGCACCGGCGGCAAGCCGCTCGCGCTCCGCGGGATCGTCGATCAGCCGTTGCAGCGTGCTGGCGAGCGCCATCACGTTGTCGGGCGGCAGCAGGATGCCGGCGCCGGGCGGCACCGTATCCGGGATCGCCCCCACATTCGTCCCGACGACCGGTACGCCATGAGCAATCGCTTCGGTATAGGCCATGCCATAGCCCTCGAAGCGCGATGGCAGCACGAACAGATCCGCCGCGGCATAGAGCCCGGCCAAGCGCTCCGCCGTCACCGGTCCGACGATCTCGATGCGCTCGGCAAGACCGAGGCGCGCGACCGTCTCGACCAGGCGCGCTGCGGTCTGCGGGCTGCGCGTGGGGTCGCCCACGATCACCATGCGCCAGGGACGATCCTTGAGCGTGGCCAGCGCTTCGACCAGCACGTCATAGCCCTTGCGCGGCACGATGGCGCCAACCGCAAGCATCGTGAGGACGTCGCCCACCCGCGCCGGCGCGTGCACGACGCGGTCCGTGCCCGGCCGCACCACCGTGAGCCGCTCCGCCGGCACCTCATAGGCGGCGCCAAGAAGGCGCGCCGTCGCGACACTGGTTACGATCACGTGGCGGGCGCAGGCGAGCGCGGCCCGCTCGCTGTCGCGCAGCAGCACGGATTCGTCGTCAAGGAGGCCGGTTTCGAGCGCGAGCGGGTGATGCACGAGCGCGACCAGGGGATGGTGTCCGCACAGCGCCGCTGCCTCTTCCGACAGCACGCCATAGGCCAAGCCGTCGATCACGATCGGACGCCCTTCCGGCAGCGCCAGAAGCCGCTCCCTGGCGGCGAGTCGCACCTGCGCGGTCGGGCGCGGAAAGCCCTCGCCGATATCGAGCACCTCGACCTGCCAGCCGAGCTCAGCAAGCTCGGCAATGATGCGCCGGTCGTAGGTGTAGCCGCCGGTCGGCGTCGACAGATCGCCGGGTACCGCAAACGCCACTGCCTTCACCACAACGGCGCCTCGTACCACGCAAGCGCTGTCGGCGATTCCGCGATCGTGATGCGGATCGCCTTGAGCTCGCGGCCGTCGCGTCCGAGCCTGCCGGCGCGCGCCGCGTCCGCGAGCTGGTCGTAGACGTACTTGGTGAGGAATTCGGTGGTCGTGTTGACGCCTTTGAACTCGGGCAGTGCATCGAGATTCTTGTAGTTGAGCGGCTTGAGCGTCGCCTTGAGCACATCGCCGGCAAGACCGATGTCGACCACGATGCCGTTTTGATCGAGCCGCTCCGCGATGAAGGCCGCACGCACCACAAAGGTCGCGCCGTGCAGCTCCTGCGCCGGCCCGAACACCGCGCCGCGGAACGAATGGGCAATCATGATCTGGTCGGACACTTCAACAGCGAACACAGGGACCTCCAGGTT
>DAIUEP010000121.1:0-5259 GCA_036845065.1 Xanthobacteraceae bacterium | reverse complement strand
GGGCAATCATGATCTGGTCGGACACTTCAACAGCGAACACAGGGACCTCCAGGTTATTGGCGAGCCGCAGGATAGCGGATCAGCGGGCAGCGTGCGTCGCCGGTCGGCGCCAGCAGCGCGGCGAGCCGAGCCGGCAGCTCGCCGAACTCCACCGCCGGCGCCAAGAGGACGTCGAGCGCCGGGTCGTCGAGCAAAGCGAGCGCGGCGGCGAGCCTGCGCCCGTGCGTCCAGCGCGGGCGATGCGACGGCGCGACCCTACCGACCTGGCTTGCGATGAGGCGCAGCCGCCGGCTGTGAAAGGCTTCACCGAGCGGCACCGCGACCTCGCCGGTGCCGTACCAGCTCAGCTCCACGATGGTGGCCTCCTCGCCCGCAAGCTTGAGCGCGGTGGTCAGGCCCTTGGCCGATGCACTGGCGTGAAACACCAGATCGCAATCGCGCGGCGCCGCGTCCGGCGTTGTAAAGCCAGCGCCAAGCGCACGCGCCAGCGCGGCGCGCGCGGGCTCGATGTCGACCAGCGTGACCTCGACACCCGGCATGCGCGCGCACAGCCGCGCGATCAGGAGACCCACGATCCCGCCGCCGACGACCGCGATGCGGTCAGCGGGACCGGGGGCACCGTCCCACAGCGCGTTGAGCGCGGTCTCCATGTTGGCGGCGAGCACGGCGCGCGCCGCCGGGACCGCAGCGGGCACCGGCACGACCATGGCCGCCGGGATGGTGAATTCGTCCTGGTGGGGATGGAGCGCGAACACGAGCTCGCCGGGCGAAGCGCCGTCCTCGACCCGACCGACCGTCGCATAGCCATATTTGACCGGAAACGGGAAGGCGCCGGCCATGCAGGGGGCCCGCATGCGCTCGTATTCGCTCTGCGGCACCCGTCCGGACGCCACCAGGCGCTCGGTGCCCCGGCTGATCGCGCCATAGAGCGCACGCACCCTCACCTCGCCGGAACCGGGCGCTGCGACGGCCTCCTCCCGCAGCTCCGCCCGACCGTCGCCGACATACCAGAGGGCTTTCGCCATTGACCGATCTTTCGCCATGTTCGAAACGGATGGACTGACCCGCGTCGACCCACGCTATATCCTCGCCTGAGGGAAAGCACAGCCTTCCATGTCCGAGCAATCCCTTGACCACGCCCTGCTCGCGGCTCCGTCCGTCGGGCTGACGCTGCGTCGCATCCTGTTCCTGGCTTTGGTCGGGCTCACCATGGCGGCGATGATCGGGCTCCTTGCGGTGGCGCTATCGGCCGGCGGCTTCGGCGTGGTCGATGCGATCCTGGTGGTCCTGTTCGCGGTGACGCTGCCCTGGATGGTGATCGGGTTCTGGAACGCCACCATCGGATTTCTGATCATGCGGCTGGCGCGCGACCCGGTGGCGACCGTCACGCCCACGGCTGCCCGCATCACCGGCAAGGAGCCGATCACGGCCTCGACCGCCGTCCTGATCTGCATTCGCAATGAGCCGCCGCAGCGGCCGGCAGCCTTCCTGACGCCGCTGTTGCAGGGTCTCGCGGCGAGCGAAGCCGCGTCGCATTTTCACATCTACATCCTGAGCGACACCGACAATCCGTCGATCGCCGAAGCCGAAGAGCGGCAGTTCGCTGCCATGGCGGAGAGCTGGCGCGAGCGGCTGCGCATCACCTATCGGCGACGCGAGATCAACACCGCGTTCAAGGCCGGCAACATCCGCGACTTCTGCGACCGCTGGGGCAAGGACCACGACTTCGCGGTCGTGCTCGACGCCGATAGCGTCATGACGGCGCAGTGCGTGCTGCGGCTGGTGCGCGTCATGCAGGCCGAGCCGCAGCTCGGCATCATGCAGAGCCTCGTGATCGGCATGCCGTCGGCGAGCGCCTTCGCGCGGCTGTTCCAGTTCGGCATGCGGCTCGGGATGCGCTCCTACACCATCGGCAGCGCCTGGTGGCAGGCCGACTGCGGCCCCTATTGGGGCCACAATGCCATCATCCGGCTTGGCCCCTTCATGGAGCACTGCCATCTGCCGACGCTGCCCGACAACGCGCTAGTCGGCGGCCATGTGCTCAGCCATGATCAGGTCGAGGCCGTGCTGATGCGGCGCGCCGGCTACGCGGTGCGCGTGCTGCCGGACGAAGGCGACAGCTTCGAGCAGAACCCGCCGACGCTGATCGAGTTCATCCGCCGCGACCTGCGCTGGTGCCAGGGCAACATGCAGTACTGGCATTTCCTGATGATCCCGGGCCTCAAGCTCGTGAGCCGCTATCAGCTCATCTTTGCGATCCTGATGTTCCTCGGCTCGCCCGCCTGGATGGCGCTGTTGGTGCTTGGCACCGCCGCACTCGCTGTCGCCGGTTCGCCCGCGGACTTCATGCGTGCCGATGCCGGCATCGCCGTCTTCGTGCTGGTGCTGGTGATGTGGTTTGCACCGAAATTCGCGACCGTGCTGGACGTGCTGGCGCGCCCGTCCTTGCGGCAGTCCTTCGGCGGCGGCTGGCGATTCCTCGCCGGCGTAGCGGTTGAAACGATCTTCACGCTGCTGCTGCTGCCGATCATGTGGTTCGGTCACACCATGTTCCTGATCCGCCTGCTCACCGGCCGCAAGGTCGGCTGGACCGCGCAGTCGCGCGACGATCATCAAGTGCCCTGGGCGATCGCGGCGCGTCAGTTGTGGCCGCAGACGGCACTGGGGCTCGCGACGCTCGCCGTGCTCGCCGCGACCGTGCCGGCCGCAATCCCCTATGCGCTGTTCATCGCGGGCGGGCTCGCGCTGTCGATCCCGCTTGCGATCGCAACCACCATGCCGGCGGCCGGACCCGCGATGGTTCGGATCGGGCTCTGCCAGTTGCCTGAGGAAACGGCACCGCCGCCCGAGCTCAGCGCGCTGGCGCTGCCGGCCATCGAGGCGGCGGCCGCCCGCCGGGCGGCCTGACATGAGCACCTCCTGGCGCGCTTGGCGCGGGGTGATCCGGTCACTGCGCATCTACTACGGCAACCGCCCGCGCCGCGCCGCCATGGATCGCCTCTATGGCCAGTTCGTGCGCGCAGGCGACCTCGTGTTCGACGTCGGCGCCCACGTGGGTGACCGCGTCGGCGCCTTTCGCAGGCTCGGCGCGCGCGTGGTTGCGGTCGAACCGCAGCCGCCGCTGGTGACAACGCTACGGCTCCTCTACGGGCTCGACCGCAACGTCACCATCGAGCCAGCCGCGATCGGCCGCGCGAGCGGGACGGTCGCGCTCAAGCTCAATATCGACAATCCGACCGTGTCCACCGCATCGGACGACTTCGTGCGCGCGGCCGACGGCGCACCGGGCTGGGAAAATCAAGCCTGGACCAAGACGATCGAGGTGCCGTTGACCACTCTCGACGCCCTGATTGAGCGCCATGGCCGGCCGGCCTTCATCAAGATCGACGTCGAGGGCTTCGAGGTGGAAGCGCTCGCCGGCCTGTCGCGGCCGGTCGAGGCGCTGTCATTCGAGTTCACCACCATCCAGCGCGATCTGGCCTTCGGCTGCCTCGCGCGCTGCACGGCGCTCGGCTACCGGCGCTACAAGGCGGCGCTCGGCGAGAGCCAAGTGTTCGTCGATGAGCGCTGGCAGACGGGCGAGGAGATCGCCCGCTGGCTCAAGGGATTGCCGGCCGAGGCCAACTCGGGCGACATCTATGCCGCGCTCGACTGATGATTTTGCGAGGGGCACGGCATCTCCGCCCGTCATGCCCGGCCTCGTGCCGGGCATCCACGTCTTTCTCTAAGCAAGACGTAGATGGCCGGGACATAAGCGCGTTCACGCGCGTCTTCGACGCGCTATGCCCGGCCATGACGACGCGGTGAGTCTGCGTCTCTTACTGCTGACGTCAATGCGTCCAGGCTTCGCGCCGCTTGAAGGCAAAATTGTCGGAATAGGAGATCGCGCGGCGCGCCGGGGCCTTCGGCTCCATGACCTGATAGGCGATGCCGTGGTGCTCGCAATAGGCGACCGCCTCCTCGGCGGTGTCGAACCGCAGCCGCACCTGCTGGCGCATGTCGGACGAGCTGGTCCAACCCATCAGCGGCTCGACCTCCTGCGCCTGCTCGGGCTCGAACTCGAGCAGCCATTCCTTGGTCTTGGCGGTGCCTGACTGCATCGCCGTCTTCGCTGGCTTGTAGATGCGTGCCGCCATGCTGATCCTGCCGGGACTGATTCCATCCGTTCGCTCGGGCGCGTTCTAACAAGGATGCCCGCAGTCCCACAAGGCGCGCGGCGTCGGCGCGCTCAAAGTCTCAGGCCCTCATGCCGGCGGCAGGATGACGTACTGCTTCAGCCGATCGACCTCCGGCTGGCCGACATACTTGCCGATCTCCTTGTCGAACTGGGACCAGGTCTTCCACGGCCGGTATTCCATCAGCTCGGTGGCCATGCGCGAGCCCACGCGCGGAATCAGCAGGAACTCCTCGCGCTTGCCGGTATTCAGATTGATCTTCACGAACGCTTTGACATAGAACTCGCGCGCCTGATCGGCCGTGAGCTTCTGGTCGAGCAGGACCCTGTTCAGCTCGAGAATGGTCGGAAACGGCCGCTTCTCCAGGAGCCCCTTCACGATCGCGGGCGTCATGTGCGGCAACTTTTGCAGCTCGCTCTCGGATGCCGCATTGGGATCGACCAGACCAGTCTGCGCGTTCGCCGGCACCATCGGCAGCGCCAAGAACGCAAAGACCGCAAAGACCGCGAAGACACGAACGATCGTGCCGATCGCCTGCTGCGTCGGGATCATGGGATCAGCTCCTTCGATAACGTGAATCGGAATGCACATAGGCGAGGCCAAGCAGCCCCAGCTGCATCATCATGCCGGGCGCCAGCAACGGCGGAGCCTTGGCGCGCAGGACCTTCTCGATAAGATCCCACGTCGAGATCGACGGCTCGAGCTCGAGCTGGAACTCGGCCGAGCCATGAAAGTGCGCGACGAAACCGGCGAAGCCCGCCAGCACGAACAGCACCATGAGGCCAAACAGGATGCGAAGGCTCGCAGTGCCGTGTCCCATCACGTGCCAGGCGAGCACGACAAGCGCGAGCACGAGCAGAACGACCGGAATGAGCTGCGTCACCTGCTCGTAGTGCGAGAGCAGAACCAGCTCGGTGACGGTGCCCAGGAGCCCGAGCACCAGCACGCCGAGGATCCAGAGCCGGAGCATGCCGACAGTATCGGCGCTCCCTTTGGACGGTTGCGCTTCCATGGACGACGCCTTCTATTTCTAGTGCCGCCGATTTGAAGTTCCTGCACCACCTGCAGCAAACTCTGTCAGGAA
>DAIUEP010000120.1:0-14707 GCA_036845065.1 Xanthobacteraceae bacterium | reverse complement strand
GGCAACCGCAAAGAGCCCACTCAAGCTGCGGTTCGACATGGCGATCCTCCCTCAAGTCTTGCCGTCGTTGCTCTCTGGCTCGTGTTGTCTGAGCCTCGTTGCTTGCGCGCATTCTGATCGCGAGCCTGACACTGACGCAAGCAGAATGGAAGTGTTGGACCGTTCGCCGGCGCGCTCCGCAGGCTCTACTGGGGTATTGAACAGGCTTTTGCGTTCCCCCTTTCGGCGCGAGGGCATCCGGGATAGGCTTCTCCTCCGACGTTGACATGCGAGCCGCCGAGGGAGCCTAAGCTCTCCGCCAGAAGCAGGCAGCCTGCGACGTCCACTGGGAGGAACTGGAATCTCTGGGACCGTTTCTTTTTCGGTCCGCCTCGATCCATTCGCATTTCGACAACATGACAAGTCGACAAGTAACAAGCGACGCGTCCACGGCGCCGCGGGCGTCTTGGAAGCGATCGCAGGGAGGACAGAGATGCGTGAGCGCAATTGGCTCGCTGCCGCCGCGCTGGCGGCAATAACCATCTTGCCCGTCGGCGATGCCGGGGCGTTCGATGAATCAAAGTATCCCAACTGGAAGGGCCAGTGGGTGCGCACCGATGCCGGCGCTCCCCGCTATGACCCGAGCAAGCCGTCCGGGCGGGGTCAGCAGGCGCCGTTGAAGCCCGAGTTTCAGGCGTTCCTGGAGGCGAGCCTCGCGGAGCAGAAGACCGGCGGACAGGGCGGCGACCCGACCTATACCTGTCTCTCGCCCGGCATGCCGCGCATCATGAACAACTACGAGGGGGCGGAGCTCGTCGTCACGCCGGACACGACCCACATCTTCATGGAGCACATCCACGATTCGCGCCGCATCTACACCGACGGCCGTCCCTGGCCTGCCTTCATCGAGCCGACCTTCGCGGGCTATTCGATTGGCCAATGGATCGACGAGGGCGGCACCGGCCGCTACAGCGTGCTCGAGATCGAGACCCGCGGGCTCAAGGGGCCGCGCTCCTATGACAACACCGGCTTGCCGCTGCATCCGGACAATCAAAGCGTCTTCAAGGAACGGATCTATCAGGACAAGGCCGATCCGAACATCCTGGTGGTGGAGATCACCACCATCGACAATGCGCTGACGCGCCCGTGGACCGCGATCAAGACATATCGCCGCGCGCAGAATCCGCGCCCGGTCTGGCGCGAGAGCGTCTGTGCCGAGAACAACGCCCATGTCGAGATCGCCGGGCAAGGCTACATGCTCAGCGCCGACGGCTTCCTGATGCCGGCCAAGAAGGATCAGGCGCCGCCTGACCTGCGATACTTCGCGCCGACGCAGAATTAGCGGGAGGACGGCGATGCAGAACCGGAGCGCAATTCGTGCCGCGATGGGTGTCCTGGCGATCATGGCCGTGCTGTGCACGGCACCAAGCGGAGCCTTCGCCTTCGATCCCGCGAGCTATCCCAATCTCAAGGGGCAATGGTTCGGGGTCCGCGGCACAGCCGGCGGCGGCCAGCCGTCGTTCGATCCCGTCAAGCGCTGGGGCACGACGCAGGACGCGCCGCTGACGCCGGAATATGACGCGATGTTCAAGGCCAACCTGGCCGACCAGCGGGCCGGCGGGCAGGGCACCAACGCCACCAGCACCTGCCTAGCGCCCGGCATGCCGATGGTGATGAATGCGCACTCTCCGATGGAGATCATCCTTCTGCCGGAGACCACCTACATCCGGGTCGACCATATCCGCGACACGCGCCGGCGCATCTACACCGACGGGCGCGACTGGCCGGCCGAGATCGAGCCGACCTTCGACGGCTATTCGATCGGCAAGTGGATCGATAGCGACGGCGATGGCCGCTTCGATCTGCTCGAGGTCGAGACCCGCGGCTTCAAGGGGCCGCGCTCCTACGACGCCAGCGGGCTGCCGCTCCACCGCGACAACAAGTCGGTGTTCAAGGAGCGCATCTATCTCGACAAGGCCAATCCCAACTTGCTGCATGACGACATCACGGTCATCGACAATGGATTGACGCGGCCCTGGACCGTGTCAAAGACCTATCGCCGCAACCCGGATCCGCGGCCGGCCTGGGTCGAGTACATCTGCGCCGAAGGCCAGCAGCTCGTGCGCATCGGCAACGAGAACTACATGCTGAGCGGCGACGGCTTTCTGATGCCGACCCGGAAAGGGCAAGCCCCGCCGGACCTGAAGTATTTCTCACGCAAGTGAGGTCGGCGCGGCCGCCGGCGCGATGCGGTTATGCGGCTGTTGCTGTCGGCTCCCGCTCTGCCTCAGTGGCAGTGCTTGAATCTGTCCGCTGCAGGAAGCGCTGTTTGAACTCCGCGGCCGGCAGGGGTGGTGCGAAATAGAAGCCCTGGCCCTCTTCGCAGCCCATCCCACGCAACAGATTGATGCTGGCGGCGTCCTCGACGCCCTCGGCAATGACCGACAGGCCCAGCAGATTGGCGAGCGTGACGGTGCAGATCACGATGGCCGCGTCGTTCGAGCCCGCCCGCAATTCATGCACGAACGACCGGTCGATCTTCAGTCGATTGATCGGGAACTTCTTCAGGTAGGTCAGGCTGGCATAGCCGGTGCCGAAATCGTCGAATGCGATCTGGACGCCGAGCTTCTGAACCCGGATAAACGTCTGCAGAACCCGCTCGTCGTCCTCGAGCAGAATGTCTTCCGTGACCTCCAGCTCGAGCAGGTGAGGCGGGAACTGCGTGTCCTTCAGCACGCCCTCGACCGTGGTCGCCAGATCGCCGGATTGGATGAGCGAGGGCGGGATATTGACGCCGAGGCGGATGTCGTGGCCGTCGCGCTGCCATCGTCGGCCCTGCCGGCAGGCGGTCTCCATGATCCAGAGCGAGGTGCGTGCCGAGATCGAGGAAACATTGACGAGCGGCATGAAGTCGGCCGGCGATAAGAGGCCGCGGGTCGGATGGCGCCAGCGCACCAGGGCCTCCGCGCCCAGGAGCTTGCCGTCGCTCAGGCGCACCTGCGGCTGATAGAACAGCTCAAGCTCGTTGCGCTCGATCGCGTGCCCGAGCTCGGCTTCAAGCGACAGGCGTGCTTCAAGCTCGTCGCGGATCTCGCGCTGGAAGATGACGTGCCGGCCGCGACCCGTCGCCTTGGCCCGATAGAGCGCCAGGTCGGCGTTGCCAAAAAGCTCGTCCGCCGTCGTGCAATGGTCCGGGTAGACGGCCACGCCGATGCTGACGTTGACCCGCAGGCGATTGTCGTCGATGGCAAAGGTGCTGTCGTCGAACGCGAGACAGGTCCGCTCGCAGAGCCTGTCGGCCCGCTTCACCGCGTCAGCGCCGCTCATCACGATGGCAAATTCATCGCCGCTCAGGCGGGCGACCAATCCATCGCTCTCGACCAGGGCATCGAGGCGGCGGGCGACGGCACACAGCAGTTGATCGCCCGCGGCGTGGCCGAGTGTATCGTTGACCTGCTTGAACTTGTCGAGGTCGAGGAGCAGCAGCGCGACCTTGTCCTCTTGCGCTTTCGCCTCGACCAGTCTTGCGCTCAGATGCTCGTACAGCTTGTTGCGGTTGGCGAGGCCGGTCAGGGTGTCGTGCTCCGCCAGATGACGCATCCTCTCCGCTTCATGTTTGCGGGCCGCTATGTCGCGCATCGCGGCGCCGTACTGGAAGCCGTCGATCCCGCGCCAGGCGGAGAGGCAGGCTTCCAATGGGAACGTCTCGCCGGTCTTGCGGCGCCCGGTCAGCTCCACGACCTTGCCGTGCGGGCCCTGCAGCGCCGCGGACAGGGCGACGGGAACCGAGAACGGCCGGCCCGGCTCTGCGCCGCTCGTGGTACAGATGCTGCCGAGCGGCTGGCCGAGCATCTCCGGCGCCGAGTAGCCGAACATGGCGGTGGCCGCCGGGTTCCAGACCTTGATCAGGCCGGCCTGGTCGGTGCACACGAGCCCGTCGCCGAGCGACATCGCGATCTGCTGGAAGCGCCTCTCCTCGGCTCCGCGCAAGAGGCCGCGCAGGTCGATCTCGTCGACCGCCATGGCCAGGAGATAGCCCGCGACCGCAATATGCCAGAGCGATGTATCGAGGATGACGGCAAGCTTCGCCTGCAACAGCATGGCGCCGAATTCGACCGCGGCCGCAACGCCAAGCAGTGCCACCAGCCGCATGCCGATGGGGAGGCGCCGCCGCAAGGTCGCGGCCACGAATACAATGAGGAAAAGCCCGCAGAGCGCCAGGATGCCGGAGGACATCTGCAGCGTGCGGCCCTGCAGGATCGATTCGGCGGCGAGCGCATGCAAGAGCGCGCCCGAGATGACCTGGCCGTTCGGCACGTTGAACCGGTCGCCCAGCTCGATCGCCGCTCCGCCGATGATTGCCCTCTTGCCCTTCAGCCTCTCGATCGCTGCCGCGTCGCCACGCAGCACATCCGCATAGGACACGCTCGGAATGGAGGCGGCGCGGATGCTGAAGTCGATCAGATGACGCCCGTCATGGGCCTGGTATTGCCCCGCCAACAGGCTGCCGATCGAGGGCAGGAATTGACCGTCCAATGCCTCGCCGAACGAATAGCGCCGCACCAGGCCGCTCTGATCGACCGCGACATTCACGATCGCCGACCACGCGTTCTCCTCGAATTGCGGCAGCGGACGATTGACATGGACGGTCTCGGCCGATCTGCCGTTTGACGGCTGCTTGAATGCCGCCAGCACGACCGATCCGCCCGCGCGCTGGAGCGCCAGCAGGAAGGACTGGTCGGAGGCCGGGTTCGACGGTGAACTGAAGTCGATGTCGAAGAGGATATCGCTGACCCCGGCTTGGCTCAGCTTGTCGATGAGATCCGCATGCAGCTGGCGCGGCCATGGCCATACGCCGATCTCACGGATCGACGGCGAGTCGATTGCGACCATGACGATGTCGCCGCTGGCCTGGCGTGGGAACCAGCGAAACCGCATGTCGGTCAGCGCATCCTGCAAGATGCCGCGCAGCCCGGTCAGCAGCGCAAGCACCAGAACGCACGAAACCAGGATATGCGGTCGATATCGCTTCACGCCTCTGCCCCCGTTCACGCCTCTGCTTCTTGTGTGCTGACCATCGCCGGACCCGACAACCGGCGACTGGTGACGGCCACTCGGCGCTTGCCTCTGCTATTGCCCCGATCCTCGCTCCAGCTTGTGTCTTTTCCATCGCCTGCGAACCGCAATGGTCATGGCGACGAAGGCGCCGACGACCAGGGGGAAGGCGAGGGAGAAAGTGTCGACGTCTTTCCGGCTGGTCAGCGTCTGCTCGCCGAGCGCGGCGAGGCCCCATCCTCGCCGTTGGGTCGCGTCCCGTTCCGGCAGCGCGACCGTGTCAGTTTGGCCGAGCAGCGGCGTGTGGGTCTGGCGCTGGGCCGGCGCGGCGGGCGAGGGTGAGGTGAGGCTTGCGTCGCGCTCAGGGACGGGCGGCGGTGCCGATCGGCGCGGCGTGCCCTGCTGAATCGGGCTCAAGAGGCCGGTGCCGGTCACGGACAGGCCGACGGGGCCTTGCACGGAGACGCTTGCGCTCTGGCCCGCGTTGATCAGCGAATGCTGGCTGGACTTGAAATCCGTCACTTCAACTTGGCCCTTGAATACGCCGACGCGGGAGTCATTCGCGTTGACGGTGACGTGGAACCGCGTGCCCTTCACGACCGCCGAGAGATGCGGCGTCTCGACCTCGAAATGATTGACGCTGCGCTTTTCCACTTCGAGCAGGATCGAGCCGGCCTGCTGCAGGATGGTGGTCGACAGCCCGTCCTTCTTGTCCTTCGGAAGGCTCAAGGCCGAGTTGGCGGAGATCAGGATCGTCTCGTTGCCACGCACCAGGAGGACTCGGCCGTTTTGACCGGTGCGGACGCTGTCGCCCGATTGCAAGGTCATCCCGTTGGTGAGCGCGACAAGCTGCAGTCCCTGAGTGGAGACCGAGACGTCGCCGGATGATTTGCTGATGCGCCAGGAGCCCGCCGCATCCTGCGCAATGGCTGGCGATCCCGCACCAAGCAAGGCGGGCGTGAGGACTGTGAGCAACGCAAAGATCATTCTGGCAAGCATGGACGGCCTCATGTGCGCGGGCACATCACCCGCCGATTAGACACGCAAGACCTCAAGATCCGATTGTCTTGTTTGCTCGAATGAGCCGAACCGCGGCAACGGTTCGTTAAGAAAACTGCCACGACCCCCACGGACCGCGCCGGCCGGGGATCGGCAGGGTAGGTTCCGCCATCGTCCAAAGCGACAAAATGTGATGGCCATCACAGCGCCGACAGGGCGCGTCCGTCCTACTGCAACGGTTCGGGGTAAGGGGTGTCGTCAGTCAGGGGTGACCATGACGACCATCGAAATCTTCGCGTGGCTTCTGATCGGGCACGCGATCGCCGACTATGCGTTGCAGACCGAGTGGGTTGCCCGCGCCAAGCAGCCGGGCTTCACGTTCGGTGGCGAGGTTATTTGGCCGGGTGTGCTGGCCTGCCACGCCGCGATCCATGCCGGGGCGGTAAAGCTCGCGACCGGGTCGTGGCTTCTGGCAGGCCTCGAATTCGTGGCGCATGCCGCGATCGACTACACCAGGGGCCGCGGCCGGCTGAGCTACAACGGCGATCAGATCGCGCACGTCGCCTGCAAGGTGCTCTGGACGGCGCTCGCCTGACGCCCGCGCGGGAGCGGACCCGATCTCGCTTGCTCAGCCCGCCACATGAAGCAATCGGCCCAAGAGACCGGTTCCCTCGCGCACCGCTGGGACATGGCGACGGAGCCAGGCATCGCAGCCGAGGCTGCGGCCGGCCGCGTGCAGGGCAAACAGGAACATGAGGATGGCCAGGAAGATATAGGACCACGGCCATTCAGCCGGTGTTCCCGTTTGGTAGATGCCAAGCCAGAGGTGCAGCACGAACAGGATGCCGAGCGCGCTGGCGAGCCGGACGCCAAGACCGAGAATGAGCGAGACGGTGAAGGTGAGCTCGGCGAGGAAGATGACCGGGCCGAGTATATGCAGGTAGGGCAGATAGACGTCCGCGACCAGCTGGCGGTGAAACGCAAAGGCGGCGCGGCTGCCCATCTGTTCCGTCCAGTACTGCAGACCGGCCGACGCCGGCAGCGGCAGCTTCCAGAGCATCCCTTGAAACCACATGCCGCCCACCAGCACGCGGACGAGCCAGGTGCCGAGGTGTCGGCCGGTGCGCTGCGCGGGATCCTCCTGCCAGTTCCTGACCGCGATGACGACGCTCATGATCACGAGCGCGATGAACAGCGCGACGAGAACGTATTTCCATGATCCGAGCGCATCGTGGTCCTCGGTATTCCCGATCAGAAAATCCCAGAGGTCGGATATTGGATTGGTCATGAGACGTCCCCCATGATGCGGATGCCATCCTGCCGCGGATCGAATCTATATTCGCACGGCCCTGACAATGGTTTCGAGAATTCGCAGGGCGTCGGCGGTCCCGTCGGCCTCGCCCTTCTCGAAATCGAGGTCGCTCTGTCCCATCGTGTTGGTGACGTGCGCCAGGCACAGCACGGAAGCGCCGCGTGTGCGGGCGAACGCGTAGAGCGCGGCCGCCTCCATCTCGACCGCCAGCACGCCCTTGGCGCGCGCGCTTTCGATCGCGACGGCGGTTTCTCGAAACGGCGCATCCGTCGTCCAGCTCGACCCGACGAAAGCTTCTAGGCCTTCCCGTTGCAGGGCGCTCCTGGCCGTGGCGACCAGCTGCGGGTCGGCATCGGCGAACTCTGCGGCCTGCGCATAATGATAGCTCGTTCCCTCGTCTCTGAGCGCCCGCTCGATGATCACGAAGTAGGGCGGAGCGCCGGCGGCGACAATTTGGCCGGCGGAGGTGAGGCTGAGCAGGAAGCGGCAGCCGCTGGCGAACAGCTCTTCAGCAACCAGGACCGCAAACGGCGCGCCCACGACGCAGCCGATGATGCCGACGGTTTGTCCGGCCAGGCCGAAGCTGTTGAGCTCGGTGTGATAGCAGGGCCAGGCATCGAAACGCTGTGCCTGTCCGGATGCCTTGAGGCGCCGGAGAATGTCGCCATCGGGGTCGAGGATGCAGACCGGTGGCACATCCACGGCTGCCACCTGCTTCTGCCGGCGTGCCTCTCGCAGGAGGGCGGACGGCAGGAATACCGATGGCGCTTCAGGGCTCTTGTTGGCAAGGATCGGGGGCATGGGTCTCCAGGCGCTTGCGGCGGGCGTGACGCGTGACCATCTGGGCGAGATAGCACGGCTCATCGGTATCGGGGAGACGAACAATGCCAGCGCTGGATCGGCATGCCTATTGGGACAACGTCTACCGAACAAAGCGCGAGGACGAAGTCAGCTGGTTCCAGGCGAGCCCCGTTCTATCGCTCGACCTGATCCACTCCGCCGGAATCGAGCGCGATGCACCCATCATCGATGTTGGCGGCGGCGCTTCAAGACTGGTCGACGCGCTGCTCGACGAGGGGTTCACGGACCTGACCGTTCTCGATCTTTCCGAAGAATCCATCGCGAAGGCGAAAGCCCGGCTTGGCGCGCGCGCCACGCGCGTGACCTGGATCGTCGCCGACGTGACCACCTGGGAGCCGACGCAAGCCTACGCGTTGTGGCACGACCGTGCGGCGTTTCATTTTCTCACCGCGCCTGAAGACCGCGCCGCCTATGCGGAGCGTGTGCTGCGGGCAGTGCGGCCGGGCGGACACGTCATCATCGGCACTTTTGCGCCCGATGGCCCTGAGCGCTGCAGCGGCCTGCCTGTCGTTCGGCATGACGCGGAGTCGATCCGCCATACGCTCGGGCCGTCATTCGAGCTGATCGACCATCGCCCGCATGATCATCAGACGCCGACGGGCGGCAGCCAGAGATTCCAGTTCAGCCGATTCCGGCGCGCGCGTTCCGCCGCTTGATCGGCGGACGACCGCGCCGCTACCGGCCGCTCACGCCCACCTGATAGATGTCGATCAGCCGCTTGCGGATATCGGCGGGCGTCGCATAGGCGCGGTTGATGAGGGCCTCGATCTCGGCGCCGGTCTTGGCATTGCTGCATTCAAGCCGCTGGCGCTCGCAGTCGGCGAGGAACGCCGGATCTTTGAAAGTCGCCATCATGGCGCCGCGCAAGGCGGCGAGCCTGTCGGCCGGAATGCCGGGCGGCGCGCCGAACGGACGGCCGAGCCCGAGCGGCGCGGCGGCCGCGACCAGGAGCGTCTTATCGGCCGCGCTTTGCAGAAGATCGAGCGCGAGCGGCACGCCTTTGAGCTCCGGATGCGGCTCCGAGCCATACTGGAACAGAAAGCGGATCTTGCCGTCCGTATACCAGCCGGGCCGCGCGGTCTTGAGACTCGACCAGAACGGCGACGCCATCGCCTCGACCTCGCCGTTCTCCATCGCCAGCAGAATCTCGTTCTGGCCCGGATAGCCGGTGATGAAGCGAGCCTTGACATTGAAGATCTGGTTGAACACGCGGCCATAGAAGGCAGGCGTCGAAGCGGCACCCGCGGCGCCGGCCACAAACTCCTGGCGCTGCGCGTCGGCGAGCGACCTGATCTTGGAGCCGTGCCAGAACATGTACATCGCGGTCTCGGTCGTCGGCGTGCCGAGCCAGCCGAATTTCGCGGCGTCGAACTGGGCCTGCTTGTTCTCGAAGAACGGCTCGAGCGGGACCGTGTTCTGAAACAGCGCGATGACGGTGCCGTCCTTGGCGGCGACGTTGTTGAGATGGTTGGCGGCGCCGAGCCCGCCCGCCGCCGGCATGTTCTGCGGCACCACGGTGGGGTTGCCCGGGATGTGCGCGCCGAGATGGCGCGCGACCGCGCGGGCATAGATGTCATAGCCGCCGCCGATCGAGGCCGAGATGATGAGGCGGACCTCCTTGCCCTTGTAGAAGTCGGCGACGTCGTCGGCCCGGGCGACGGGACCGAAGAAGGGCAACACTCCCGCGAGAGCGAGCGTAGCAAGGCGGAGCATGGGATTCTCCCTGACCCGGAGCCGGCAGCCATCAAGGCTAGTGCAACGTATCTGCAGTTGCCATACGTATTGCCGCCCTCACAGCCATTCGCCAATCACAAGGGGAGCCGCATGCCACGTCATATGCGTCATCTGCTCGTCGCTATCCTGATGGTGCCATTGCTCGGTATCGGTGCATTCGCCCAGCCGCTCGCCTGCAGCGCGCCGCAAAAGCCCCAGCAGGTGGCCGAGCTTCTGCTCGGCCGCAAGATCGGCGACCGCCTTGGCGTGAGCGAGACGCAATTCCTGAACTTTCTCGATCGCGAGATCACGCCGCGCTTTCCCGACGGCCTCACCGTGTACGATGCCCGCGGCCAATATCGCGATGGCGAGCGCAACCGGATCGTGCGCGAGCCGAGCAAGGTGGTGATGATCGTGCTGCCCGGCAAGACCGAGGACATGGCGCGCCTCACCGAGATTGCCGAAGCCTACAAGAAGCGCTTCAGGCAGCAGTCGGTCGGCATCGTGCTGCGGCCGGCTTGCGTGTCGTTTTAGGGCGCGCCGCGATGATGTACGAAAGTGGGGACCCAGTGCCCAACACCGTAGTCGTTAAGACTGGGTCCCCGCTTGCGCGGGGACGAACGGAGAGTGAAGACCGATCTGAGTTTAAGAGGCCTGCAGCCTTGCATGTCGCAGGATACTTCCTAACTGAGAACTATCATCTGACACCCCGCGAGAGAGCCCGCCCATGGACATGGACCCGGTCAAGTTCGTCGCCCTCGACAAGGAGGATCTGGAGGTCGTCTCCGCCCATCTCCAGGACGCCGAAGTCAGGGTCGCCGATGTGCATTGGCGTCCCGGCGAGAAGCGGCTGGTGCTGGGGGTCGACCGGTTCGACTGGCCGTCCGCCATGGCGACGGCGCCGGAGTTTCGCCGCTGCCGCTCGGCGCTGCGCTTCGATCGTGTGCTCGCCTGCAAGTGCAAGAACGTGGACCCCGCCGCCAAGGACAAAATCCTTAACCTTCTGGCAGTGGAATTTGCCGATGGTACTCCCCCGGGCGGGGCGGTCACGCTCACGTTCTCGGGCGGGGCGACGCTGCGGCTCGAGGTCGAGTGCCTGGAGGTCGAGCTCGCCGACCTCGGCCCCATCCGGTTAGCCGAGGCGCGTCCGGTCCACATCGATGATGTAGCCCAGGCCTGAGGGGCATGTTCAAGGGTTGAGACGCCCAAGGTGGACGCCCAAGGGTTGACGCCTCGCCATCCCCACGTCATTGACGGGTATCCGTAGCGGGGTGCACCGGTCCATGAAATCCCGGATGTCGCTTCGCACGATCCGGGCTACCTTTGCGCAATCATGCCGATCCGCCTTGACATCCGCGCCGCCGATTTTGACACGCGCTTTCGCGACTTCCTCGCCACCAAGCGCGAGAGCGCAGCCGACGTCGAGGACGCCGTGCGCGCGATCATCGCGGACGTCGTGGCGCGCGGCGACCGCGCGCTGATCGAGCTGACCCGCAAGTTCGACCGCGTCGATCTCGAACGCCTGGGGCTGCGGGTGACGGCCGAGGAGATCGCGGCGGCGCAGGCGGCGTGCGAGCCCCGCGCGCTCGCGGCGCTCGCGCTCGCGCGCGAGCGGGTCGAGGCCTATCACCGTCGGCAACTGCCCAAGGACGACCGTTTCGTCGACGCGCTCGGTGTCGAGCTCGGCCACCGCTGGACCGCGATCGAGGCGGTCGGGCTCTATGTGCCGGGCGGCAGTGCGGCCTATCCATCGTCGGTGCTGATGAATGCAGTGCCCGCCAAGGTCGCGGGCGTGCCGCGCGTCGCGATGGTGGTACCCACGCCCGACGGCAAGCTCGCGCCGCTGGTGCTCGCGGCCGCGAAGCTCGCCGGCGTCGACGAGATCTACCGCATCGGCGGCGCGCAGGCGGTCGCCGCGCTCGCGCATGGGACCGAGACCATCAAGCCGGTCGCCAAGATCGTCGGTCCCGGCAACGCCTACGTGGCAGCCGCCAAGCGGCTCGTGTTCGGCAAGGTCGGCATCGACATGATCGCGGGGCCGTCCGAGGTGCTGGTGCTCGCTGACAGTGGCGGCCATCCCGACTGGATTGCGGGCGATCTCCTGGCGCAAGCCGAGCACGACGCGAGCGCGCAGTCGATCCTGATCACTGACGATGCCGCGCTGGCCGATCAGGTCGAGCAGGCGGTCGCGGCGCAGCTCAAGACGTTGCCGCGGGCCGCGGTGGCGGGCGCCTCCTGGCGCGATTTCGGCGCCGTCATACTGGTGCGCACGCTCGCGGAAGCGGTGCCGCTCATCGATGCGATTGCGCCCGAGCATCTGGAGATCGTGGCCAAGGATGCCGAAGAGCTCGCCGGCCGCATCCGGAATGCGGGCGCGATCTTCCTCGGCGCCCACACGCCCGAGGCGATCGGCGACTATGTGGGCGGCTCCAACCACGTGCTGCCGACCGCGCGCTCGGCGCGCTTTTCATCGGGGCTCGGCGTGCTCGACTTCATGAAGCGCACCTCGATCCTCAAATGCGGGCCCGAGCAGCTGCGCGCGCTCGGTCCTGCCGCGATCGCGCTCGGCGAGGCCGAGGGGCTCGATGCGCACGCCCGCTCGGTCGCGATGCGCATCAATCCGCAATGACGGCCGACCGCCCCTCGCCCCGCAAGTCGCACCGGCTGGTGGCGGTGACGCTTGACGAGAATTCGATCGGCCGCTCGGGCCCCGACATCGAGCACGAGCGCGCGGTCGCGATCTATGATTTGCTGGAGAGCAATTTGTTCGTGCCGGAAGGCCAAGCGCGCGGACCGTTCAAGCTCAACCTGAGCATCACCGGCAACCGCCTGATGTTCGACATCCGGACTGCGAGCGATGCGCCGGTGATGGCCCACCTGTTGTCGCTGTCGCCACTGCGGCGAATCGTGAAGGACTACTTCTTGATTTGCGACAGCTACTACGAGGCCATCCGCACCGCCACGCCCGATCGGATCGAGGCGATCGACATGGGCCGGCGCGCGCTGCACGACGAAGGCTCGCAGCTTCTGATGGAGCGGCTCAAGCACAAGGTGACGGTCGATTTCGAGACCGCGCGGCGGCTGTTCACGCTCATCTGCGTGCTGCACTGGAAGGGCTGACAGTGGGCGGGCCGCAGGCAAAGCCGCGGGCGGTGCTGTTTGCCTGCGGGCAGAATTCGGTGCGCTCGCCGATGGCGGCTGCCCTGATGCGGCAGGCGTTCGGAGGCGCGTTTGCGGTCGCTTCCGCCGGCGTGCGCAAAGGCGAGGTCGACGGCTTTGCGATCGCGGCCATGACCGAGATCGGCATCGATATTATGAGCCACGAGCCGATGACGTTCGAGGAGCTGGAGGATCTCGAGGACGGGCTCGATTTCGACCTGATTGTGACGTTGGCGCCGGAGGCCCATCACAAGGCGCTCGAGTTGACCCACCGGATCGCCGCCGCGGTCGAATACTGGCCGACGCCCGATCCGACCGGGATCGAGGGCAATCGCGAGCAGCGGCTTGATGCCTATCGGGCGGTGCGCGACCAGCTCATGGCGCGGATTTCGGCGCGGTTCGCGCCTGGCGCATAGCGCGCGTGCCGTCATGTTCGTATCATCGACCGCTTCAAGCAGGCCGCCGTTGTTCTATCCAGCGATTTGATGGTAGCGATATGCGGTTGCATCGGAGATGCAAATCTCCAGTTTGTAGCCACGATGAAGGAGCAGCATGACCGATGACACAACGTCGATGGGGGCAGTGAGCTGACATGATCGGCAGCCCGAAACTCGTTCTGGCGTCCGGTTCGCCCCGCCGCGTCCAGCTGATCAATCAGGTGGGAATCGAGCCCGACTCGCTGCGTCCGACCAACATCGACGAGACGCCACGGCGCGGCGAGCTGCCGCGCGCCTGCGCCAACCGCCTCGCGCGCGCGAAGGCTGAATCGGCGCTCGCGTTGGTGCGCGTCGATGACGAGCTCAAGGGCGCCTATATCCTCTCCGCCGATACGGTGGTGGCGGTCGGCCGCCGCATCCTGCCGAAGGCCGAGCTGCTGGACGAGGCGGCGCAATGCCTGCGGCTTCTGTCCGGGCGCAATCACCGGGTCCACACGGCGATCTGCCTGGTCACGCCCAAGGAGGCGTTCCGCCAGCGACTGGTCGAGACCAAGGTGCGGTTCAAGCGCCTGTCGGACGAGGATATCGAGGCCTATCTCGCTTCCGGGGAATGGCGCGGCAAGGCCGGCGGCTATGCCGCGCAAGGCATTGCCTCAAGCTTCATGGTCAAGATCGTCGGCTCCTATTCCAACGTGGTCGGGCTGCCGCTCTACGAAACCACGACATTGCTTGCGGGCGAGGGCTACCCGATCCGCCTCGGCTGGCTCAACGCGGTATGAGCGGCCAACAACCGATGACCGAGCGGACTCACACCCCCAAATGCCCGATCTGCCGCAAGCCGGCGGCTGCGGCCTTTCGGCCCTTCTGCTCCAAGCGCTGCGCCGATGTCGACCTCAACCGCTGGTTCAGCGGCGCCTATGTGGTGGCGGGCAAGGAGGAGGAAGACGAGGACGGAGCCTCGCGGCCGGTGCCGTCCGCCAAGGATGAGCCGGACGCGTGATTTTCGGGCCGGTCGTGGCGTCAATGGCGGTGCCTGAGCCCCGCGCGTACCGCTTGCTGGACGCCCCGCCTGCCTTTATAACCCGGCGGCCCGACCGCCACCCGGCGGGCTCGGCGCCCAGGTAGCTCAGTTGGTAGAGCACGTGACTGAAAATCACGGTGTCGGTGGTTCGATTCCGCCCCTGGGCACCAT